>NZ_JBETMF010000011.1:0-202119 GCF_040427045.1 Agrobacterium vacciniicorymbosi
GGACATCGTCGCTAGCAGCGCCGCCGCCCTCGTCAGTGAGCGGACTTATAGAGGACACACCCGAAACAAGTCAACAGGGCACTTTGAAGAAATTACAGAAAAGTGGTAAGTGTTTGAGATATTGGGGTAATTTCGTGTTTCAGGGGAATCGCCCATCAAATCCCGCCGAAATTGCATGCCGAACCTCCCGGCAATGGGCTCCCAATAATAGGATTTAGCAAGTCGCCCCTCGCGACGGCCTTTCTAGCTAAAGTTCATATCCTTGCATGGACGAAAGGCCACTCGTAGCAAGTGTGCTCTTTATCTTTAGCCAATCAAGCAGACTGAAAAGCCGTTTCCAAAACGGCTCTGGATTTGAGCGCCACCACGTCCTTGTCAATAACTGAACTTATCTGATATATCAGATATCAATATCACTTCTGATGTGAGGAACTGTTGCATTGGCCCCAATTCAGCCATCAGCCTTGGATGATCGTATTGCACGGCTCGATCCGCAGCTTCTGACGACACTTCGTGACCATGTGCACCGGACGCTGAGAACAGCCATTCTCTCAGGACGCTTTTCGCCTGATGAACGCGTGAACGAACGCCAACTTGCAGAGCAACTTGGTGTGAGCACCACGCCGATCAAGGAGGCCCTCCGTCAGTTGGAGGCAGAAGGTTTGGTAGAGACGCTTGCCCGGCGCGGAGTCGTTATTCGGTTCAATGAGAGCTGGGCCGAGGAGACTATCCTTGCCCGGGCAGCTCTGGAGTCCATGATCGCTCGGCTCGCTGCGAAACGGTTACAGCAAAATGCAGTTGAAGCTTTACAGCATACGATCGAGCAGATGCGGATTGCGACCACTGACGCGGCAGCGGATGAACTCATCGCGCTTAATGAGACTTTTCACGATCAAATTCACGTCGCCTCCAGGTGCCAGTACCTTTCACGAATGATCGAGCGCCAACGCTTCTACGACGCGGGAATTCGTCGCGTCATTCATTCAGACCCTTCAGAACGGGCAAAAGCACTCGCCGAACACACAGACATCGCCACGGCAATCATCTCGGGCCAAAGTGATGAGGCCGAAAGAGCCATGCGCGATCACGTCGTGAGGTCAGGCGACACGTATCTAAGCATTATTTTCAAAAAACTGGGAGGAGAACCAGAGTGAACACATCTATGGAAAAGGTGCGCAAGGCACTGACGGGTATTTCAGGCGTGCCAGTCACACCCTACGCCGCGGATGGGAGTGTCGATACATCGATCTTATCGACCTTGATCAAGGGTCTCGCAGACGCTGGCGTTCACAATCTTATGGCGGCAGGCAATACGGGGGAGTTCTTCACCCTGTCGATGGAAGAGGTGCGTCTGGTTCATCAGACAACCATAAAGGCTGCGGCAGGCGCCTCGCTGGTCAGCGCGGCCGTCGGCCGTTCGCTGACGGAAGCCAAGGCCTTGGCGCGTGATGCGATTGCCGAAGGTGCCGACGCCATCATGGGACATCATCCCATGGACCCGTTTGCGGGGCCGAGTTACCAGGCAAAATATTTTCTGGAGCTGGCGGAGTCTTCCACCGTCCCCGTCATAGCCTATGTGCGTAGCGACAGCTTTTCTGTTGCAGATTTTCGCAAGCTGGCGCTTCATCAGAATATTGCAGGCATCAAATTCGCCTCCAGCAACCTCATGCTACTGGCAGAAGTCATCCGCGCCACGAAAGACGCCCCCGCAATTTGGGTCTGCGGTTTGGCAGAGGGTTGGGCTCCGGCATTCTATGCGATGGGCGCACGCGGGTTCACATCCGGATTGGTCAATGTCTTTCCAGAACGTTCGCACGCCATTCATCGCGCGCTGGAAGCTAGCGACTATAGAGCGGCTCGCGAATTGATAGACGGCATCGCCGGCTTCGAAGCCATGCGCACGAAATATCTCAACGGTGCCAATGTCACTGTCGTCAAGGAAGCCATCGGCATGCTCGGCACCAACGTCGGCCCGGTTCGCGTTCCCGGGGTGGAGAAACTGAACGATGCAGAACGGGCTGAACTGAAAGAGATTGTCGAGCGGGTAAAAAGAGAGGCACCAGTTGCCGCTTGAGCGGCAGGACGCTTCCCTCCCCGGATCAAGAAATAAGCGCCAAGCTATAATATCGTCTCGCAACCGCATTTTTCGACTTGCATAGCGAGACAAATCATTTATATGACGCGCTAACGAAGCGGCACAGACCACTTCGGTTGCGTTGGGGAATAGTTCAACGGTAGAACGACGGACTCTGACTCCGTTAATCTTGGTTCGAATCCAGGTTCCCCAGCCAATCTCTTTTCTCCCCCTTATATCAAAGCCTTAAGGGCGACCGCTCACCTCGAAGCGTGCTGCTTTATGTAGCTCTCATCAACATCGCATCAGATGAGCAGCGTATGAGGGTTTGATTTTCGTAACTTGAAATGCCGACGCTTTCTGTAGCTTCAATATGGCGAATTCGCCAACGGCCACGTCATTCCCATTGTGCCGCGCTAGAAGGCCAGCAGCCCCTGATGGATAGGATGGGGTCGGCTACGTCCCAAAAGACTTTCCGATGTAACGCTGGACGGGTGGACTGATGGGTAATCTCAACAAGAGGGAATGCCCACTTCGTATATACGCCTTTGGAACATGGCGTGGCCGCACGTAAACCTGGCGGTCCGCTTGCGCGCCCATTCCAGCTGTCAACTTCGAAGCAGTTCATGTCTGCTAATGGTGTGTTTCCGTCACGATGTCAGTCAACCCAAACCGCGTGTGGCCGACCAACATCATCGTTTTGCCCTAGCCCCTCCTCCTCGGCAGAGCCGACATTCACACAAATGTATTGAACCTTGTTGCTTGAATTCATACACCCTGCTCAAGCAAGTTGTTCATGTTCGCTATAACCGGTCCCGTTTGTTGGGGGCTTGTATAGGCATGCATGTAAGCTGACAAAGGAACGCAGATGTCGATTACCGTAGAAAAAGTTATTCCCGCTGCGCGTATGCGCCAGTTCCATCAGATGGTTGACCGCTGGCTTAACGAGGGTCCGATCAGGCTTGCGACGAATGCCACGATCACCGCAATGGACAATGCCGGAATCCCGAAAGCTGAGCAGGCAGCGATCATCGAGGACCGGGATATCATCATGAAACACAACATGCGTCTCGGTGTCATCAGCGAAGTCTTCGCACCGGCCATTGAGAAAACGGTGAATGCATTCCGGTCTGGAAGTGACGCACAGGATGAGATCGCTCGGTTGATTGTGACTGCAGTTGGCATCCGTCAGGACGATGACAGTGAACGAGTGACATTCACCTTTGCAACGGAAGGTGAGGCAGACGCCTTCGATAAAGCCATCTGAAGGCATCGCCGTGAGCGGTTATCGGTATAATAACTCGGCAAGCACCCCGCCTTTGTTAAGGCCGTTCGCCCCTTGTTGGCCCTAGTTGGACGTTCGACATATAATATCGCGATTGCACCTTGAGCGATGGATCAAGGTTCTGATCCCTCTTTCTCAACCGGAGTCGACAAAGGCGTAGACCCTCGAGAAATCGGCTCGCGCTGCATCCTTCCGATGGACCATAAAAATGTAGTCGCCGTGGTCGCCGAAGCTGAAATCTGCTTCGCCTCCGGATGCGAGCTTGATGAGGATAAACCAGCCATCTGGCGCGGATATATCTGACCAATCGTTTCGTGCGGCATGGTTCGCTGCCATTTTCTGGATCGCAGGAAGATCGCGAACGCCGCTTATGCCAAACATCTGGTGCTGTGGGCCATCTCCGATTTTAAAGCGCTCACCAATCGCGATGGCAAAATCCGATGGGTCTTCGATACCGAGATCTGCATATTTTTTCGGGTTGTTCTTCTCACCTAGCTGGCCGAAGGGAGCGCTTAGAGAGCGTTCGAAGCGCAGGGCCTGCGCCGAGCGGCTGAATTCGTATTCGGAGGCAAAGGCCCTCACAGTTGCGCCGTCGCGCGTGAATGTCATGCGGCCTGCCTCGTCAACACGAACCGATAGTCCATCAACGGCCTGCCCGTTCGGAACAAATCGCTTGAGGTCGCTATCCCAGACGATCATCTGCGATACCGAGATTGCCGTGTCCATCGCGTCTTCCGGCAGCGTATAGGGCTCGAGAGTGGCGTCCGCCGGTGTGTAGAGGACGCGCCAGTCCGAGTACTCCGTTCCAGTAAAGAAGGAGATCAGCCCGGATTCCGGTAGCGCTTCCGGGCGATCGGGCACGTCAGCGAGATTGATCTGGGCAAGATAATTGAGGTGCAAGCCGTTGTCGTCGCGCGGCCAATCCATGTCGGCAGACAGGTCAGGACCACCGCCGATGCGGCTCAGTCCAGCGATGTTGCCGTCAGCGGCATCGAATTCAACCATGCTAACCGTTGGCATGACGATCAGGCGTAGGGCGTCACGCTTATCCTGTAACCCAGCGTCAGCCACCGCCTCATTGAAGCGCTCCTCGATACTGGCCACGGGCGCCTTCGCCGCCGCTGCATTTTCAATGCGCCGTTGCTCATGGCTTTGCTGCATGCGAATGGCTGACACCCGCTCCATGTTGTCCTTCAGTCTTTCAAGGACGGCTGCCCGCTCGGCGTCCGCCACAGCTCTTGGTTCGTCCGCCGCACTGCCTTCGAGCTTGAGGCGGATGGATCCCAGCAGACGCTCAAAATCAGTCTCGATCTCGGTGAGGTCAGGTGCACTGACCATGGCGGTGGCGTGATACCATCTGGAACCATCGGCCGATACCAAAAGGACGCGCAGGCGGTACCAGTCACGTCTTTCCTTCGTCTCCCAATCTTGCAGACGATCCTTTACCTTGCTCATCTCGCCCGTCATGCCCGCGAAGGTGACAGCCTTTCGCTCTACGATCTTGCCGCCGTCGTCTGTAAGGCGTTCGCCGAACCATTTTTCGGGCGATTTTCTCTCACGCTTGGAAGACCATACGCTCATCTGTGGCGAGAACACCGTCTCCGGATGACGGCGAAATCCGATTGATCCTGCAAAGACGCGGACATTTTCAAACATCGGATTTGCTTCAATCGAGAATTCCGGCGTTTCGACCAGCTTCATATGATAATCCCAACATGTACGTAGCCACTTCGATACTCGACCAGATCAGAAACCTGCGCAATGGCCGCAAATGCCGTGATGCGGTCGCGGCAGGTTCTGACAATGAGCGGACATGACGTCATCAGTCCGGCGAAGCCAAGGCGACGGAGCCTAACCGGATAGGAGCACACAACGGTCAAATCGATTGATTGCCAAATCCGCGCGGCACGTTCGGTTTTAGGGCCTTGCCCAGAAGACCAGAGCATCTCATTTGCTCCCTAAACCTGCGCTCATCTAACATACGCAGGGACACCAGACGGCGAGCCTTTGCTTCGCCATCTGGCTCACCAACATCTCAGCGCACACGATTGCTGACCAATAAACTCCCCATCACCAGATCAAGATGCGCTTCCATGAAGCTGGGGATATCCAGTTCGCGGCGGTCGCCGTGGATGAGGGTTTCTACGGCCATGGCCACGACAGGGGCGAAGATGATGCGGGCGGTTGCTCGGGGGCCGGTTATGAACTCGCCTGCTTCTATTCCTTCATCGAGAATGGTTTGGATGCGAATGAGCAATGGCTCAATCAGCTCGTCGCGGTGCGTGTCGATCACCTGCGGGAAGCGTGTGCCCTCGGATATGACGAATCTCAATATCTGGCGCAGGCGCCGGTCTTTCAGCAAGCCTTCGTAGAGCAAAAGCAGCAGCTCCTTCAGCCGCTCGGCACCGTTGCCCTGCAGGTGCTGGCTTTCTTTCGCCAGATCATCGATCGGGGCGGCGATGTGGCGGATCATTGCCGCAAAAAGCTCTTCTTTTGTAGGGAAGTAGACATAGACCGTTCCCTTGGTTACCCCTACTCTCTCGGCGATATCTTCCACCCGTGCTGCGGTGAAGCCATGTTCGACAAATTCTTCAAAGGCTGCTTCCAGAATTTGCGTGGGCCGAAGTGCCTTCTGTTCGGCGCGTGTCAGCCGTTTCATATGCGATCCTTAACCATTTTGCCCGCGGCGAATATCGCAGCAAACAATTTCATTGACTGTCCGGTAAGTCAAATGTATCACGGTTTCATCACGGTTCAAGAGGCAATGCATGAGACGTCTCGCTTTACCCGCCCTTATGGCGATATCCCTTGCAGGTCTTTCCGCCTGCACCCCAGATAAAGAAACAGAAGAGAAATCTCCCCGGCACGTCGAGACGGTCAAGGTTCACACCGTAAAGGTGGCTGAGGCCGTTTCGACGACTGGGGAAATCAGTGCGCGCGTTCAGTCCGACCTTTCCTTCCGGGTCAGCGGCCGTATTACCGAGCGGCTTGTCGACATTGGCCAGCATGTGACCAATGGACAGGTTCTGGCCCGCATCGATCCTGAAGAGCAGAAGGCGGACCTGGAAGTGGCCTTGGCTACTCTCCAATCCGCGCAGGCCCAGCAGACTCAGGCTCAGCAGGCATTCGACCGCCAGCAGAGCCTGTTCAACACAGGCGTGACGACAAGGGCCGCGCTGGATCAGGCGCAGGAAACATTGCTCACCGGCCAGGGTACGGTTCAGTCCGCCCAGGCGCAGGTGGAAACGGCCCGGGATGCTCTCGACCAGACTGAGCTGAAAGCGGATTCCGACGGTATTATCACGGCACGCAACGCGGAAGTCGGTCAGGTTGCACAGGCTGCGCAGCTGGTCTTCACGCTGGCGCATGATGGCCCTCGCGATGCCGTCATCAACGTCGATGAGTCCATGCTTCTGGGAGGCGAGCTTCAGGACGATGTGTTCGTCAAGATGCTTTCCGGTGGAGACCCGATCAAGGCAACGGTGCGCGAAATTTCACCGACACTCGACACCACGAAGGGCACAATCCGCGTGAAGCTTTCACTTGATGCGGCAGCGGCGGTTCGGCTTGGAAGTGCCGTTGTCGCGACTGCGCATTACAAGCCCGTTGATACCATTCAACTGCCTTGGTCTGCCATGGCATCGGTTTCCGGCCAGCCAGCCGTATGGATCATCGATCCAAAGAGCGGCTCAGTATCGCTGCGCAAAATCGAAGTTGGCAACTACGTCAACGAGCGTTTTTCAGTCCATTCCGGCCTGTCCGAAGGTGAAACTGTCGTTGTCGATGGCACCAAATTCCTCACCGCTGGCGAAGTCGTGGCATACGAAGGAGCGGCTCAATGAAATCGTACAAGACCGTTGTGGCGCTGATGCTGGCCACGACCTTTCTCGTTTCCTGCCAGAAGCAGGAGGAAACCGCTGCTGAAAAGCCGCGGCCCGTGTTGTCTGTGGTAGCCGAACTCATGCCCGAGGCAACGTTGACTTTGCCCGGCACAGTCAACGCACGCATAGAAACAGAATTCGGATTTCGCGTTCTCGGGCAAATCGTCGCTCGCAATGTGCAGGTCGGGGATATCGTCAAAAAGGGCGATGTGCTTGCCGCAATAGACCCGCTCGCCCTGGAGCTTGCTGTCAGAAGTTCGCAGTCTGATGTGTCCAATGCACAGGCGCAACTTGCCAATGCAGTCACCAACGAGCAGCGCCAGCAGACGCTGTTCGAACGGCAGTCTGCGGCGAAATCCACTTTCGAAACTGCGCAGCAGGAACGCGTTACCGCCGAGGCCAATCTGAACAAGGCCAAGGCCAATCTCGATAAGGCCGAGGAACAGCTGGGTTACTCCCAGCTGCGGGCAGAGTTCGATGGTGTCGTCACCACCACCTCCGCTGAAGTCGGCCAGGTCGTTTCCGCAGGCCAAAGCGTCGTGACCGTTGCGCGGCCGGAAGAACGGGATGCCGTTATCGACGTGCCGGAAGCCGGAGGCGCGCTTTTGAAGCAAGGCTCGGAATTCAACGTCTCACTGCAACTGGACCCGGATATCCGCGCCAAGGGGCTCGTTCGCGAAGTCGCGCCTGAAGCAGACGATGCGACACGTACCCGCAGAACGAAACTGACGCTGATCGACCCGCCGGAGGCGCTGCGCCTTGGCGCAGTCATCACCGCCAGCGCCGCGACCACCTCGCATCCCGTCATCCGTCTTCCGGCATCGGCAATCAAAAAAGACGGCTCGAAAACCTCTGTCTGGGTCGTTGATGACAAGGCAGGCAAGGTTTCGTCGCGAGACGTCACCATCGACGAAGGCTCGACGATTGGCGACCTGGTGGTGATTGCCGATGGCGTCAACCCGGGTGACCGCATCGCGGTCGCGGGTGTCAACCAACTCAAAGACGGCCAGGCCGTTCGCATCGATCAGGAGACTGCCCAGTGAAATCGTTCAATCTTTCCGACTGGGCGCTCGAGCACCGTTCGCTCGTCTGGTACTTCATGATCGTCTTTATTCTGGCGGGTACCTTCTCCTACCTCAATCTCGGACGTGAAGAAGACCCATCCTTTACGATCAAAACGATGATCATCAACGCGCAGTGGCCCGGTGCCTCTGCCGAAGAGGTCACGAAACAGGTCACCGACAGAATCGAGAAGAAGCTCGAAGAGCTAGACGCGCTCGATTACACCCGCAGTGAAACCAAGGCGGGCCAGACGACGATCTATGTCGAACTTCTTCCCACGACCAAGGCGAAGGATGTTGCCGGCAACTGGATCCGCGTCCGCAACATGGTCAACGACATCAAGGGCGATCTGCCAAGCGGTGTGCTTGGACCCTCGTTCAACGACACATTCGGTGATGTTTACGGCAACATCTACGCCTTTACCTCGGATGGCGTGTCTCAGCGGCAATTGCGTGATCTGGTAGAAGACGCCCGCGCAAAGCTGCTGACCGTTCCGGACGCTGGTAAGATCGATATCATCGGCGAACAGGATGAGGTCGTCTATCTCGAGTTTTCAACGCGCAAGATTGCAGCACTGGGGCTTGATCGCCAAAGCATTATCGACACGCTTCAGGCACAGAACTCGGTGACCCAATCCGGCTTCGTGGATGCTGGTCCTGAGCGTATTGCACTGAGAGTGGGTGGGGCATTTTCGTCTGAGGAAAGCCTGAAGTCGATCAATCTTCGGGTCAATGACCGATATTTCCCACTCACGGATGTCGCGACCATCAAGCGCGGATATGTCGATCCGCCGTCTTCCCTCTTCCGCTTCAAGGGTCAACCGGCAATCGGTCTGGCCATCGGCATGACGCCCGGTGCGAACCTGCTGACATTCGGTGAAAATCTCGATGCCGAGATGAAGCGTGTCGTTGCAGACCTGCCAATTGGCGTCACGGTAGAACGCGTGTCCGATCAGCCGGCGGTGGTTGAAGAGGCCGTATCCGGGTTCACGACCGCCTTGTTCGAGGCCATCGTCATCGTTCTTGCCATCAGCTTCATAAGCCTGGGTGTAAGGGCGGGTCTGGTCGTTGCGATCTCCATCCCGCTCGTTCTGGCCATCACCTTCGTCTTCATGGAATATACCGGCATATCGCTGCAGCGTATTTCGCTCGGTGCACTCATCATCGCGCTTGGCCTTCTCGTGGACGACGCCATGATCGCGGTGGAAATGATGGTCTCGCGATTGGAAGTAGGAGACAGCCTGCGAAAGGCCGCCACCTACGTCTATACCTCGACGGCCTTTCCGATGCTGACGGGCACGCTTGTCACCGTCGCAGGCTTTATCCCGATTGGCCTCAACAGCAGTGCGGCTGGTGAGTTCACTTTCACGCTCTTCGTCGTCATCGCGGTGTCGCTCGTCGTGTCTTGGATCGTGGCCGTGGTCTTCACGCCTCTCCTGGGCGTGGTCATCCTGCCAAAAACGATGAAATCGCATCATGAGCAGAAGAGCCGCACGGCCAAAGGTTTTGCGTGGCTGCTGCGTCTTGCCATGCGGTGGCGGTGGATTACGATTGCCACAACGGTCGTCATTTTCGCCCTGTCTCTGGGTGGCCTCGGTCTGGTGCAGCAGCAGTTCTTCCCGGCATCCGACCGCGTCGAACTCATCGTGGACTGGAGCCTGCCACAGAACAGCACCATTGCCGAAACCAACAGGCAGATGGCGCAGTTCGAAAAGGACAAGCTCGTCGGCAATAAGGACATCGACCACTGGTCGACCTATGTCGGTGAAGGCGCGCCTCGTTTCATCCTTTCCTATGACGTTCAAAGCCCAGCCAGCTGGTTTGGCCAGAATGTCATCGTGGCCAAGGATCTGGAGGCAAGAAACCGTCTTCGCAGCGACCTTCAGGCCTATCTCACCAAAACATTCCCCGGCACCGATGCCTTCGTCAAACTGCTCGATATCGGCCCACCGGTGGGTAAGCCCGTGCAATACCGCGTAAGTGGTCCGGACGTGCAGAAAGTGCGTCAGTTCGCCCAGCAGTTCGGAACCATCGTCAATGCCAATCCGCTGCTGACCAACATGACCTATGACTGGAACGAGCCATCGCGCGTCGTGAAGGTGGATGTGTTACAGGACAAGGCGCGGCAGCTTGGCGTTTCTTCTCAGGATATCGCGACCCTGCTGAATGATATCGTCGAAGGTACGTCCAGCACCCAGATCAGGGACGATATCTATCTCATCGACGTTATTGGTCGCGCCGAAGATGTCGAGCGTGGTTCTATCGAAACGCTGAAGAACCTGCAGTTGGCGGGTTCGAATGGAAAATCCGTTCCGCTTTCTGCAGTCGCCAAGTTCCGTTACGAGCTCGAACAGCCCATGATCGGACGCCGCGACCGTATCCCGACGATTACGGTCAAGGCTGCCGTCATCGGCTCCACGCAACCGGCAACGATTGTCGAGGAGCTGAAGCCGGAAGTGGCAAAGTTCACGGCGTCACTCCCTGCTGGTTACAAGGTGGAAATCGGTGGCTCGGTTGAATCCAGCGCGGATGCACAGGGGCCAATTGCAGCTGTTGCGCCGATGATGCTGCTGGCAATGGCGACAATTCTGATGCTCCAGCTTCAGAGCTTCAGCAGATTGTTCCTCGTCTTCGCTGTTGCACCGCTTGCTCTGATCGGTGTCGTCGCCGCGCTACTTCTCAGCAATGCTCCTATGGGCTTCGTCGCCATTCTCGGTGTCCTCGCTCTCATCGGCATTCTGATCCGAAACTCGGTCATCCTCGTGGTGCAGATCGAGCATCTCAGAACCGAGGGCGTATCGCCCTGGCGCGCGGTGATCGAAGCCACGGAGCATCGTATGCGGCCCATAATGTTGACGGCAGCGGCAGCCACGCTTGCCTTGATCCCCATCTCCCGGGAAGTTTTCTGGGGACCAATGGCCTATGCCATGATGGGCGGTATTGTGGTCGGTACGGTTCTCACGCTTCTGTTCTTGCCAGCTCTCTATGTCGCCTGGTTCAGAATTCCGCGTGAGGACGACGCTGAACCGGACCACGAGACAGCAACGGCCTGATTGATAAGAGGGAGGGTGCGAAACGCGCCCTCCCATCCCGCCCTTAATTTATAAAGCGACGCGTATAATGTTTCTTTTTTCCTTCTGCGGTGACCGGACCATTCGCTCTGCCCTCGCCATCGCCGCCATTGGAATTGCCCTTTCCGGCTGCGCGTCTCGTCCCGAGGCCGACGTCCTTAAGCCCGTTGCGCTGAAGAACGACACGGCTCAGACCATCGGCGTGCTGGCTGTCACCAACCGCGATCACCAGAGCAAAGACAACTCCTTCGGCAATCGCTGGGCGGCGGCAGTTCACTACGACCGTTTCGTCTTCTCTATCCCGCCGGATAGAAAAGGCGCGGCCATTACCTATCCGGCAAAGCAGCCCGACCCGAAGCGCCAATTTGTGGTGACGGGCCGTGAAAATCTATCGAAGGACGGGCTGGTGCTGGCGGCAACGCGTGCGGCCAATTTCGATGGCACGGTTGCCGTCTTCGTCCATGGCTACAATTACTCCTATCAGGAAGCTCTGTTCCGCACGGCGCAGATGGCAGCGGATGCCAAGACGATCAGCCCGCCGATCATGTTCTCGTGGCCGTCGGCTGCCAGCGTCACGGGATATGTGGCGGATAAGGATGCGGTTCTATATTCCCGCACCGAGCTGGATGCGCTTTTGACGGCGCTGACGAAGTCGCCCAAGGTCAAGCGGGTCATCGTGTTTGGCCACAGCATGGGCGGTTTTCTGTCCATGGAAGTCGCCCGGCAGCTGAAGCTTCAGGGTCGCGACGACGTGCTGGCAAAGCTTCAGATCATCCTTGCCGCGCCTGATATCGACGTCGATGTCTTCCAGTCGCAGCTCAAGGACATTGGTCGCATCCCCAATCCGATCACCTTGCTGGTATCGAAAGAAGACAATGCGCTCAGCATTTCGAGCTTTGTTGGCGGCGAGCGCCCGCGGGTCGGGCTTCTCGACATCCACGACCCGATCATTCAGAACACGGCGAAGGCCGAGCACCTGACGGTGATCGACATTTCCTCGCTGCAATCGTCAGACGGGCTGGGACATGACCGCTATGCTTCGCTTGCAAAGTTCGCGGGCGATCTCAGCAAGGCTGAAACAAAAATGCGCAGCAATGGCGGCAATATCGGCGCATTCGTCTTCGACGCCGCCGGTGCTGCTGTCGCAAGCCCGTTCAAGCTGGCAGGGCAGATCGCACGCCAGTGAAGAAAGCCAGCCTCCGCGCTTTCAAGCGGAGGCTGCCGTTACCACCACAACCTGCGCATTCCAGTTCTCCGGCAGCGGATCGGGTCTGGTGATCTCGATGTCTTCCACGATGAGATCGGACACACCTTTGGTGAAAATTCCGGGGATGCCGTTCGGATAGTCAATGAGGCCGATAATCTTGCCATCAGGTCCAAAACGCCAGGCATTGACGCGACCCGCACTTTTATCACCGATGGGAAAGCGGTCGAAACGATCGTCTATCGTCGGGCGGATATCGTAGCAAAGACCGGTTTTCAGAGGGCCGACTTTCTGGTCGAGCGAAATGCGCCGCAGGGTGATGTTGGAAATACCGCCCTCATGTTCCGAGACCATGTTGATCGCACCTTCCATGACGCCGGTGACATCCTCGATCAAAACGTTGCTGACTGTGCCCGCCGGAAACTCTTCCGGTCGCCTGTCTAGAACTGTGATCGTGATCGCTTCGCCGGAGCCCCAAAAGCCCGCAGGCGTCTCATGGCAATCAACGGAAATGCGCACGAAGCGAATACCCTCCACCAGGCCGCCATCGCGCGAGAAGATACCAAGGCCGCGATTGGACTTTTCGATGCGAACATCTTCGAAGGAAATATTGCGAAACGGCGAAAAGCTTTCCGTACCGAGCTTCAGCGCGCAGGAACGGCTTTCAACGATGCAATTGCGGATGTTGATATTCTCACATGGACCGGTCAGCGATCCATCTTCGCGGCGTGTCGTCTTCAGCACGATGCCATCATCTGCGGTGCGGAATACGCTGTCGAAAATCTCGACATTGCGGCAGCCGTCGATGACGATACCATCCGTGTTGGGCATGCGCCTGTCGTTATCGACGGCAACGCCCTTGACCTGAATGTTTTCGCAACCCGCAAAATGCATGGTCCACATCGGCGAATCGTCTATCCGAAGGCCTTCGATGCGGATGTCATTGCAGCCATCCAGCACCAGAATACGCGGGCGATAGCGTGACGCAACCAGCGTGCCCATGTCACCATCATCGCCGTGGGTATAGCGCGTCGAGCCCGCGCAAAAAATCCGCCCACCGCCAATTAGCGCAATGTTGTCCGCCCCAACCGCCGTCATCATCGCCCGGTTGCTTTCCTCGGCGACAATGGCGACAGTGGTTTGCGCATAGGCATCATAGCTCGGAATAAAATGCAGCTCCGCTCCCTCCAATATCTCAATCGTGAGATTGGAGCGCAGGCGCAGACCGCCGCAGTGATGGAGACCGGGCTCCAGCACAATATGCAGAAGTCCCTCATGCGTATCGAAAAGCGATTGAAGCTTCCCGGTGATCTCTTCTGTCTGAGGCGCAATGCGAATGGTGGGAGAGAAAGGCATGGTTCCAACCTGATTATCTGAAAAGGATTTTGAGGCGACCCGTTTTGACCGGGCCGCCATTGAAATCAGCAACGGGTCTGCAAAAGCGCAGCGATGTAGCCGTAGCAGAAGGCGAATGCGACCTGCTGCTGGTTATCGCCCGACAGCGTCGGCGCGTGGTCCGGCATGACCATGTATTTGTAACCCGTGTCCCGCAGCGCATCGATAACCGCTGGCATGTCGATATCGCCATCCTCGGGGAAGCTTTCACGGAAGGAATAGCGTTTGCCGACGATGTTGCGGTAATGGATGTTCATGATCTTGCCACGCTCACCGAACCAGCGGGTGATGGCGGGCACTTCAGACACATCCTCGACCATCTCACCCAGCGTGCCGATGCAGAAATTGAGGCCGTGGACTGGGCTCTCATGCATGCTGACAAAGCGCTTCATGCCCTCGACAGAGCCCAGAACGCGCGTCACGCCCATGTAACCGGGTGGCGTTGCGGGATCATGCGGATGGCAGGCAAGGCGGATATTGGCGGCTTCGGCAACGGGCACGACCCGCTCCAGAAAATAATCCACTCGCTCCCAGATCGTATCTTCATCGATTGAGCCAATGCCCTGCGGGGTCGGCTCATCGGGATTGGCCAGATCCAGCCGGAAGGCTTCCGCCATATAGCCACCCCTGCCAGGCTCCATCGGTGTGCGCGGAATACCGATATAGTTGAAATTGTAGCGCACGGATGGAATGCCCGCGGCGGCGCAATTTTCAATCAGGCGGCAGATGCCGTCGATCTGGCTATCGCGCTCAGGCCCTGCCAGCATGATATCCTTGCATGGAACATCGCGATCGACGCGCGTGGATGGCATAGGCAGCTGCGTCATATCGAGGATCAGCCCAAAGCTCTCGATCTTCTCACGGAAGGCTTCCAGCGTCGGTCGATCCCAGCTGCGCCAATCCCCCGGCGGCGTTGCCGAGATATTGTTGACACCAAGCTGCTTCATCACCCTGTAGTCATCGTCATGGCGGGCGGGGATTTGTGTTCCGAGATACATCTGCATTGCTCCGTTTGGAATTCATGAATCAGTCGAACGTCAGCGCCTTAAGGGTCGAAAGACCCGGGATCGTAGCGCGGTTCTGTCAGGCCCTGAAAAGGAAGCTGAACCACGTAAACGTCCCCGCCCGGCCCTGTGCCATTCGCCTTGAGTGTCGTGATAAAAGCGGTTCTCAAATCCGCTCCGATAAAACAGATATTCGTCGGGTTTGGCACATCGACATGGATTTCGGCATCGATGCGCCCATCCGGCGTCATGCGCAGCACCCGGCCACTATCGCTCGCCGAAATCCAGTAGCAGCCATCGACATCCATCGCGGCGCCATCGGGACGTCCGCCCAATGTTGCCCGATCCGCAAACAGCCGCCCATTCTGGAATTGCCCCGAGGCGGGATCGAAATCATGGACCATGACATAGGGATTGAGCGTGTTCGAATCCGAGACATACATGGAAAGCCCGTCCGGGCTCCAGGCAAGGCCGTTCTGGGTACGGAAGCTGCCGCCCCTCTCCAGAACCTCGCCGCCAGTACCGATGCTGAAAAGTGTGCCGAATGCACCCGGCGCGGATGTGTCCGGTGCCATCGAGCCAGACCAGAAACGGCCCTGTCTATCGCAGGCCCCATCATTCATGCGCCAACCGGCCTTGAGTTCAGGCCCTGTGTCTACGTCGATAACGACCTTGCCATCGATGACATCGAGTTTGGCAAAACCACGTTCCGTGGAGGCGATGAACCCGCCGCCGAGATGCAGGGCAAGAGCTCCGACCTTGAGCGGGAGATCGAACCGCTCCATGAGCCCGGCAGGATAGGTCATTCTGTAAAGGCTGGCGCCGGGTGAATCGACCCATGTCACGTGCCCATGTTCAGGCTCCCAGACAGGCGTCTCACCCACGGTGCAGTCGGGTTGGGCAACCCTTTCAGCCATGTAAACAGATGCGCCTTGTCTTGTCATATCGTCACATTCCGCTTCATGCATGTGCGCCTCTAACAGCTAGGATGCAGGCACCAGACGCTGCTCCGTCTCACCATCGAAAAGCAAGGCTTTTCCATCAGCAATCTTCAGAGCGACCTCTTCCCCAAGATGCAGAGAACTGCGGCTTTTGGAGGAAACGAGAATTTGGCCGACGGGGCTGTCGCAAATGACGGTCGTATCCGAGCCCGTTGTTTCCACGGCATGCACGGTGGCTGGTAACGCGCCCGCGCTGTCACGCGGCACGATTTCCAAATATTCCGGCCGCACCCCAACCACGACTTGTCGTCCTGCGGCATTTGGATAGCGTCCCGGCATCGGCAACTGGCTCTTGCCATCCTGCAACAGCAGGCTTGCCGCATCTGCGCTGACTTTGGCCTTTACCAGATTGATTGCTGGCGAACCGATGAAGCTGGCAACGAAAACACTGTTTGGAAGATCGTAAAGCTCGAGCGGTGTTCCCGCCTGTTCCACCCGACCATCGCGCAGAACGACGATCTTCTGCCCCATGGTCATGGCTTCCACCTGATCATGGGTTACATAAACCGACGTCGTGTTCCACTTGTGATGAAGATCGCGGATTTCGCCGCGCACCTGGCTGCGCAGCTTGGCATCGAGGTTGGACAAGGGCTCATCGAAGAGAAAGACCGCAGGGTTGCGGACAATGGCACGTCCCATGGCAACGCGCTGACGCTGGCCGCCTGACAGTTCCTTCGGCAGACGATCCAGCAGTTTGCCGAGGTCGAGCATCTGCGCCACCTCATCGATCTTCTGCTTGATCTCATCCTTGGGACGTTTCGCCAGTCGCAGCGCGAAACTCATATTTTCACGCACCGTCATTTGCGGGTAAAGCGCATAGCTTTGGAACACCATGGCGATATCGCGCTCCTTGGGCTCAAGGTCGGTCACGTCTCGCTGACCGATCTGGATTGTGCCATCGCTCGCCTCTTCCAGCCCCGCGATGATGCGCAGAAGCGTGGATTTTCCAGAACCGCTTGGTCCGATCAAAACGCAGAACTCGCCGTCTTCGATGTCTATCGACACATCCTTGATGACATCAACCGCACCGAACGACTTGGAAACGTTCCTGAGTGAAACTGCACCCATGTTTTCCTCCTAAAATAATGTGGCGCACAGGGCGCAATTAGCCTTTGACTGCGCCTGCCATGATGCCGCGATTGAATTGCCGCTGGAGCAGGAGGTAGACGATGACGCTGGGCGCCATAGCCACAAGCGTTGCCGCCACGAGAATGTTTGGCGTGATCGTATCGTCCACGCGCAGAGACCCGAGCGCGACCGGCAGCGTCATCAAATCCTTGTCGTTGACCACGATCAGCGGCAGCAGATACTGATCCCAGATCATGATGAAGCCGAAGATCAGAACGGTGCCCAGCGCTGGCCGGACCAGAGGAAGAATGACACGGTAGAAAATCTGCCACTCACTCGCACCATCGATGCGCGCGGCCTCTTCGAGTTCGAGCGGAATGGCCCGCATGAACTCCGTTAGCATGAAGATCGAGAACGCCCAGCCGACGACCGGCAAGATCATCGCCAAATAGGTGTTGTAGATGGAGACGTTGATAACAGGCAGTTCCTTCTGCATCACCAGATAGAGCGGAATGGCGATGACCTCTTCGGGCAGCATGAGCGTGCACAAAATGAGCAGGCTGACGACAGCCGCACCCCGGAATTTCTTGCGGGCAAGCGCATAAGCGGCCAGCGCACTGACTGTGACCTGCAAAGCAGTGCCGACAATAACGACGATGACGGAGTTGGTGAGGTAGCGCCAGACCTTCATATCGAAGATGGCGATGCGAAAATTCTCCAGCGTCGGGCTGTGCGGAATCAGCGTCAATTCGCCCGGCTTCAGGCTGACGCCGCTGAAGGCCGTCACAAGCGCGCCCCAGAACGGACCCACGAAAACAATGAGCAGGACCGCGTAGAGAACATACCGGATCACGGTGAGCCAGAAGGGAGTTTTCATCTATCGCCTCATCAACGGGTAAGTCTGGATTTGATGGTCATGTGCAGCAGCGTCAGCAGAACCGTGAACACCAGCAGCATGAGCGAGACGGCAGACGCGTAGCCGTAATTCAGCTCTTCAAACCCCACCTTGTAGATATGCGTCATGATGGTGGAGGTAGATCCGGCCGGGCCCCCGCCCGTCGTCGCGTAGACTTCGGCAAACACCCGGAAACCACGGATAAAGGACAGCATCAACACGACCGATATCGAAGGAATGATACCCGGCAGCGTCACATGCCAAAGCTTGCGCCACACACTCGCACCATCCACACTGGCTGCATCGTAAAGCTCCCGGTTCACACCCACGAGACCGGCAACGAAGATCACCATGTCATAGGGTGCGCTTTTCCAGACGCTCATGAGGATCAGAACCCAAAGCGCCTGGTTCGGATCGCTGAGAAAGCCTTGCGGCGCGATGCCGAAAAAGCCAATCAGCGAATTGACCAAGCCGTAATCGGCGGAATTGAACAATATGCGCCAGATCTCCGCAATGATGGCCACGCTGGTGATGGCAGGCAGGAAAACCGCCGTACGGATAATACTAAGGTGTCGTGCAGGTCCTTCCAATGCCAAGGCCATAAAGAAGGCGATGAAAGAGGCCGACAGCGTTGCCACGATGACGTAGATCGTGGTGTGGATGACGGCCGCACGCAGGGCCAGGTCGTTGAATGCCCTGTAGAAATTATCCAGGCCCACCCATTTGCTATCCGAGTAGAACTGGACATCATAGAAGGACATGGAGAAGCCCGATACCATCGGGTAGAACTTGAACCATGTGAAAATGATCAGCGCGGGCGCCAGAAACAGCCATGGCGTCAATGTTGCGCCAAGACGTTTCCGGGAGCGACGGCGCTTGGCACCGGTTGGACGAGTAACTGTTCCAACAGCTGATGTCTGTGGTGTGGCGGACATGTTCACCTCAAAAGACAAGGCTTTGCCGTTGCGCCTCTGCATGTGCAGAGACGCAAGGAAGCCATTATTGCTTGGAAGCGGAAAGGGCGTTCTGCCCGCTCAATTCTGTCGCAACCTGGGTATTCAGGGCTTCCAGTTCCTTCGCCACATCGGCATCGCACTGCGCCAGAATACGGTTGAAGCCTTCACCGGTAACCGTGCGGATCGCCGTCCAGTTTGGAACGGCGGGCATATAGTGGCCGTATTTGTCGAAGGTTTCCTTGAAGACCATCCAGCGCGGGTCATTGCGAACCGCATTGACGTCAACCTTGGTATTAACAGGCAAACGAACGATCGGCGTCTTGCCAGACCCCTGCGCCATGGCGATTTCCTGACCTTTCGGTGAAATCAGGAAGGAAAGGAATTTGTTGGCGGCATCAACATCCTTCACGCTCTTCAACAGATAGGCGCTGGTGCCCTCGGACAGAGAGGCGATACCGCCGGGACCGGCAGGCATCATCACCACCTCGACAACATCCTTGCCGGGCTCGGCATCTAGCTGCGGAATGTGATACGGGCCCGAAATGAAGATACCGGTCTGGCCGGAGCGGAAGGTCGGCAGCGTATCGCCAGTGGTGGCGTTGATGGCGCCCGGCTGAGCAAGCCTGTCGCAGATCATGCCGCGCACATAGGTCAGCGCCTCAGCAACCTGCGGCGTATTCAGCGTTGGAATGAAACCATCCGGGGCCTGTTTGACGTAATCGCCACCCGCCTGCCAGATGAAGCTGCTCATGAACCAGCTTGCGTAGCCGCGCGTTGTCGATCCAGGGATAGCCATGCCGAAAGTATCGGCCTTGCCATTGCCGTCAGGGTCTTTGTTGGTAAAGGCTTCGGCCAGCTTGCGCACATCATCCCAGGTCTTGGGCTGCGGCATGTTCAGCCTTTCGCGCCAGTCCTTGCGGATGAACATGGCAAAGGACTGCGCCGAAAACGGCACCGAATATGTCTTGCCATCATTCGCCTTGGCACCATCCCAGGCGGAGGGCGACACATCCTGACTGCCTGCGATCTTGGCGGGATCAATGGTTTCGAGAATACCCATCTGCCGCATCTGGCCCATTGCCGTCGTATCGTTCAACACGATATCCGGCAGCGTGCGACCGGCGGCAGCGCGCGCAAGCCGCTGCTCGAAATCAATGCCGGTATTGAATGTCTCGACCTTGATGCCTGTTTCTGCGGTGAACGCATCCGTCAGTGCTTTCAAAACGCTGAGCGATTCATCCGTTTGTCTGGACCAGACACTGATGGTCTGAGACTGCGCCGAACCGACACCCGCACACATGACAGCGCAGCCAAGCAGCAACGCCTTTAAAGACTTCCTATGCATTCACGCCTCCCAAGTTTCTCCCAGGGCAACGCACGGACAGCATCAGCCCAAACTCACATGATGAGTTAGCGCAAGTGATAAGATGATACAAGGAATTTATATGCTAATATATGTTTTAGGGGTTCTTGCTATAGCAAATTCACATGATTGCTTCAGACTAAAAACCTAGCGGATGTTGGCTTTTGGCGCCGATCAGGGATTTTCTTGGCATCATAGGACTTCCGCCTACAGCGAACTTAAAAAAGCTCCGCGAACCGAAGTCACCGCTCGGATTTTGCAAAGGTACCTGCTGCAAACGCCCGAGCGGCAAAAACAAAATACATATTATAAATATATTTATTAGAGGGAATTAACTCAGCTTAAGCAAAAGTTCTGCGGCATAGATTCAACTGGTGATCTGCCTGAAAACATTGCAAGCATGACCCAATCAACTCAGGACTTATCGTCAGCCGTATCGTCAAAATTGATATCCCAATCCTTACCAGATTTTTTCTCGCCTGGAGGACCACGATGTTCGGTCGCGTCTTCTGATCCGGTTATGACCGTCGGCTTGGCGCTGGCGACGCCAGAGCTTTTTCCATCCGCCTGAGAGGGTGCATATTGACCTTTTGCATCCTGCTCTGGCCCTGTTTTTGAAGTCTTCTTATCCATGTCATATCTCCTTATGCAGAGGTAACAGGAGTAAGGGTCGATAGTTCCATCGATCCAGAGTGCAGCGACGCACGAAATGACCTTAGCTCCGCCTTTGCAGGCAGAGCTTTCTCGTCTCAATCACGGGTGAAGGTTATTGGCGTGATGGACCCGGTGATC
Source organism: Agrobacterium vacciniicorymbosi (assembly GCF_040427045.1). Taxonomy (NCBI): domain Bacteria; kingdom Pseudomonadati; phylum Pseudomonadota; class Alphaproteobacteria; order Hyphomicrobiales; family Rhizobiaceae; genus Agrobacterium; species Agrobacterium vacciniicorymbosi. Next base: position 21,051 of record NZ_JBETMF010000011.1, read on the forward strand.
ATCCGAAGGCTGGGGCTACCGTTTCGGAGAGATCGGTCAGCAACCGCAAATTCTCTTCAAGCCCGAAAGCCGGCGGCAGGAACAGTACGATTTCATCGGCAGCGGCAAGGCCGGGGTCGTTGTAAACCGCTTCGATGACCTGATCGGGGGTGCCCTGAAATACGGGTGAAATTTGTGCGCCCTTGGGTTGGCCGGGCGGCTCAAGCGCGCCTTTGGGGCGGGATGCCGCGATGCCCTTGGTGCGACGCTCCAGATCATAGGCCGCGTATTTGTCACGCAATTCGGCGGTGGCGCCGACGAGGATCGAGGCGGCCACGGCAACCGGCGGCGGCTCCGTCCCCCATATCTTGCGCCATGTCGTCCGGTAGGTTTCGATGATGCGGGCCTGATATTGCCCGAATGTCTCGCCCTCTTCCTGATCATGCTGAACGGTGCCGGAAATCAGACCGATACCGAGTTCTGCCGCCTGTATGGCCGAACCGACGCTGGCAGAGCCCTGCCGAATGCGGGATCGAAGCGTGGGGCTGTGCGGCGTGACCCGCAATTCTGCACCCTGCGGCGCGCCTTGGCCCGGCTCGGTAACGGTGTGAAGAACCTCACCTGCAATCGCCGCCAGAAAACGTGCCTGCCGCCGCTTTGCTTCCGTGCGCGCATCGGTATCAACGGTGCCGAAAACGGCATCGAAAGCACCGTTGGCACCGGTGGAAATGGCCAGTTCCAGCCGCTCGCCGATCAGCAAATCCGTGGTTCCAGCCGCTTCGGCCAGCAGGATCGGGTCCTGATACCGCATGGGAATGACGGCAGAGCCCAGCGTGATCGAACTCGTATGCTGGCCCACTGCCGCAAAGAATGGAAGCGGTGATGATAGATAATGGTCGAAGTGCCGTTGATAGGCCCAGCCGGATTGATAACCCAGCCGCTCTGCTTCCACGAAAAGCCTGATCCCGTCTTTCAGCCCCTGCGCCGGGCCAGTATCGTCGCTAAAAGACACCCTTGTGTTGAAACCCAGGCGATGCTTTGGACGAAATGAAGCCGATAATGTTGGGCTCGACAGGGCAATGGTCATGCGATCTGCTCCTTGCGGGCAACGCGTCGCACAGCGGATTGCGGCACTTCGGACGGCGCGTGGATACCGGCGGGGATCGATTCCAGCAGGGTCGCGGTATAGGCATGGCGCGGATTGCCGAAGATGTCACGGACCAGCCCGTGTTCCACGATGCTCCCGCGCTGCATGACCGAGACGGTGTGAGCAAGCTGCCGCACGAGCGCCAGATCATGGGACACGAAGACATAGGTCAGACCCAGCTTGGCCTGCAACGAGAGCAGAACCTCGACAATTTCTGCCTGAACGCTAACATCAAGGGCGGAGGTCGGCTCATCGAGCACGATGACATCGGGTTTGAGGACCAGCGCACGCGCAATCGCAACGCGTTGACGCTGGCCGCCGGAAAGCGCGCCCGGCCTGCGGGCAAGCAGATGCGGGCCTAGCCCGACATTCGACAGCGCTTCCCGCACCTGCTCGGTACGCTCCTGTTTCGTGCCTATTTTGAAGCGGTCGAGAGGTTCTCGTACCAGCTGCTCCACCGTCCAGGTTGGGTCCAGCGACGTGAACGGGTTCTGATAAACCAGCTGGAGATGACGCCACACCTCGCGCAGGGACTCTCGCGACCGGCCGGAAACACGCTCTCCCGCAACGGAAATCTCGCCGCTATCCGGCTGCTCTAGGCCCAGCAACAACCGGATCGTCGTTGTTTTTCCTGAGCCGGATTCGCCCACCAACGCATGGGTCGTTCCCGGCGCGACGCTGAAGGAGATGTTGTCCACGGCGGTCGTGATCTTGCCGTCGACAGTGAAGGTCTTCGAAACATCCCTGACCTCGATCTTGCTGGGCTTTTCAGCGCTGCCGCCGACGAGCCGAAGACCGCGATCGCGCAGCCGGGCGTATCGATCCGGATTGAGCGCAGGAACATCCGAGTGCAGCTTTTTCGAATAGGCCGAGTTGGGCGAGGAGAACACGGCCCGCGTGTTGCCCGCCTCCTGTACCGTGCCGTCTTTGAGGACCACCAGCTGATCGGCCCGCTCTGCCGCAATGGCAAGATCGTGGGTAATGAGCAGGAGGCTGATGTTCAAATCGTGCTGCAAGCGAGACAGAAGATCGAGAATACGTTTCTGGATCGTCACATCCAGCGCCGATGTCGGCTCATCCGCCACCAGCAGTGCCGGGCGCGGCAGCACCGCAAGGCCGATCAACACGCGCTGAAGCATGCCGCCGGAGAGCTGATGCGGATAGGAATCATAGACCCGCTGCGGATTGTCGAGACCGACTTGCGCGAATATATCGAGAATGAGGGCCTTGCGGATGGCCGCATCCGGCTCATCCGTCAAATCCGCTGCTTCCATCGCCTGCGCGCCGATTGTGCGAACCGGGTTGAGCGCATTGCCCGGATCTTGCGGAACAAAGCCGATGGTTCGACCACGCAGGGGCCGGAACTGCCTCTCCGGCAGAGCCAGCAAATCGCGGCCATCGAACTGCACATGGCCGCTTGCCTGCCCGCCAGCGGGCAAGAGCCGCAGCACGGCGCGGGCAATGGTGGATTTACCGGAGCCCGACTCCCCAATCAGCGCAAGGCTTTTGCCCCGCTCCAGGCTAAAGTCCACATCGCGAACGACCGTCTGTTTGCCATAGGCAACAGACAATCCATCGACGTTTAGGATAGGACTTGCCTGCTTGGTCACTGGGACCAGAACTTTGCTATGAACGAGTGTGGGGGTCAGTCTGTTTTGCGAAGCCATCGGCTGATCCTATTCACTGAGAGGACGGTCAAGATCGTGACGAATGCAGGTGCGTAAACAAGCCACGGCCATTTCAGGTAATCCTTGCCGATAGAGATCAGCAGGCCCCAATCTGAGGCGGGTGGCGGATCGCCGTAGCCGAGGAAAGCGAGGCTGGCGATGATGAGAATAGATTCGCCGAATTGCAGCACCGCGAGCGGCAAAATCGAGCGAGACGCATTCGGCAGGATGTGACGCCAGAGAATGTACCAACGCGAGCCACCCGCCAGAAACGAGGCTTCCACAAAGGTCGCCTGCCGCGTCTTGATGACCTCGGCGCGGGAAACACGCGCGAAGATCGCGACTGCCGATACGCCGGTGGCGATGGCCGCATTGATCGTTTCGAAACCGATGGCGGTGACGACGATGACGGCGAGCAGAAATTTCGGGATGGCCAAAAGCACATCGACAAAGCGCGCAAGGACGACATCGACCCAGCCGCCGAGGAAGCCAGCCATCAGGCCGATCAGCCCTCCGGCAACAACCCCTATGACAACAGCGACCAATGCGCTGGTTACAGAAGAGGCCGTGCCGTACACAACGCGGGTGTAGAGATCGCGTCCGAGATGATCGGTGCCGAACCAATGCTCAAGGCTGGGACCGAGCAACTTGTCAGCGGGAACACCGACGAACGGACTGTGGCTGGTGAACAGGCCGGGCGCTATCGACCAGGCGATAACGAGCACAACGATGGCAAAGGAGATTGCCACGATAGGCGGCATTCGAAGTGTGGTTCTCCAGCGTGATGCTGCCACGCCCGACGAAGGTGAGCTATAGACGAGGCTCATGGTGTCACCGCCTTGCCTGCACTGATGGAGGTTTCATCAGCGGTGGTCGGACTGCGCTTCTGCCCGCCCAGGATTTTGACGCGTGGATCGAGCAGCGGATAAAGAAGGTCAGCAACGAGGTTGACGAGAACGAACACCACCGCGCCCAGCGACACCACAGCCTGCAAGACCGGCAAATCCTGCGTGCTGACCGCACGCTGCACCAGACTGCCAATGCCGGTGCGGCCATACACCGTTTCGGTAATCAGCGAACCGCCGAGCAATTCGCCGATGGTCAGTGCGATGACGGTGACAACCGGCAGCGAGGCGGGTTTGAGCAGGTGTTTAGCAAACAGGCGCGTGCGCCCGATGCCACGGCTGCGGGCAACCGTCGCATATTCCTGCTCCGCCTCCCGGTCTAGATTGGCAATCAGCACCTCTGCGATCTGTGCGGAAACCGGAATGCCCAGCGCAATCGCCGCAAACAGGGTGGCCCAGAAGCTATCAGGATTGATGACGCGGAAGAGGCCGATCTGAAAACCGAAAATATGGATCAAGGCCAGACCGATCACGAAATTTGGCACCGAGAGGAACAGCGACGGGAAGCCTCGTAGCAGCCCCTGGCCGTAACGTTTGGGCACGAATTGCGTCCGATAGGCCACCGCAATTGCCAGTATCAGCGCAACCGCAAGGCCTGCGGAGGCAAGAATGAGCGTCGATGGCAAGACCTCCGCAATCAAGGTCACCACTGGACGGCTGGAGCGCATCGAAAGACCGAGATCCCCGGTCAGAAAGCCGGAAAGGGAAGACCAGAGCTGCACCAGCACCGGTCGGTCCAGCCCTTGAGCCGCTATGATTTCCGCAATCTGCTCTTCGGTAAATCCGTTTTGCGGGTTGCGCAGCACGCTGGTTATCGGGTCGCCGGGCAAAATGCTGACGACCACGAATGTCAGGACATAGGCCAGCAAGATGACGATCACCGCTTGGCCAAGCCGCTTTGCGGCATAGGTCAGATAGCTGTTGCTCACACCGGCACTCCTTTCAGATGGAACGGTTTCAAAACGTCTCAGTCTGCAAGGTAAGCCGTGTAGTAGCTGGCATAGGCGACGCCGTTATAGACCTCGCCCTTGAGCCTGGGTGATTGCACATAGATCCGCTGGACGATCTGCGTGCGTGGGACGAAATATCCCTGCTCCAGAACATAATGCTGCAATTCGCTCAGCAACGGTGTTCTCTCATCCAGCGATCCGGCAGCGGCGATCTTGTCGCGCAATCCGTTCAGCGTAGCGTCGCGGTCATCGAGAGCAAACCAGTTCTCGCCATTGTTGGCGTTGGTCAGAATGCTTGCGACCGTTCCGGCATCGATGAAGCTGCGCGTCACCTCATAGGCGGGAACGGCAGCACCGCCGAATTTCACCTTTTCACCAAAAGTGACAACATCATACGCACGGATTTCGACCTTCCAGCCGAGCTTTCCAAGCTGCTGGGCAATCAACTCATCGACCGAGCGTGATGTGGCCAGATAGGGGTTGGAGTGGATCGTCAGCACAAGCGGCTTGCCGTCCTTCGCGCGGATGCCACCGGCACCCTTGATCCAACCGGCTTCGTCCAGAAGCTTCTCTGCCTTGGCCGGATCATAGGCCAAAAGCGCACTCTGGTCGGAAGCGCCAGGCACATTGCTTTGGATGAAGGAGGTCGCCAGCTTCCAGTCCGACGTATAGACGGTGTCGATGATTTCTTGACGGTTGATACCGGCCTGCAGCGCCTGACGCACCTTCACATCATCATAGGGCGCGTGCTTGGTATTGACCGCCCAGCCATTGACGAAACCGAGATAACGCGGCGTGGCAACGGTGAAACCTTCTTCCTTCAGCGACTTCAGTTCCTGAGGAGACGCATTATAGGCAACGTCTGCCTGTTCGGACTGGACCGAGGCCACCCGCAGCGATGGTTCAACAACCAGCTTGTAAGTGATGGAATCGAGGAAGGCCGGACCGGTGTGACCAACAGCCTGCGGACCCCAATTATAGTCCTTGCGCTTTCTCAGCGTGACATGGTCACCCTCTTTCCAGGATTCGACCACATAGGGGCCGCTGCCGGAAGTCTTGCTGAGATCGGCCTGTTCGGTTGCCGGTTGCGCAATGGTTTTCGGGGAGATCAGGATCGAACCGTGATAACCGAGCGTCGGAATAAATCCAAGTGTCGGCGCCTTGAAGAACACCTTCACTGTTGCTGCATCGACAGCTTCCGCGCGCTCATAGGTTTTCGGGAAAAGGCCGATAGGGTTTATGCCTTCCTTCTTGCGCCCGGCATACCAGATGTCGAGATTAGCAACGACGGCAGCAGCATCCAGCGGCGTGCCATCAGAGAAGGTTACACCGCTCTTCAGATGAAGCGTAAATTCGGTCGCCTTGTCGTTCTGCTCCCAGCGCTCCGCCAGCCACGGGCTGACCTTGCCCTCGGCATCGACATAAACAAGCTTGTCAGCCACATGACCCCAGATATGGCCCTGAAAGCTTGAGATCGCACTGTTGTTGGGTATCCAGGTATCGCCGAGAGAGTCGATCAAAAAGGTGATGTCGCCGCCATCGCGTGGAGTTTCGGTCGCAAGAGCGGGATTGAAACCTGCCGGGGAAACCAAAGCCGCTGCGGCCGCAACTGCTGTCGTAATCAACAGGCGACGGCGGGAAAGAGAAAGCAGAGAAGAACGGTCGGTCATGTATGTTTCCTGAATATGAATGCGTTGTCGCGTTGCTGTGATCACAGACGGCCTGGCAGAGCTAGAGCGCACAGTTGCTCCTTCGCGGGACAAGTTGTGCCGAGCGAACCACGCCTGTTTTGAAGTTGGGATGAAACTGTCGCTATGCCGCTGGAATGAAACGGTGGGACCAATGCGGCCCGATACTCAATCCGCTGCGGCCGCTTCGTTTAAAGGCCGCGCCTGGTGCTACATGTTGTGATCATCAAGCGGTCCCTTTCCGATTTTTGATGAATATCATGCCATACAGACTACCAATGTCTCGCTTGATAGAAAGACTGCCTGTTCTTTTTCTATGGAATTTATGGATTATTTTTCCCGCCGTTTGGCGTGACGTTAGCACTGGCTTTCACCCTGCGTCCGCCACGGCGGGAATACCGTTTAGGTACGTCAGCCCAGAACTCGCAAAAGGCCGCAAAAGCCTCTGGAGAAGAAAAAGGGGGAACAAAGGTGTCCAGCTTTTTAGGGTATTTGAAAAACCTTGAACGCTTTTCGAAAATTATACAGGAAAAACAATGCTATTTTTGAATAGTGGTGCCCCTTGCCGGAATCGAACCAGCACTCCTCTCGGAACCTGATTTTGAGTCAGGCGCGTCTACCAATTCCGCCAAAGGGGCAACTTTGGAATCTCATTCCTTGGTATGCGGCGGACTATACGAACCGGGCATGTGAGGTCAACAGATTTTTGCGAAAATCTCGAATTCACGAAACTTTGCTCAGAAGCGGTATCACGGCATTCGATGAAGGATTTGCAAGCGGCTTGAGACTGGATTAGAGGCATTGGGCGGACTTTAATAATGTCCGCAGCCCGCCTTGTTTTTTACCCAATCACTTGTTTCAAATCTTGCGTCGAATGTAAGGACAGACCATGGAAAGTGCAGCTTCTGCAGAGAAGAACCGTAGCATGTCGGCCATTCTGGTTACGGTGGGAATGATCTTCACCGTGGGATCGGCGCTAGGCTTCCAGCATATTGGCGGTTACACCCCCTGTGCACTCTGCCTTTTGCAGCGAGACCCTTATTATTACGCCATTCCAGTCGGCATTCTGGCCATTGCCGCCAGCCTGTTCAAGCTGCCGGTGTGGCTGACACGGTCTGCGCTTGCTCTGATCGGCATCGCCATGCTGATCGGCGCTGGCCTTGGCGTGTATCATTCGGGCGTGGAATGGGGTTTCTGGCCTGGTCCGATCACCTGCTCGACGGGTGCCCCATCGGTTACGACCAATGCCGGTAGCCTGCTGAACGACCTCAATGCCATCAAGCCGCCATCCTGCAACGACGCCGCACTGCGCGTTCTCGGCCTGTCTTTTGCGGGCTGGAACGTAATCGCAAGCATCTTTCTTGCGGGCATCGCGTTTTTCGGTGCGACCCGGAAGAGCGCCTGAGCCGATCAAGGCTGCAATTCGGTATCCCAGTAGAGATAATCCATCCAGCTTTCGTGCAGATAGTTGGGTGGGAAAGAACGGCCATTATTGTGCAAATCCTGCACCGTCGGCTGATAAGGCTTCTGGTGCGGGAACATGCCTGCAATCTTCGGCAGCTTGCTGCCTTTCTTCAGATTGCAGGGTGAGCAGGCCGCGACGACGTTCAGCCACGTCGTTTCACCGCCATGGGCACGCGGGATGACGTGATCGAACGTCAGATCGTCTTTCGAACCGCAATATTGGCACTCGAACTTGTCACGCAAAAACACGTTGAAGCGTGTGAAGGCGGGATTTCGCGTCGGCTGCACATAGGTCTTCAGGCTGACGACACTCGGCAGCCGCATGGAAAAACTAGGCGAACATACCGCGTGATCATATTCTGCAATGATGTTCACACGGTCAAGAAATACGGCCTTGATCGCGTCCTGCCAGGACCATAACGACAAGGGATAATAACTCAGCGGCCTGTAGTCTGCGTTCAGAACGAGCGCGGGCAGGGCCTGTGGTGAAACTGCAATCGTCAAGGGCGTCTCCTGATCGATTCGGCATCTGCACTTGTATATTAGGTCTGTTGTTACAGGATTGTGAAGCCTATAAATGAAGCGCTGAAAGAAAGGCTTATTTCAGGCAATCGGCAAGACATCGCGCCGCGTCATGGACGCATAATAGGCCCAGAAAAGCCGGGCCGCGACAGACCGCCAGGGCGACCAGAACATTGCCATTTCTGCCAGTTGTTTGGCACTCGGGCGGGTTTTCATGCCAAGCGCATGGGCCACGGCTGCCTGTAGCGCCACATCGCCGGACGGAAAGATGTCCGAGTGCCCGCCACAAAACATCAAATAAACCTGTGCCGTCCATGGACCGACGCCCTTCAGCGCGGTCAAAGCTGAAAATGCGCTCGCATCATCCAGCAGGTTCAGAGATTCGAGATCAAGCCTTCCATCGACGGTAGCGGTGGCAACGCCATGAAGTGTTCGCGCTTTTGCACGGGAAAGGCCAAAGCGCGGTACGTCCGCAGACGATACGGACAGATAATTCTGCGCCGTCACCTCGCCAACCTCATCCAGCATTCGTCGCCAGATGGCATCGGCGCTGGCGCGGGACACGACCTGCGATACGATGATATGGGCGAGCCCCGCAAAACCGGGCTCGCTCAGCCGTAACGGCAGCGGCCCCGCCCGCTCGGCGACGCGCTCCAGCCGCGGGTCTATGAGGACAAGGGCTTTCAGCCCTTCCTCGATGTCAGCAGCATTTCGAATGATTTTGACCACCGCACCCCAACACGCATGACTTCGTCTTGGCGAAGCACCGGAAACCGTGGCAGAAGAAACCATGTCTTCGCTTTCAGGTCAAAAGCCGGTTTTTCGTTTTGCGCCAAGTCCAAATGGGCGGCTGCATCTGGGCCATGCGCTCTCCGCCATGCTCAATCATGACATGGCGAAAGCGGTGGACGGACGTTTTCTCCTGCGCATCGAAGATATCGATCTCACGCGCTGCACGCCGGAACTCGAACAGGGAATTTACGAGGACCTGAGATGGCTTGACCTTTCATGGGAGGAGCCCGTGCGCAGGCAATCCGACCATTTTGCGGATTATCGCCAAGGGCTGGAGACGTTGATCGGGATGGGACTGGCCTATCCGTCCTTCATGAGCCGTAGCGAGACGAAAGCTTTCGTCAGAAACTACGAGTCCAACGGACAGATTTGGCCACGCGACCCTGATGGCGCGGCGCTCTATCCACCGTTCGACAAGCAAAGGCCCGCGGAGGAAGTCGCAGCACGACTTTCGTCAAACGTTCAGCACGCCTGGCGTCTGGATATGGGCAAGGCCATCTCTCACCTTGGGCATTCACTGGAATGGGCCGATACCGGTAGCGGCGAGAGGGCAATCATCAAGGCCGATCCGGCAGCGTGGGGAGACGTCATCCTGTCCCGGTCCGATGCACCGTCCAGCTATCATCTGTCCGTGGTGCTGGATGATGCCTTGCAGGGTATAACCCATGTCGTGCGGGGCATGGATTTGTTTGCCGCGACATCAGTCCATCGATTGCTCCAGCATCTGCTGAACCTGCCGGTTCCGGAGTATCACCACCACCGGCTGGTGTTGGACGACAAGGGTCGGAAACTCTCTAAGAGCATCAGCAGCACGGGCCTTCAGGCGTTGCGCCAGCAGGGCCACACACCGTCAGATATCCGCAGCCTCCTCGGCATCTAGCGCTTCTCTCAGGCTGCCATTGTGAATGCCTGCCTTGATGACATGCCTGATGCGATATTTCATCAGCGCCGCATTCACCTCGGCCCCCAGCATGAAGATGACGCCCACCATATAGAGAAAGACGAGTACGATCATAACAGAGGCAAGACCGGCATAGGTCGCCGCATAATTGGCGAAGGTCGCCAGATAATAGGCAAAGATCGCCGCGCCGATGACCCAGAAGATCAGCGTCAGAACAATACCCGGCAGAACATCCCAGATGCGGCGGCGTCCGGCGGGAAGCCACAGATGCGCGGCTGAAAGGCCGACGGCCAGAACAATGATCGTGCCGTAAAGTCCGAGATTGGAGACCGTGACCAGAACATCTTTCAACAAGGGAAAGCGCGTTTCCGCAAAGGACAGCGCCACCGGCACGGCAACGAGAACAATGCTGATAGCGGCGAAGGTGGTCACCGCGATGACCACATAAAACAGGCTGAGCAGGCGGGTCACGTACCACCAGCGTGTTTCGCTGACCCGGTAAGCACGGTTGAGAGATATTCTCAGCGCTTCTACACCATTGGACGCGAAATAGGCGGCAGCGAGAACCGAAATCGTCAGCAGTCCGCCACGCGGAATGGTCAACACCTGTTGCACCTGCGCGGCAAGCGGCGCAGCAATGGCGGCTGGCCATGTGTCGAAGATGATATGGACGGCGGTTTCGGCAAACTGGTCAGCACCCAAAAAACCAGCCAGCGCCGTTCCGAAAATCAGAAACGGAAACAGGGCGAGCAGAATGGAAAGCGCGACATGGCTCGCCATCGCCCAGCCGTCATCCTCGGCAAAGTGAAAATAGGCATCGAAGGCGACTTTTCGGACAATGTCCAACGCGGCAACCATGTCACCTCCTCAATCGGCATTTCATTTGTAACCCATGGCGAGATATGGGAAGTCAGTCATGCTTATACAGCGCATGAGACCACGCGCCGGTTCCACTTGAAAAGAAGAATTGTGCACTACTGAAATTCACCCTACCCTTTTCTAGGCATTTTTTATAACACGTCCTGCCCGAGGAAACCTATTCCATGTCCGAAAAACCGGCCATCATCATCACCGGCTGCTCCTCCGGCATCGGCGCTTATTGTGCCGAAGCGCTTCACAAGGATGGCTGGCGAGTGTTTGCCACGGTCCGGCGCATGGAAGACATGATTGCGCTGGAACGCAGTGGCATCGAGACGCTGCTGATGGATTACACCAAGCCGGAAACCATCGCCGCCCTGGTGGATGAGGTCGCGGCACGAACCGGTGGGCGCATCGACGCGCTCTTCAACAATGGTGCCTATGGTCAGCCCGGCGCGGTAGAGGACTTATCCGTCGATGTTCTGCGCCAGCAGTTCGAAACCAATGTCTTTGGCTGGCACGATCTGACATGCCGCGTCATCCCCTTCATGCGCAGGCAGGGACACGGGCGCATCGTCCATTGTTCATCCATTCTCGGTCTCGTGCCTTACCGCTATCGCGGCGCCTATACGGCGTCGAAATTCGCTCTCGAAGGGCTGGGCGTTACGCTTCGCATGGAGCTTCAGGGCAGCGGCATTCACCTCAGCCTCATCGAGCCTGGCCCCATAGCCTCGAAATTTACTGCGACGGCACTGGCGCATATCAAGGGCAATATCGACCTTGAGAATTCTGCCCATGCGCAAGATTATAAGCGCCAGCTTGCGCGGCTGGATGGCAGCGGGCCGAAAAACAAGCACAAGCTTGGTCCAGATGCCGTTTACAGGGAATTGAAGCATGCCTTGACGGCGCGGCGTCCAAAAACCCACTACGTCATCACCACCCCAGCCAAGCAGGCAATGATTTTGAAACGGCTTGTGCCCGCCGATTTGTTTTACCGATTGCTGCGCAAGTTCGACTAGCGCTTTCACGCCTCAATCAGCTACAACGCATTCAAGGTCACGGCATTTCGGGAGGGTAGAGCATGTCGAGTTTCACCATGGTTCTTGCAGCCATCGTCATGGGTCTGGTGGTGCTTGTGCTGATACGCGGGCTGTTCAACATGCTCAAAGGCACGGATGCCAATAAATCCAACAAATTGATGCAGCTGCGGCTTTTGCTGCAGGCCATCGCCATCATCCTCATCATGCTGACCCTGTGGCTGACGGGCGGCGGGCGATAGGGGCGAGAGGCAAAAATGGTCAAGCTGAACAAGATTTACACCCGCACCGGCGATGACGGCACGACTGCTCTCGTTTCAGGACCACGACGGACCAAGCATGATCTGCGCGTGGAAAGCTATGGAACGGTTGACGAGACGAATTCCGCCATCGGCGTAGCCCGGCTGCACACATCCGGCCTTACTGAACTCGATGCGATGCTGTTTCGCGTGCAAAACGACCTTTTCGACCTTGGTGCCGATCTGGCAACGCCTGATACAGGCGAGACCCTGTCCTATGAGCCGTTGAGGATCGTTGAAGCGCAGGTCACGCGGCTGGAAAACGAGATCGACGCATTGAATGCCGGTCTTTCACCGCTGAAATCCTTCGTTCTACCGGGTGGAACGCCCGCCGCCGCCTATCTGCATCTTGCCCGCACCGTGTCACGCCGCGCAGAGCGGCAAATGGTGGAGCTGGCGCAGATGGAGGGCGAAGTGGTGAGCAGCGCAGCGCTCAAATACATCAACCGTCTATCCGACTTCCTGTTTGTCGCGGCCCGCTTTGCCAATGATGCGACGAACTCGGAGATGCCCGATATTCTCTGGGTTCCCGGTCAGAACCGCTAGGTCAAGCAAGGGCGTTTTCGCATGTTCATTCCATTGCACGATGCGAATTCGCTCAAGCACATCAAGCTGCAATATGTGACCCTGTCGCTGATCGGCCTCAATGTTCTCGTCTGGCTGCTGACGGGCGCTCTTGCAAGCAATGAGGCCGCCAATGCCGCGGCCCTTGGTCTCGGCTTCATTCCCGCAGTCGTCTTCGACTATGCTTACCTAGAGCCCGCGCTGCAAATCGTGCCTGATGATGCGACCGTTTTGACCTATGCGTTCTTACATCTGAATTTCTGGCACCTTGCCTCCAACATGGTCTTCCTTTGGGTGTTTGGCGATAATGTCGAGGACGCATTCGGCCATCTGCGCTTCCTGCTGTTCTACATAGCCTGCGCCGTCGCAGGCGCACTCTTCCACGGCCTTGTCGAGCCTGCATCGGAAGCCCCGCTCATTGGCGCGTCCGGTGCGGTGTCCGGTGTTGTTGCGGCCTATCTGCTGCTGCATCCCAAGGTGCGGGTGTGGATCCTCGTCTTCATGCGCATTCCTATTCCCCTGCCCGCCTTCATTCCGTTGGCGCTATGGGTTGGGCAGCAATTCTTCATGTTCGCCTTCGGTTTTCAGGAGCGCGTCTCCTGGGGTGCGCATGTGGGCGGCATTATTGCAGGCGCGATCCTCGTGCTGTTTCTGCGAAGAAAGGGCGTGCCGCTGTTTGACCGCTCCATAGTCACGCCGCGCGCCGTCGAACATAAAAATCAGGGCCCACAAGCCTCTGTCGTGTCGCAAACGGAACGACCTTTCGATGGTATTCGATGAAGATTGTCACAAGGATTGATATTTACGTTCACGTTAACGTAAGATATCCGCAACGTGCATGAGATCATGAGCATTGCTCCGTTGAAATTACGGGAAAAATGCGTATCCATGTCGCAACTTGATTATCTGGAGGACCGTTCGGCGTCTCGCTTTGCGGTCAGGAGTTGAAGGAAGGTTATCGATGAAAATCCTCGTCCCTGTGAAGCGTGTGGTGGACTACAACGTCAAGATTCGCGTCAAGGCGGATGGTTCAGGCGTTGAGCTTGCCAACGTCAAGATGTCGATGAACCCCTTCGATGAGATTTCCGTCGAAGAAGCCCTTCGCCTGAAGGAAGCTGGCAAGGCGGAAGAGGTCGTCGTCGTTTCCATCGGTCCTGCCAAGGCGGAAGAAACGCTCCGCACGGCACTGGCCATGGGTGCTGACCGCGCCATTCTGATCGAGACCGATGAAGCCGTAGAGCCGCTGGCCGTCGCCAAGCTTTTGAAGGGTGTCGTTGAAGCCGAAGCTCCGGGCCTTGTCATCGTCGGCAAACAGGCCATCGATGACGACAGCAACCAGACCGGCCAGATGCTGGCAGCGCTTCTCGGCTGGGGACAAGGCACATTCGCCTCCAAGGTCGAGCCTTCCGACGGCAAGGTTGCCGTAACCCGCGAAGTGGATGGCGGCTTGCAGACGGTGGAACTGAAGCTTCCCGCCGTCGTCACAACAGACCTTCGCCTCAATGAACCACGCTATGCGTCTTTGCCAAACATCATGAAGGCAAAGAAAAAGCCGCTCGACAAGAAGACGCCTGCCGATTTCGGCGTCGATATCGCACCTCGCCTCAAGGTCTTAAAGACCGAGGAGCCCGCAGGCCGCAAGGCTGGCGTGAAGGTTGGTTCGGTGGCCGAGCTCGTATCGAAGCTCAAGGCCGACGGCGTCCTTTAAGAATTCGGATAGGGAGATTTTACCATGGCCATTCTTCTTCTGGCAGAACACGACAACGCAACCCTTTCCGACCAGACGGCAAAGACACTGACGGCGGCAACACAGATTGGCGGCGATGTGACCGTGCTGGTCGCCGGTTCCAACGCCAAGGCCGCTGCTGACGAAGCCGCCAAGCTGTCCGGCGTTTCAAAGGTCTTGCTGGCCGACGACGCATCCTATGCCAACCAGCTGGCAGAACCACTCGCGGCATTGCTTGTTTCGCTCAGCGCTTCCTATGACGTCATCATCGCGCCTGCCACGGCATCCGCCAAGAACGTCCTGCCTCGCGTGGCGGCCCTTCTGGATGTGGCGCAGATTTCTGAAATCATCGAAGTCATCTCCGCCGATACGTTCAAGCGCCCGATCTATGCCGGTAACGCCATCCAGACCGTACAGGCCAGCGACGCGAAAAAGGTCATCACCGTTCGCACCTCGACCTTTGCTCCGGCACAGGCTGGCGGTTCGGCTTCCGTTGAAACCGTCGCTGCTGCTGAAAACCCGGCAGTCTCGTCCTTCGTTTCGGACGCTCTCGCATCTTCCGACCGCCCGGAGCTGACGTCTGCCAAGATCATCGTTTCCGGTGGCCGCGCGCTCGGTTCTTCGGAAAAGTTCAAGGAAGTCCTGCTTCCTGTCGCGGACAAGCTGGGTGCAGCCGTTGGCGCATCACGCGCGGCCGTGGATGCGGGCTATGCTCCGAACGACTGGCAGGTCGGCCAGACCGGCAAGGTCGTTGCTCCGCAGCTTTACATCGCCGCAGGCATTTCCGGCGCCATCCAGCATCTGGCTGGCATGAAGGACTCGAAGGTCATCGTTGCCATCAATAAGGATGAGGAAGCGCCGATCTTCCAGGTTGCGGATTACGGCCTCGTGGCTGATCTGTTCGACGCGCTGCCAGAGCTCGAAAAAGCGCTTTGATCATAACAATCATGAAAGCGGCGCGTTTTTCTAAACGCGCCGCTTTTGTTTTACGGTAATATGCGTAACATCCCGCGCAATATGACGCGCACCAAGCACATCCCACAGGAGAGACACATCATGGCCGCCCCAATCAAGAATATCGGTATCATTGGAGCCGGTCAGATGGGCTGCGGTATTGCGCATGTGTCTGCACTGGCGGGCTACAAGGTTCATATCTACGACCTCGCCAAGGATCGCATCGAAGCCGGTCTCGCGACGATCAACGGCAACCTTGCCCGGCAGGTCAGCAATGGCAAGATGGCCGATGACGACCGCAAGGCGGCACTTTCGCGCATTGGCGGCTCCTCCGATATCAACGATCTGGCCGCAATGGATCTGGTGATCGAGGCTGCGACGGAGCATGAGGAAACCAAGCGCAAGATTTACGCGCAGGTTTGCCCGGTTCTAAAACCAGAAGCGCTTCTCGCCACCAACACGTCTTCGCTCTCCATCACCCGCCTTGCTTCGGCAACAGACCGCCCAGAACAGTTCATGGGCATCCATTTCATGAACCCGGTGCCGGTCATGAAGCTGGTGGAACTGGTGCGCGGCATTGCCACGGACGAGCCGACCTTTGAAAGTGCCAAGGAATATGTCCGCACGCTGGACAAGGCGATCACCGTTGCCGAAGATTTCCCAGCCTTCATCGTCAACCGCATTCTTCTGCCGATGATCAACGAGGCGATCTATACGCTATACGAAGGCGTCGGCTCGGTTGAGGCCATCGACACCGCCATGAAACTCGGCGCGAACCATCCCATGGGGCCGTTGCAACTGGCCGACTTCATCGGTCTCGACACCTGCCTGTCGATCATGCAGGTGCTGCATGATGGTCTGGCAGACAGCAAATATCGCCCTTGCCCGCTTCTGGTCAAATATGTCGAAGCCGGTTGGCTTGGCCGCAAATCCGGCCGTGGCTTTTATGACTACCGCGGCGAAACGCCCGTCCCGACGCGGTAAATCCTCGGCTCACTTTGCTTTCGCAAATTCCACGAGTGTTTTGGCGTCCTGGCTATCCCAGGCCGCGGGGCCATTCATGGACGCCATTAGGCAGCCCTGGTCATCGATCAACAGCGTCGCGGGAAGGCCGAAAGCAAGGCCTTCTTTTTTCAGCGCGTTGAACACGCCCATCGAACTGTCACGGTAGAGCTTGAGGGAATCGATCCCATATTCGCTCATGAAGCTTCGCGGCTTCGCGTCGTCGCCCGTATCGATATTGACGGTCACGACTTCGAAGTTGTCTGCGCCCTTTTCCTTTTCGAGAGCATTGAGCGCTGGCATCTCTTCACGACATGGAACGCACCATGTGGCCCAGAGATTGAGCAGCACTGTCTTGCCCTTGAAGTCGGCTTCGGTCATCGCAGCACCATCCGCCCCCTTAAAAGAAAGCGGAATGACGCGCGGTCGCTCGCTGGCCGACATGGCGGCAACCTGGCCCTTCAGAAGTGGCTTGAGGGAGGCGATACGCTTGGCAGCCCCCTCACATAAACCGGCTTGCGCCACTGCTGCCCCTTGAACCTGACCCTCAGACCCAATAAGCCTGAACGCCACAACACCCGCGCCGCAGACGACACCGGCGATAGCGGCAATTGCAACAAGTCTGGCGGAGGGAAGCCTGAGCGGCTTTTTTTCTGTCATTGAATACTCCAGGGCAGGCAAAGAATGGCTGACGGCATCGAACAAAAATCCTCCAACCAGATGTGGGGCGGACGTTTCGCTTCCGGTCCTTCGGCCATCATGGAAGAGATAAATGCCTCAATCGGCTTCGACAAGAAGCTTTATGCGCAGGACATCCGCGGCTCAATAGCGCATGCCACCATGCTGGCCGCAAAATCCATTATTTCGGATGAAGATAAAGACAAGATCATTCACGGCCTGAACACGATCCTGTCAGAGATCGAAGCGGGAGCCTTCGAGTTCTCCCGCAAGCTTGAAGATATTCACATGAATATCGAGGCGCGCCTTGCCAATCTCATCGGCCCCGCCGCCGGTCGCCTGCACACGGCCCGTTCGCGCAATGACCAGGTGGCACTCGATTTCCGCCTTTGGGTCAAGGAAGAACTTCAGAAGACCGAGGGCATGCTGACCGCTTTGATCGCTGCCTTCCTCGACCGCGCCGAAGAGCATGCCGACACCGTTATGCCGGGCTTTACCCATTTGCAGACGGCACAGCCTGTCACCTTCGGTCACCACTGCATGGCCTATGTGGAAATGTTCGGTCGTGACCGCGCGCGCGTCCGCCACGCCATCGAACACATGGATGAAAGCCCGATTGGTGCAGCGGCGCTGGCTGGCACGGGCTATCCCATCGACCGCCACATGACAGCGAAGGCGCTCGGTTTCCGTGAGCCGACCCGCAACTCCATCGATACGGTCTCCGACCGTGATTTCGCCTTGGAATTCCTGTCGATTGCCTCCATCTGCGCGACGCATCTTTCGCGTCTGGCCGAAGAAATCGTCATCTGGTCGACCCCGCAGTTCGGCTTTATCCGCCTGTCAGACGCGTTTTCGACCGGCTCTTCCATCATGCCGCAGAAGAAAAACCCGGATGCCGCCGAACTTGTGCGCGCCAAGACGGGCCGTATCAACGGTTCGCTGATCGCCCTTCTGACCATCATGAAGGGCCTGCCGCTCGCCTATTCCAAGGACATGCAGGAAGACAAGGAACAGGTCTTCGATTCCGCCGAAAGTCTGGAACTGGCCATTGCCGCCATGACCGGCATGGTGCGCGATCTGGAAGTACGCGCCGACAAGATGCGCGCCGCTGCCGGTTCCGGCTATTCCACAGCGACCGATCTGGCGGACTGGCTGGTGCGTGAAGCGGGCCTGCCCTTCCGTGATGCGCACCATGCCACCGGCCATGCCGTTGCGCTGGCTGAAAAGAAAGGCTGCGACCTCGCAGATCTCTCTCTGGAAGAGTTGCAGGCCATCAACCCCGCCATCACCGCAGGCATCTTCGATGTGCTGTCGGTCGAGGCATCGGTTGCCAGCCGCACCAGCTTCGGCGGCACCGCCCCGTCTGAAGTGCGCAAGCAGATCGCCTGGTGGCGCGGTAAAAACTAATCAATCCAGCGTTCGACGAGCATCACAAGAAACAGGGTGCACAAGCGC
The DNA here is from genome assembly GCF_040427045.1 of Agrobacterium vacciniicorymbosi. NCBI lineage: Bacteria > Pseudomonadati > Pseudomonadota > Alphaproteobacteria > Hyphomicrobiales > Rhizobiaceae > Agrobacterium > Agrobacterium vacciniicorymbosi. The sequence continues at coordinate 39,639 of NZ_JBETMF010000011.1, forward strand.
CCTGTTTTTCGTTATCAGGAATGCAGAGATTTCCTTTGGACAGGCCCATGCTTTCAAAAACCTTGCGTACCTTCATCGTTCCCGTCGGCGTGGCACTTGCCGTTAGCCTTGCTCTTGCAGGCTGTGGCCGCAAAGGCGACATCGATCCGCCGAGCACGCCTACGGAACAGCGTAACATTCGCTCCAACAAAGCCAAGGTGCAGCCGACGCCAGAGCGGCCTTTCATTCTCGATAAGCTCCTTTAAGGTCCAGCGCTGTGAACCATTTTCACTATATCGACGGCGTGCTTCACGCCGAAAACGTTCCCGTGCCTGAAATTGCGAAGGCCGTTGGAACGCCGTTCTACGTCTATTCCACGGCGACGCTGGAGCGACATTACAAGGTCTTTTCAGAGGCTTTTGCCGATGTAGACTCCATGGTCTGCTATGCGATGAAGGCCAATTCCAATCAGGCCGTTCTGAAAACGCTGGCAAAGCTCGGCGCTGGCATCGATGTCGTTTCCGGCGGTGAGTTGCGCCGCGCGCTGGCGGCAGGCGTCCCCGCAAGCCGCATCATGTTTTCCGGCGTCGGCAAGACCGTTGCCGAAATGGATTTTGCGCTGGACGCCGGTATCTACTGCTTCAACATCGAGTCCGAACCGGAACTGGAAGTTCTGAACCTTCGCGCCGTGAAAGCGGGTAGGAAGGCGCATGTGTCCTTCCGCATCAATCCGGATGTGGATGCCGGCACCCATGCCAAAATTTCCACCGGCAAGAAGGAAAACAAGTTCGGCATCTCCTATGAGCGGGCACGCGCCGTCTACACCCACGCCGCCACTCTGCCCGGAATTCAGGTCAGCGGCATCGACATGCATATCGGTAGCCAGATCACCGAATTGCAACCCTTCGAGGATGCCTTCCGGCTGCTGCGCGAGCTTGTCGAAGCCCTGCGTGGCGATGGCCACACGATCAGCCATGTCGATATTGGCGGCGGGCTGGGCATTCCCTACCGCGAAGACAACAATCCGCCGCCCTTGCCAGATGCCTATGCCTATATCGTCAAGAACGAGCTGCAGAGCCTCAACTGCAAGATCATCACAGAACCGGGCCGTCTGATCGTCGGCAATGCCGGAATTTTGGTGACGGAAGTCATCTATGTGAAGGATGGTGGCGACAAGACCTTCGTGATTGTGGACGCGGCGATGAACGATCTCATTCGCCCGACACTGTATGAGGCCTATCACGCTATTCGCCCGGTCGTGCAATCAACCACTGACGCCCCGCGCATCAAGGCGGATGTCGTTGGCCCGGTCTGCGAAACCGGCGATTATCTGGCACTGGACCGTGAAATGGCAGCGCCCCAGCCGGGTGACCTGATCGCCGTCAGCTCCGCCGGAGCCTATGGTGCCGTGCAGGCCGGAACGTACAATTCGCGCCTGCTGGTCCCGGAAGTCCTGGTGAAGGGTGACCAGTTCCACGTCATCCGCCCACGTGGCACCTATGAAGAGTTGATTGCGCTCGACTCGGTCCCCACCTGGCTCGATTGAGTTTTGAACGATCACAATTGAGCGAATAGGGCTGAAAAATGGGGGTGAGCGCAGGCTTGCCCTCGTCTTCGCCATAAAGAGTGTTATCTTCATTTCCGTTGCACTGAGTTCAATCGCTGTTTGGGAATGGCGAAATCGGGTGGCCAGAACCGGGAGAACGGATTGATGACCACATCCAGGCAGGGCGGAAAAGGCGCTTTCGAAAACAGGCCGGACCTTGCACGCCGCGTGGCAGGCAAGCGCTTTTTTGCCAAGCTCGTGCTCTTTGCCGAGCGCCTTGCGCCCAAAACCCTGCTTCCGCTTTCGCTCGCTGCCGTGTTTGTTTCTCTGGCCTGGCTCGGCCTTTTCCGGCAGATGCCGGATTTCCTGCGCCTCGGCATTGTCTTCCTGCTCATCTTTTCCTTCATCACGTCTCTGCTGCCCATTGCGCGGTTAAGATGGCCGACGAAAGATGAGGCTTCACGCCTTTTGGAAACTCGTAACGGCCTGCCGCACCAACCCGTTGGCGTGCAGGAGGACGAGCCCGCTTTCGAAACGCCTTTCGCGCGCACGCTGTGGAAAGAACACCAGCTGCGCATGGCCGAGCGGATTGCAGCGCTGGATGCAGGCCTGCCGCAGCCGGACATCGCCAGCCACGACCGCAGTGCACTACGCGCCATCCCGGCCCTCATTCTCGTCGCCGCTTTCGGCTTTTCCTTTTCGAATGGCGCAGGCGATATTGCCGATGCCTTCCGCAACCGCCCGTCCAGCGGACCGGCAAACCCGGATATTCGTCTCGACGCATGGGTTACGCCGCCGTCCTATACCGGTCGTGCTCCGATCTTTCTCACTGGCAACAATGCAGCCGGACATGAGGCCGTCTCCCTGCCCCAATCGTCCAAACTCACCATCCGCATGACGGGCGGCGAAGGCAATGAAGAGGTCACCTTCGAGCCGCAAGAAGCAGGTCAGCTGCAAAAACTGACACCCGAAGGCGCTGAGAAGCCGGGTGCACAGGACGCTGCGAAAGTGGCGGAGACGACCGAGACACCGCTTGCACCGCGAACCTTCGCGATGGAAATAAAGGAAAGCGGCACCATTGAAGCCAATGGCCAGCAATGGCAATTCAACGTCGTTCCCGATAAAGCGCCAACGATTGCTTTCGACAATCTGCCGCGCCGGGCAGTCAACGGTGCGCTGGAAATCGGCTTCACCGCCAAGGATGACTATGGCATCCGCGAAGCACACGCCGTGATCGAACCCATCGGCGTGGCCGAAGGCGCGACACCGCTTTATCCGCCACCGGAATTCAAGCTGGATCTGCCACGCCAGAATCCGCGTGACATGAAAGGCGTGACCAGCCGCAATCTGACCGAACATCCCATGGCGGGCAAACGTGCGCGCATTACGCTTGTCGCCACTGATGGTGCTGGCCAAACCGGTCGCAGCCCCTCTCAGGAGATGATCCTGCCCGGACGTAACTTCTCCGAGCCGCTGGCCGGAGCGATTGTCGAACAGCGCCAGATTTTCTCACTCGATACCCGCCAGATGCCGAAGGCAATCGCCTATAACGAGGCTGTTGGGCTGCGTCCGGAAGAGACCATTCCCAACAAGACCCATTATCTTCTACTGCAATCTGCGCAGACGCGCATGAAGCTCGCCTACAATGAAGAGATGCTCAAGGACACCGCAGATTACCTGTGGCAAATTGCACTGGGCATCGAAGATGGTGATCTCTCTCAGGCCGAACAGCGGCTGCGCGACGCGCAGAACGCGCTCTCGGATGCGCTGGAGCGCAAGGCGCCTGACGAGGAAGTCGCCAAGCTGATGCAGGAACTTCGCGAAGCGATGAACGAGTTCATGAAGGAACTCGCCCAGCGCATGCAGAACGCACCGCAGTCCAACATGAACCAACAGGCACAGAATGTGCTGCGGCAGCGCGATCTGGAAAACATGATGAACCAGATCGAAAACCTCGCGCGCTCCGGCAATCGCGATGCCGCGCAGGAAATGCTTTCGCAATTGCAGCGCATGATGAACAATCTTCAGGCAGGACGACCACAGCGCGGCCAGCAGGGACAACAGCAGCAACAAAGCAGCCAGTTGCGCCAGCAGATCGACAAGCTGGGTGAGATCATGCAGCAGCAACAAAAGCTGATGGATGAGACCTTCAAGCTGGATCAGGCCCTTCGTGACCGCATGCAGCGCGGCGACCCACAGCAGGGTGAAGAAGGCGGCGATCCGCAAATGGGGCAGAATGGCCAGCAGCCGGGTCAGCAGGACCAGCAGCAGCAAGGGCAGAACGGTCAAAACCCGAATGGTCAGGGTCAGAACCCGACTGACCAGATGACAGCCGATCAGCTACGCGAAGCACTGAAAAACCTGCGCCAGCAACAGGATGGTCTTGGAAAGCAACTCGGCGATCTGCAAAAAGGCCTGCGCGATCTCGGCATGGAGCCCGGCCAGAATTTCGGCAAGGCCGAACAGGAAATGAAGGGCGCTGGCCAGGCGCTCGGTCAAAGTCAGGGCGAACAGGCCGTCGAAGGTCAGGGCAATGCCCTTAATGCACTTCGTCAGGGCGCACAGGACATGATGGGCCAGATCATGCAGGCCATGCGGCAGCAGGGTCAGCAACCCGGTCAGGGTCAGGAGGGCATGATGGGCCAAGGCGGCCAGAACGGCCGCGATCCGCTCGGTCGCCCGCGCGAAAGCAGCGGCCCGGATTTCGGCGATAATCAGGTCCGCGTGCCGGATGAAATCGATGTCCAGCGCGCCCGCGAGATTCTCGAAGCCATCCGCGAAAAGCTCGGTAACAACCCGCCCGGAGAGGTCGAGCGCCGATATCTGGAGCGCTTGCTGGACATTCGGTAAGCTGCTTTAGCGCAGGCCAAAAGCCTAAAGGTCCGTCACGAAGTCTGCGTCAGCAGACCCGTGAACGGATCGTTTAACGCTCAATCCCAGCTGTAAAAGCCCTCGGACAGGTTCAGCGGCGACGCGTTTGTTAGGGCGTCGAGTTTCGGCAGAGGGCGTGCCGTCAGCGGATCGCCCGCCAGCGCGCTTTCCAATGCATGGGCAACACCGAGCAGGAACCTGTCGGCGCCTCTGCGGGCAACGATCTGCAATCCAAACGGCATGCCGTGATGATCGACTCCGACAGGCAGCGACAGTGCCGGGCACCCGGCGATCGTCGTGGCATAGGCGCAGGCCAGCCAATGGTAATAGCTTCGTGTCTCGCGTCCCTCGATTTCACGCGGGTATAGCTCCCGCCAGGAGCGCGGCGAGACGGTGACGGCGGGTGCCAGAACGATATCGTAATCTCCAAAGAACGCGTGCCAGCGGCGGTGATAGGCCGTCTGTTCGTTCAGCGCTCTGCTGACATCGCTGGCGCTGTAGCCAAGCCCCTCGGCAACATTGGCATGAATATTCGGTCCAATCTGATCGCCGTGCTTTTCAATCATTTTCTCGAACATGCTGAGAGCCGCAACTGCGCGCAACACGGCAAATATGTCATCCGCGCCGCTGCAATCCGGCGTCGCTTCGGTCACAGAGCCGAAAAGATCAGCGAAGCGGGCGACCTTGTCCTTGAGTGCCCCAGCAATGGCCGTTTCAACCGGAGCGAATCCAAAGTCGGTTGTGACGGCCACCTTGAGCTGAGAAAGATCAACAGCCGGAGGCCCGGCTGCCCAATCCGCGCTGGAATAGGGCGTGTCATCCCAGACGGGAGACAGCGGGTCACGTCCATCCCGTCCGGCCATCACCGAAAGCATCAGCGCCGTGTCCTGAACGGTCCGTGCCATGGGACCGAGGGTGGAAACCTGAAGCCACGCCGTTCCGCGTTTTTCACTGGGGATCAGGCCAGGCGTGGGGCGAAAGCCAACGATGCCGCAATAGGCTGCCGGGTTGCGCAACGAGCCGCCGGTATCGGAGCCGGATGCCAAAGGCATCATGCCACACGCCAAGGCAGCGGCTGAGCCGCCGGACGAACCGGCAGCGGTTTTCGTTGTATCGAACGGGTTTCCGGTCGCGCCAAACACTGGATTGCGGGTGTTTCCGCCGGCTGCCCATTCCGGCACATTGGTTTTACCGATCACAACGCCACCGGCGTCCCGCAACCGCGCCACGAAGCCCTCGTCCTTTTGGGGCATATGATCGCGAAAGACCACGCTGCCAAAGGTCGTCCTCAGTCCGCCGGTTTCCGCCGTATCCTTGATCCCGATGGGAAGGCCGTGAAGCGGACCGAGCGGCGCGCCGCTCATCACCTCATCCTCCATCCTTCTAGCCGTTGATAGCGCCTTGTCGAAATCGCGCGTCACCACGGCGTTGACGGCGTGGTCGACCGCTTCGATGCGCTCGATACAGCTCTGCACCAATTCCACCGGTGACAAGGCCTTTTGCCCTATCAACCGGCGTGCGGTGGTGGCATCGAGATCGCAGGGGGAACCGTCGAAGTGAGGTTGTTTTGTCATGCTGGTATGCTCTCCCAAGTCACTGGTTTTCGTTCAAAGCGGGCTGGCGAATAGGGTTCAACAGGTAAAAATGGCTGCTCGCCGCCCATGAGTTCCGCGAGAAGCCGCCCGGTAACCGGGCCCTGGGTAAAGCCGTAATGCCCATGGCCAAACCCGAACCACAGGCCTTTGTGGCGTGGCGCCGCACCGATGACGGGCAGCATATCGGCCATGCAGGGGCGCGCGCCCAGCCATGGCTTCGCATCCAGCCGCTCGCCCAGCGCCAGCGTCTCATGGGCACAATCAATCATTTTTTCCATTTGGCAAGGCGTTGGCAATGCGTCCCGCGGGGCAAGTTCCACGCCCGTCATCACCCGCACACCTTGCACCATCGGCACGATAAGGCAGTGCCGGTCACGCACATAAATGGCGCGCTGCAGGGGTGGGGAGGCATTTTGAAAATGCTGATGATATCCACGCTTGGCGATGAAGGGCATGCGATAGCCCAGCTTTTGAACCAAATCCACAGACCATGGCCCAAGCGCCACCACCACTTTGGGCGCTCGCAATATACCGTCCGAGGCGGGAACCTCCCACACACCGTCAACACATCGAAGCCCGAGGGCATCGCCTTTTTGAAAGACGCCTTGCTGCGCGGTGAAAAGGGCACGGAGTTTGGTCATCAGGCCGCCGGGATCGACGATGCGGGCAGTATCGAGCCAGTGAATGGCGCCCGCAAACCGCGTCTTTAACGCCGGCTCAAGTCGCGAAAGCGCGCTGCCATCGATCTTTCGTGCGTTTATGCCGTAATCTCTAGCCGCATCCGCAGCCCGGTCGGCCTCTTGCAGGTCCCGCTCAGTGCGACACAATTCCAGCCAGCCATCTTCATTCAGAAGGTCGCCTGCACCGGTTTTTTCGATCAACAGTCGATGCTCCGCAAGGGAAGCCCCACTTAGCCGTCTGAACGGTGAAGCAATTTTTTCCAGATTGCTTGTCGAGGACGCCCTTTTGTACGCGAAAAGCCAAGGGAGATTTTTCAGCAGAAATCGATAGTCAGATTTGACGGCAGTTGATCGGTTGAAGGCTAGACGCAGGAGGTTTGCGATGCCCTTTGGAAAGGGATGCGGCAATATTGCAGATGTTTCGATGAAACCGGCATTGCCATAGCTGGTCGCTTTTCCCGGCTCCTGACGATCGATGATCGCCACCCGCAGCCCCCGCATCTGGAGGTGCAGGGCCGTCGATATGCCAACGATACCCGCACCAAGCACGATAACGTCGACGTCCGGGGCCTCACACCGCACTTGTCCGCTCCCTCGCCTGCAACTCGTTACGGAAGTGGCAAGCCGATAACCGCATCGGTCCGCTTTCGAGCAAGGCCGGTCTTTCCTGAGAACAGATCGGGGCTGCGACTGGACAGCGCGGATGGAAATGGCATCCCGAAGGTGGCTCCAATGGTGACGGTAGTTCGCCCTGAATGGCGGTGAACTGTCGCTTGCGCGGCTCCAGCGTCGGAATTTCTTGAAGAAGCGCGCGCGTATAGGGGTGGCGAGGATCGGCAAACAATTGTTCAGTGTCGGCCAGTTCGACGATGCGCCCCAGATACATGACCGCGATACGGTCGCAGAAATTTTCGATCATGCCCAGGTCGTGGCTGACGAAGATGTAGGTCAGGTCGAGTTCGCGCTTCAACTTTGAGAAGAGATTGAGGATTTGCGCCTGAATGGAAACGTCGAGCGCTGCGGTTGACTCGTCACACACCAGAACGCGCGGCTTTACGGCGAGGGCGCGTGCAATGCCAATTCTGGCGCGCTGCCCGCCCGAGAACTGGTGCGGGTAGAGATCGCGGCTGGCAGGATCGAGCCCGACCAGTTCCATCACGCCGCTGACATAGGAAACGAGATCACGGGCGGGGATGATCCCATGCACGACCGCCGCCTCGCCGATCAGATCGACCACGCGCTTACGCGGATTGAGTGCGGCCGTCGCATCCTGAAAGACCATCTGGATCGATAGACTGGCTCGTTTCCGCTCAGCCTCTGTCATGGTGGCGACATCGCGCCCATCGAGAACGATGCGGCCTTGCGACGGCGGCAGAATGCCAGACACGATCCGCGCCAGTGTCGATTTTCCGCAGCCGGATTCGCCGACCAGCCCGATGATTTCTCCCCGTTGGATGTCCAGATTGATATCATCAACCGCGCGCACCACCACTTCCGAGGATGTTCGCATGATGAAGTCGGATATTCGCTGCGCAAGATCAGGCGTGCCGCGAAACTGTCGCGACAGGCCGTCCAGTGTGAGAATTGGTTGCTGCATGGCTTGGTCCACCTCTCTTCTATCTCGGGTGATGACAGCGAACGAAATGGCCGCCTGCGTTCGATGAAACCGGCAATGTGCTTGCACAGACCGTCGTGCTTGCCGCGCAACGGGGGTGGAAGGCGCAACCGCCCGGCATATTGCCGAGATTGGGCGTGGAGCCGGGTATCTGTGCAAGCGGCTGCCCCCGACGATTGCGGCTTGGCACAGACGCGATCAGACCTGAGGTGTAATGGTGGGCAGGATTGACCAGAATGTCCGATACGGTGCCGCTTTCGACGATACGTCCCGCATACATAACCGCTATCCGATCGGCCAGACCGGCCACGACCGACAGGTCATGCGTAATCCACACCAGCGCCGTGTTACTCTGAGCCGCAAGCTTTTGAACCTCCGCAAGAATCTGTGCCTGTATCGTGACATCGAGTGCTGTCGTTGGCTCATCCGCAATCAGCACCGAGGGGCGATGCAGAAGCGCAATGGCGATTGCCACACGCTGGCGCATGCCGCCGGAGAACTGATGTGGATAGGCTTCCAACCGCGATTCCGGTGATGGGATGCCCACGGCTTTCAGGGCCTCAATCGCCTTTGCTCGTGACGCTTTGGTCGACAAACGCTCATGCGCACTGATGGCTTCAATGATCTGCGTATCGATGCGCAGAACGGGGTTCAGCGTCGAGATGGGATCCTGAAAGATCATGGCAATGCGGTTGCCGCGAAGCCTTCTGAATTCTCGATCCGGGAGAGCGGCAATATTCTCGCCATCAAGTCTGATGCCTTTGGCCGAGACGATGCCGGGCGGATCGATGAGGCCCATCAGGGCCAGACCGGTCACGGATTTGCCAGAGCCGGATTCGCCGACGACACCGAGAACCTCACCCGGATTGACGTGAAAGTTCACATCCGTAACGGCATTGACCCTGCCTTTGCGGGTTTTGAACGAAACGTTGAGGTTCTCGACGCTGAGCGCCGGTTTTGTTGAAACAAGATCACCCATCAGCCTAAAAACCTCGGGTTAAGAACCACGCGCAGCCGGTCGCCAACCAGATTGATCGCGATGACGATGACGACGAGTGCGATGCCGGGATAGGTGGAAACCCAGTAATTGCCTGACAGCAGGAAATCATAGCCGGAGGCGATGAGCATCCCTAGCGAAGGCTGCGTCACCGGCACGCCCACGCCCAGAAAGGACAATGTCGATTCCAGCGTAATGGCATGGGCAATCTGAACCGTGGAGACGACGATCAGCGGCGGAATACAGTTGGGAAGCATATGCCGCAGCAGAATGCGGGACTGGGGAATTTCCAGACCGCGCGCGGCGGCGATATAGTCCTTGTTCTTCTCCACCAGAGCGGAGCCGCGCACGGTGCGGGCATAATAGGCCCATTGCACCGCAACCAGCGACAGCACGACCTTGTCGACACCGCGACCGAAAACGGACAACAGAACAAGCGCTATCAGGATGGATGGGAAAGACAGCTGAAGATCGACGATACGCATGACCAGCGCGTCGAAACGGCCGCCTATGTAGGCCGAGAGAACGCCGATACAGGCACCGATGACGCTGGCTATTGCAACCGCCGAAATCCCGACGCCGAGTGAAATGCGCATTCCATAGATGATGGCGGACAAGAGATCGCGGCCCTGATCATCGGTGCCGAGCCACGCCGTGACACCGCTGGAAAGCTGCGAGCCCGGAGGCAGCATATTGTCCATGATATCGAGCTGCATCAGATCATAGGGATTTTGCGGTGCAATCCAGGCGGCAAAGATGGCCGCGAGAGCAAGTAGCCCCAGAAATATCAATCCAATGGCCGCTTCCGGGCTGGAAACCAGATCGCGGGCCTGTCTCACCAGCAGGCGTTCGCCTTTGTGAACAGGAGCGGCAGTGGGGGCATTTTCGCTGATTGTCATAATCATATCCCTTTTCATGAGTTTCCACCGCCCAGCCTGACCCGTGGGTCAAGCGCGACGTAAAGGAGATCGACGACGAGGTTGATGACGACGAATATGACTGTCGTGACCATCAGATAGGCAACCACCACCGGACGGTCGAGGCGGTTGATGGATTCGATCAGCAACTTACCCATGCCCGGATAGGAGAAGACCGTTTCGATGACGACGGTGAACGCAATCATCGCGCCGAACTCCATGCCCAGAATGGTGATGACCGGGATCATCATGTTTTTCAGCAGGTGCAGGCGAATGATGCGGAACTGGGAGATGCCCTTGGCGCGGGCAAAACGGATATATTCCTGGGTCATAACCTCACGCGTCCCGGCTTCGCATAGCCGCACGACAAGCGAGGATTTATAGAGCGCCAAGGTCATGGCCGGCAGGATGAGGTGCCGTATGCCCTCCCACGACCCCAGCGAAAGCTGCAGGCCAAGGATGCTTTCGGTCGGGCCGCGACCACCCGAAGGTAACCAGCCCAGATAGACCGAGAAAAACAGGATGAGCATCAACCCGATCCAGAAATTGGGCAACGAGAAGCCGAGGATCGAGGTGGACATGATCGCGCGTCCCGCCACCGATTTCGGCTTCATACCGGCAATGACGCCAAGCGGCACGCCGATACAGACCGAGAGAATGAGGGCGACAACCGCCAGTTCCAGAGTGGCAGGAAGTCTTTCCACGATAACCGCGAGGGCGGGCTTTCCGTAGGTGAAGGAGCTGCCGAGATCACCCTTGAGAGCGTTGGAAATGAAGGAGGTGAACTGTACCGGCAAGGGTTGATCCAGACCGAACCGGGCGGCGAGCGCGGCCCGCTCGGCCTGGTCCGCATCCGGGCTGGCCAGCACATCGACCGGGTTTCCCAGCGCGAAGATTGCCAGGAAGACCAGAACTGCCATGGTGAATAGAACAAGAATACCCTGCCCTATCCGTCGTATCAGGAAGGCTAACATGGATATGACCAATCGCGTTGCGGCGTCAGGTGACGCAAGGGAAAAGGGCGTGCTTCACGCAAGCACGCCCGCGCTAGCATCTACGTCTTGGGTACGAACATCGCGGCGGAGGTGCGCTCGTCCATGCGCGGAATGATCTCCACATCCTTGCGCGCAGCCCAGGTCGAACCCTGGAAGTAGAGCGGCACGATGGCCATGTCGTCGATGACCGTATGGACGGCAGCCTTGAGCATGTCGTTGCGCTTCTGGTCGTCCATTTCCGATGTCAGGGCAACGAGCTGCTCGTTGAGCTTGGGGTTGCAGTAATGCCCCCAATTGCCAACGCCCCAACCCCTTTGCTTGTCCGGACAGGCGACCAGCATGCGAATCCCGGTGGAGGCTTCGGATGTCTGAACGCCCCAGGCCATCATGACGGATGAGTATTCGCCCTTGTTGCCACGGGTGTTGACCGAAGCGAACGGGGCAGCATCGACATCGGTGCGAATTCCGATGCGGGTCAGCATCTGGGCGATGCCCTGAGCAACGCGTTCGTCATTGATCAGGCGGTTGTTGGGCGTTCCGAGCGTCAGACGAAATCCATCAGGATAACCGGCCTCTGCCAGCAACTTTTTCGCAGCAGCCGGGTCGAATGGCACTTTTTCGAGTTCCGGGTCGTAACCCATCATCTGGTCGGTGGCCATGTTGTTGGTGGGGTAGGCAAGTCCCATCATCAGGCGGTCGTTGATGGCCTTGCGGTCGATCGCCATATTGATCGCCTTGCGCACACGAATGTCCTTGAAAGGGTTGCTCGCGAGCGGCTTTCCATCAATTGCCTTCACGCCCGGCGTCGTATCGCGACCGCTGTCGAGAAACATGAACACCATGCGGTTGGATTTTTTCGATGCAAAGACAAAATCCGGGTTCGCCTTCAACTTCGGAATATCGGGCGTCGGAACGTTTTCGATGGCGTTGACATCGCCTGAAAGCAGTGCCGTCATGCGGCTGCCGTCATTGGGCATGAAACGTAGCGTGACATTGTCCCATTTGGGCTTTCCGCCCCAGTAATCGTCAAAGCGCGTCGTGACGACACGGTCATCAGGCGTGTAGCTGACGAATTTGTATGGGCCGGTCCCGACGACATATTTCGGAGAATTGAACTGCTCCGACTTCACGCCATCGCTTGCCTTTTTGCTCAGCATGAAAATCGAAACGAGATCCGCAGGCAAAAGCGGATAGGGCGTGGCGGTGATCAGGCGAACGGTGTGCTCGTCCACGATCTCCGTGCGGATGATCGAGCGGGTGTAGATCGTGTAGCTCGAAGGGCTGTTCTCGATGGTGGCGGGCCGCTTCAGTGACCAGACGACGTCTTCCGCCGTAAACTCGCTACCATCATGAAACTTCGCCTTCCGAAGTTTGAACTCCCACGTCACATCGTCAATCTTCGTCCAGGATTCGGCGAGACCGGGGGTGATCCGGCTGTCCGAATCCATGATTGTCAACGTTTCGAAGATATTGCGCAGGACCGCGACATTCTGGTTTGCGTTGTGAAATTGCGGGTCCATCGAGGTCGCCGGAGAACTCATGGCGAGATTGAGATCAGCGGCCTGAGTGTTTTGCATCAGCATCGTCAGGACGAAGATTGCCCCAACGGCGGCTTTTGTTTTTGACAGGATAACTTTGGGTCTCACATGCATTTTGGCATTCCCCTTTTTTGTTCATGTCCTTTACAAGGAACATGATATCGTTATAAGGCATTTTAGGTTTCAAATATTCCGTCTGTCAATAGGAGGATTGGTATGAATATCAGAGCTAAGGGAACAGACAGGTTGCTGGACGTGCTCGACGTGATGATGCAGCAGGAAAAGCCGATTACGCGCAATGCCATAGCGGCAATCCTCGGCGCGCCACGCACCACGATCTACAGCGTCATCGACACTCTGCTCACCCGCGGTTACCTCGATCAGATCGAGCCCGATGGCCTGATCGTTCCCGGTCGCCGATGCGGTTTGCTAGGCTTCGCCTATGATAAAAGTACGCCCCTGCTGCGCGAAGCAAAGGACGTGGTCAAAAAGCTTTCGGAAGCCACAGGCGAACTCGTCGAACTGGATGTGCTTCAAGACTGGAAGCAACTGATCCTCGTCTCCCGCTCCGGGCGCGGCCACACATATCGTGGTGCATCGGAGGGCACGCGTATGCCCCTTCCCTGGACTGCGTCAGCGCGCTTCCTCCTGCAAAATGTTGCCCGTGACGATCTGGCCCGCTTCATTCCGTCAGAGGATTTTTCGACACCGTCGGGCCAGCCGACCTCACTGGACATTCTCAGCCATGAGATCGGCCTTGCCCGCGAAACCGGCTTCTGGATCGCGCGCGGCCTGGTCGACCCCTACATCGGTTGCGTCGCCGCTCCCGTTAACAACAGGCAGGGACACTGCATTGGCGTCATTTGCCTGATCCTGCCCTTGCAGGAACTGGCAAAGCGTGAAGAAACCCTCACGGAGATGACCATCCAAGCGGCAAAAGCCCTGACGGCCTCTTGTACGTCCTTGCAGAACCCGTCTTTTTAAAGAGGGCTCACGTCACTGCCAGCTTCTTTTTGTATTTCGGGTCGTCCCAAAGGCCGTCGTTGATCACCTTTGCCACGATCTCGACTGCATTGGTGACATCGTCTTCGCCAATATAGAGAGGGCAGAAGCCGAAGCGCATGATATCAGGCGCGCGGAAATCACCGATGACGCCGTGGTCGATCAGCGCTTGAATGGCGGCGTAGCCATGCTCGAAAGCAAAAGACACCTGCGATCCCCTGATATCGCTTTGTCTGGGTGACGCCAGCTTGAGGCCCGGGCATCGCGACTCGACACCGGCAATGAACATTTCGCTGAGCGTGATGGAAGCTTTTCTGATGTCGCTCATTTCGACGCCGTTCCATACCTCCAAGGCCTCATCCAGAATCGATAGTTGCACGATGGCCGGTGTTCCGACCCGCAGTCTCTCGATTGACATTGCGGGGCGATAGGCCAGTTCCATCCCGAACGGCGCATCATGCCCCATCCATCCGGCCAATGCAGGCTCGATGCTCTCGATCACATCGGGACGGACATAGATGAAGGCTGGCGCACCGGGACCGCCGTTCAGATATTTGTATGAGCAGCCCACCGCAAATTCCGCACCGCAACCGGTCAGATCAAGTGGCACGGCACCCGCGCTATGGGCCAGATCCCATATGACCACCGCGCCGGCTTCCTGTGCCTTGCGCGTAATGGCGTGCATGTCGTGCAATCGTCCCGTGCGATAATCGACCTGCGTCAACATCACCACCGCGACCGTCTCGTCGATGTGGTCGGCAACCTGATCGGGAGATGGGGTGAGAAGACGGTGGCCGCTGGAAATCGTATCGATCAATCCGCCGACCATATAGAGGTCCGAGGGGAAATTGCCGTTATCCGACAGGATCACCTTCCGGTCTGGCCGCATTTTCAGCGCTGCCGCAACTGCCTGATAGACCTTGATGGACAGCGTATCTCCCGTGGTGACGGAGCCCGCAGGCGCACCGATCAACTGCGCAATCTTGTCGCCCACCCGCTGGGGAAGAGACATCCAGCCCGCACTGTTCCATGCGCGGATCAGTTCCTGCCCCCACTCTTCGCCAATTGTCTTGGTGGCTCTTGCCAAAGCACTGGCCGGCAGAGGACCCAGCGAATTACCATCGAGATAGATGACGCCATCAGGCAGATTGAAAAGCTCTTTTCTCAAAACCGTGTTCATCGTCATAATCACAACTCTCCGCGCAGGTGCCAAAGTTCGGGAAACAGCTCAACGCCCAACATTTTTCGCAAATATTCAACCCCAGCCGTGCCGCCGGTGCCGCGTTTGAAACCAATCACGCGTTCTACGGTCGTGACGTGGTTGAAGCGCCAGCGGCGGAAATAATCCTCGATGTCCACCAGCTTTTCTCCAAGCTCGTACATCATCCAGTATTGATCGATATTCTCGTAAACCGTCTTCCAGCGCGCCTGGATTTCAGGAACGGCGGCATGGGGCGACCGCAATTGAGGCGGTGGCATGTGCTCGTCCGAACCATCGACCGTGCGGAACAGAAGCGTAATGACCTCGTCGTAAAAACTGGGTCGATCCAGCTCATCCACCAGCATTTGATGAATGTGGGGTCTATGTTCGTGCGGCTTAAGCAGGTTGGGGTTTCTGTTGCCCAGAATATATTCAATCATCCGGTTCTGGTAGGATTGGAACCCGGAGGACGGGCCAAGCGCTGCACGGAACTTGGTGTAGTCAGCAGGTGTCATGGTGCGCAAAACGTCCCACGCACTGTTCAGCTGTTCGAAAATGCGCGACACGCGGGCCAGCATCTTGAACATGTTGGAGGTATCTCCAGCCTTCAGCGCGCGCCGGGCAGCATCCATTTCATGAATGGCAAGCTTCATCCAGAGTTCGCTGGTCTGGTGCTGGATGATAAACAGCATCTCGTCATGGGCCTGGCTCAGCGGATGCTGCTGGCCGAGAATTCCATCGAGATGGAGGTAATCGCCATAGGACATTGCGTCCGCAAACGACATCTTTGCGCCCTCTGTACCCGGATCATAGACTTTCTCGACCATACAATTCTTACCTTTCAAGGAAGAGCCAAACGCCTGTGCGCATGACGCGCATCAATTCAGGCGGAAACCATGTAATCCACGATATCGCCAACCCCGAAGCGAACCGGATCACATGCTGGAAGGCCATGCGCGGCGGCTGTCTCGGCAAGCAAGGCCTTCGCTTCCGCCTCGCCAAGCCGGGATGTATTGATGCTGATCCCGACGCAGCGAATGGAAGGGGCCGTTTTGCTTCCAAGCAAGGTGGTCAGTGAGATGATTTCCGCGATAGACCCCGTCTTGTGGCCCGGGAAGCCAGCAAGCTCCTCGCGCCCCGCATCATGGCAGACGACGAAGGAATCCGGCTGCGAACCATGCAGCAGGCCGAGCGATACGCCCGCATAAGCGGGGTGAATGAGCGATCCCTGCCCCTCGACGATATCCCAATGATCTGCGGCAGCCGCAGGCGTGAGAGTTTCGACCGCGCCAGCCAGAAAATCCGCAATAATCGCATCGATTGCGAAACCATGGCCGTCAATCAGAACACCCGTTTGCCCCGTTGCGCGAAATGTTGCCTTGATCTCGCGTGTTGCCATCTCCCGGTGAATGGCCAGAGCCGTATATTTCTTGCCCACAGCACAATCCGTACCGACGGTCAGAACACGCCGACCCGAACGGGGAGCGCCATTGGCAATGGGGTGCGGCCCGCCTAAGCGGCGCACGTCATGAAGGCTTCGGCCATTCGCTTCGGCTGCCTCGGCCAGTTCCGTAATGTGATGCAGAGGCTCGTGCATGCCCGAGGCGATATCCAGTCCGCTGTTCACAGCTTCAACCAGCGTCTTCACCCAATTTGCCGGCACGGCTCCACCCGGAGGCGAAGTCCCGATCACCAGAGTTTTTGCCCCTGCGGCAACCGCCTCGGCGATTGTCATATCCGGCAAACCCAGATCAGCAGCGCAATTCGGCTCCCGCAGCTGCGCCAGGCAACGCTCAGGCCGCCAGTAATGCAGGCCAGCACCGGTTTTTGCAAAATCAGCCCGTGGCGTATCGCCAAGATAAACCAGATAGGGCGCTTCGATAGAAATCATTTTGGTTTTCCTTGAAATTAGCCCCACAATGCCGGGGAGAAGTGAGAGATTTTTCCGTCGCGATAGGTCATGGGGGATGGCCGGTCCGAGGCCAGCAGCAACGGACCATCGAGATCAACCCAGTCGGAGAGGCTGGCAATGACATAGGCCGGGGCCATGGAAAGAGACGTTCCCGCCATACACCCAACCATCACGCCAAGACCGGATTGGCGCGCCGTAGCGGCCAGCGCCAGCGCCTCGGTCAAACCGCCGGTCTTGTCCAGCTTGATGTTGACACCCTGATAAAGCGCCGCCACCCTTCGGATATCCGCCGTGGTATGACAGGATTCATCCGCAAAAATCGGGATAGCCGAGCGAATGCCGCCAAGACCATCGTCTCCGTTCACCGGCAGCGGCTGCTCTATCATCTGCACGCCCAGTCTCGACAATTCATCGAGGTGAGCCTGAAGGAACTCGACAGTCCAACTCTGGTTTGCATCCACAATCAGCTTCGCATCGGGTCGCGCATTGCGCACAGCTGCAACGCGCTCGATCACCTGTTCAGTGTTGAGCTTGATTTTCAGCACTCGGTGTTGCGAGCGCAAAGCAGCCTGCGCCATGTCATCCAGAGAGCCGATGCCAATCGTGGACCCGACATCAAGCTCGCGCGGGCCCGGAGACAGTCCCGCCAGACTCCAGATACTGGCACCCGACGCCTTCGCCTTCATGTCCCAAATCGCACAATCCAGCGCATTGCGGGCGGGGCCAGCGGGCAGCGCATTGCAAACGGAGAGCACATCTTCACCGGCCTCAACAGCGTGTTTTGCCGAAACCAACGCCTCCACGGTGTCATCCAACGTCACATCGAAGACGATCGGGACCACGCCTTCGCCGCACCCCTTCACTCCATCACGCGAGACAGTGACATGAACCGTTTCGATGCCCGTGATCGTATGGGTCGCGATGTGGAAGGGTTGGGCGAGAGGCCAAAACTCGGTTGAATGCTCAATTTCGGTCATAGTCCAGCATTCCTCAAGCAGGTGTCTTGTGGCCAGGTGAAAATAAGGTGAGCTATTTGTACGAGAAAATATCTAGCACGATTTTTCGTATTGGAAAATACTTTTTTCCGATACGAAAACATTTCATTTCTTATCACCAGTTGGTAATGTTTCGGAATGAACATCATCGATACGAACGGAACGGCGCAAAGCGCCGAAGAGCAGCGAATGGAGTTCGGGCGCCGTCTGCGCGAAATGCGCAGCGACCGGAACCTGACGCTTGCGGAAATGTCGGAACTGACGGGCCTTGCCATATCGACACTGTCGAAAGTCGAGCGCGGGCTGATGGCACTCACCTATGACCGACTGAGCAGCCTTGCGGCAGGGCTTGGAATGGAGCTAGCAGCTCTTTTTGGCCGTGAAGGAGACAGTTTTCAAAAGAATAGCCTCGCCGTCGCCCGTATCGGCGAGTTTCAGCCACAGGAAACCGAGGAATATTCCTATGAAATCCTGTTCCCGGAGGTCTGGCAGAAGGCCATGACACCGATGACAGGCGTCGTAAAAGCCCACAGCAAAATGTCCTTCGACGACTATATTCGTCACCCTGGCCAGGAATTCGTGCTTGTCATGTCAGGGCAGCTGACGATCTATACCGAACACCATGCTCCGGTGACACTTTCCGCTGGAGAGAGTGCCTATCTGGATAGCGGCATGGGACATATCTACACCTCCGCTGGTGAAGAGGATGCGCGGATTTTGGTCGTGGCATGTCCGTGACAGCGGGCTCGCATTCCAGAACTTTGCGAAACCGGAATTTCCCCTGTGATAAAAAGCGGTGGGCGGTCAAAAACCGTTTTTTGCAGGGATGCTGTGGGTTTTCCAAAGCGGCTTTATGAATGAAGAAGGCCTTTTGAAATCAAGCTGGAAAAATTGGCAGTACGTTTTCTTCCAGCCAGTGGCCGATGGTGAAGGCAGCTAAATTGACCGGCGCAAGAGTGGCAGTATCTGAGCGAAACTTACCGCCGGTCGATGACTGCGGCAGACAATTGGTCAATTCCTGTCACACCCAGCAGGCCCATGTTGCGATGAAGCTCATCCTTGAGGATGCCGGCGGCCTTTGAGACCCCCGCCTGCCCGCCAACCGTGGCGGCATAAAGAAACGGGCGACCGACGAAGACGAATTTTGCGCCGAGCGCCAGCGCTTTTACGATGTCCGTACCGCGGCGAATTCCGCCGTCGATCATGACAACGGTGCCTGCGCCCACTTCATCCACGATCCTCGGCAGGGCCTTGAGTGGCGCGATAGCACCATCCAGCTGCCTGCCGCCATGATTGGAAACGATGATACCATCTGCGCCGCGCTCAACAGCGATAGCCGCGTCTTCTGGATGGAGAATGCCTTTAATGACGAGCCTTCCGGCCCATCTTTGCCTGATCCGGCTGACATGGTCCCAGCTCAGATGATCTTTCTTGCCAAAATCACGCATCACATTGGATGCAAGGATCGGCGCACCGCGCGTGGCATAGGAGTTCTCGAAATGAGGGATGCCATGCTTGAGGATGGTGCGTCCAAAGGTGCCGATGGTCCATGCGGGATGGGTCAGTCCCTGCCAGGCGAGACGCAGGCTTGGTCGAAGGGGTGTCGAGAAACCAGCGCGGACATTGTTTTCGCGATTGGCCAGCACGGCGGTATCCACCGTCAGAACCAGCGTCTTGTACCCGGCTGAAGCCACACGGTCGATCAAGGCATCTATCCGATCCGGCTCACCCGGAAGATAGGCCTGAAACCATGATCGCGGTGCAGCTTCGACGACCTGCTCGAGCCGGATCAGAGACGAGCCGCTCATGATCATCGGGATACCGGCATCCTGCGCAGCCTTGGCCAGCACGAGGTCTCCAAGATAGGCCATCAGGGCGCTGATACCCATGGGGGCTATGCCAAAGGGCGCGCTCCACTCCTCGCCAAACAGGGTGGTCCTGGTGGTTCTGCTTGAGACATTTCTCAGCACCCTGGGCTGCAAAGCGATCTCCTGGAAGGCAGAAGCATTGTGACGCAGGGAGGCATTGGTCTCGCTTGCCCCGGCAATATAGCCAAACAGCGGCTTTGGCAGGTGACGGCGCGCCAAGGGTTCGAAATCGTCAAGGGACAGAACGCCGCGCATACGGCGAGCCGTTGAGAAAGTGATAGGTGACGTCATGGGTAGCTCACAAATTTAATCATGCCAGCGCAGGGGAATCGCTTCTCCGTACGGAAGCGAAAAGGGCGCCTTACGGCGCCCTCTTGTCAGTCTTCGCTCGCCTCGAAGGCGGCTTTTCTGTTCTTGCGAATGGCGGGCAGGATGAGGGTCAGCAACATCAATGCCGTCACCGCCAGAAGCACACCGCTGATTGGGCGTTCAAAGAACACCAGCCAGTCACCCTGCGACAGAAGCATGGCGCGGCGCAGGTTCGTTTCCAGAAGCGGGCCGAGAACGAAGCCGAGGAGAAGCGGACCGGGCTCGCATTTCGCCTTGCGCAGCACGTAGCCAAGGATGCCGAACAGGATGACCAGAGCCACATCGAAACCGCGATTGCTGACGCTATACACACCAACGCAGCAGAACAGCAGAATGGCTGGGTACATCAGGCGGTAAGGGATTTGCAGCAGCTTTACCCACAGACCGATCAGCGGCAGGTTGATGACGAGCAGCATGGCGTTGCCAAGCCACATAGAGGCAACCAGACCCCAGAACAGTTCCGGCTGGTTCTGGATGACTGATGGACCGGGTGTGATGCCGTGAATGGTCATTGCACCCAGCATCATGGCCATGATGGAGTTGGACGGAATACCCAGCGTCAAAAGCGGAATGAACGAGGACTGTGCGCCAGCATTATTCGCAGCTTCCGGTCCCGCAACACCTGCAATGGCGCCGTGACCGAATTTCTCCGGCGTCTTGGAAATGCGCTTTTCGACCGAATAGGCGCTGAACGCGCTCAGGGTCGCGCCGCCACCCGGCAGAACGCCCAGAATGGTGCCGACACCGGTGCCGCGTAGAACGGCTGCCCAGCTATCCCTAAATTCCTCGCGCGTTGGCCAAAGTCTGCCGATCTTGCTTTGCAAAACGCCGCGCACTTCCTTGGATTCAAGGTTGGTGGCGATTTCTGCAATGCCGAACAGGCCGACTGCGATGACGACGAAATCGATGCCGTCGTAAAGGTCCGTCGATCCGAACGTCATGCGAGCCGAGCCGCTGTTGACGTCGATACCGACCATGCCCAGCACGAGGCCGAGGCAGACCATGCCGATGGCCTTGACTACCGAGCCGTGGGCCAGAATGGTGGCTGCGAGCAGACCGAAGATACACAGCGCCACATATTCGGCCGGGCCGAAAGAGAGTGCGAAGGACGACAGCGTTGGACCGGCAACGGCAAGCGCAATGGTTGCCACGGTACCAGCGAAGAAAGAGCCGAGCGCGGCAATAGCCAAGGCAGCGCCCGCCCTGCCCTTTCTGGCCATTTGATAACCATCGATGGCTGTCACGACCGCTGAGGCCTCGCCGGGAAGATTGACGAGAATGGCCGTCGTGGAGCCGCCATATTGCGCGCCGTAGAAAATGCCCGAAAGCATGATCAGCGCGCCAAGCGGCGGCAGGAAAAAGGTCACGGGCAGAAGAATTGCCACGGTTGCGGTTGGTCCGATACCCGGCAGCACGCCAATCAGGGTTCCCAGCAGCGCACCGAGGAAACAGAACATCAGGTTGGTGGGTGTCAGGGCCTCTGAGAAGCCAAGCATAAGTACGTCGAGAAATGCCATCGAAATAATCCGATCAAGTCAGGAAAGGCAATCAGAAGGGCCAGATGGGCATCTGAACGCCAAGTCCGTAAACGAAGAGAAGAGCGCCGAGCGAGGTGAGTACCGCCGTGGAGATCAAAATCTCTTTCCAGCGCGACTCCGGGTCTGCAAGGCTTCCCACCACCAAGAGCCAGATGGTTGCGACGACGAAGCCGAAGCTTTCGGCGGCGAAGGCAAATCCAGCAATGGCGACGACCAGAATGATCAGCGGCTTGGGATTGATCGCATCCAGTGCTTCATGGGGCTTTGACAGTGCCTTGATGAGAACGACCGCGCCGATCAGCGCAATGATGGCGCAGAGCGACTTCGGGAGAAAACCCGGTCCCATCATCGCCGGAGTGCCGTAAGTCAGGTCACGCCCGGCCCAAAGGCCAAGCGCTCCCAGAAATATCATCACGCCACCCGCAAGAATATCGGGATAATCCCGAGTGTTTGCTGCAGGCTTCGTGCTCATTGCTGCACCCAAGGTGTTGTGTCCCAGATCTTCTGGAAGCGGGCGAGACGCGTTGGCATTTCCTTTTCCCAGTCAGGTCCGCTGAGATAAGCCAGTGGCAATGCCATCTGCTTTGCCTGCTTCTGGAACTCCGGATTGTCGAGCGTTGCCTTGACGGCAGCAGCAAAACGATCCGTGATTTCAGCCGGCACTTCGCGAGGAGCGGCAATGCCGCGCTCGGATGTCATCTCGACATTGAAGCCGGATTCGATCGCAGTCGGCACATCTGGAAGCTGCGGCGAGCGCTCTTTGCCGAAGGTGTTGATCATGCGCAGACCCGACGTGTCGTTGCCGCCGAATTCGCTGACGTTAAGTCCACCGCCGGTCACCTGTGAACCGAGGATTGCCGTGCGGGTTTCACCAGCGCCGTTGAACGGGATATGCGTGATCTTGGTGCCGGTTTCAGATCCCAGAATGATGATCGCAAGGTGATCATCCGTGCCGATGCCCGACGAGCCGAAGGAAACCGCACCGGGCTTTGCCTTTGCCGCTGCAATGAAATCCGCCAGCGTTTTGATTTCGGACGCGGCAGGAACGACGATTGCCGCCGGATCATCTACGATGCGCGCAACCGGCTTGATGGTCTTTGGATCGTAACCCAGCTTTCTCTGCACCTGCATGGACAGGAAGCCCGGCGTATTGATGAACGAGAAGGTGTAGCCATCCGGCTTTGCTTTTGCCAGAGCCGTATAGGCGATCTCGCCCGAAGCACCCGGACGGTTTTCGATGACGATGTCAGCGCCGAGTTCTTTTTCGAGATAGGGCTGCATGGCACGGGCCATGACGTCGGTGCTGCCGCCCGGTGCAAAGGCAACGATCATCTGGATTGGCCGGTCTTTCGGCCATTCGGCGTGGGCCGAACCGATTGTTGCCAGCAAGGTGCTGGCTGCCAAAACTGCTGTTCTCATCATATTCATCGATATGCTCCTCCCAAGGAACGCTATGCGGGCCCGGCACCCGCTCTGAAACTAGCCGGGATGTCCTCCAAGCGCGGTGCTGAGCTTTTGCGCGGCAACGCGGAGAATTTCGAGATTTTTGGATATGGCTTCGTCGCCGAAACGCGATGGCGGACCGGTCAAGGCCAGAGAGCCGAACAGGGCCTGACCTTCGCGGTAGATTGGTACTGCGATGCTGGCGACCTGTGGATCGCGCTCACCGATCGTGACGTGAAAGCCTTGGGCGCGAATGTCATCGTAGATTTTTCCGGAGACACCCGTGAAAGCCAGAATGACGCGCCCCGGCGCACCACGATCCAGCGGCATCGTGTCGCCCACGCGGGCGGAATGGCGGATGGACTGCGTCGAGTCATGGCGATGAAGGCAAACGCGCACGTCGCCTTCCTTGATATAGACCGCAGCACTTTCGCCGCTCTCATCGCTGATCTGCGCAAGTAGAGGCTCAACGACCGTCGATGATTTGAATGTGGATTGATACAGACCGCCGAGACGCACGAGCTTCGGCCCAAGCCGCCAGCTGGCATCTTCATTGCGGACAAGCATGGAGGATTTGGCGAGCGAACGCGCAATGCGAAGGACCGTGGATTTGTCGAGTTCTGTGCGACGCGCAAGCTCACCCAGCGTCAACGCATAGTCGACGTCCGTAAAAGCTTCCAGCATCGAAACAGCCCGTTCAACAGCTGCAACACCCGAAGAATTGCCTGGCATTGGTTTAAAACCTCCCGTAAAAAAGCGTTGTACCAAGTACAACACCTTTTCATTTAGTACAATACCCGATAATGAGGATTCGTCAACCGTCGCTCCCATGCGCAGCGACGCACCGAAATTCGGGAGGTTTTAGTGAGCAAAATCAATACGGTGGCGGCGGCCACAAACCCATCAGCGGCCACGGCTACAAGTCACAAGGTCCTCGTGACAGGAGCGCAACTGGCGCCCGAAGCGACTGAACTTCTCCAAAAAAGTGGAATCGAGACCATTTATGCAGATGGCTATAGCGGTTCTGAAAACCTTGCCCAGATCGCCAAGACCAATGCGGTCGATGCCATCCTCGTGCGTCAAGGGCAGATAAACGATCTGGTCATCGGATCGTCGTCGCGTCTTCGCGTGATCGCAAAACACGGAAGCGGCGTGGACAATATCGATCTCGACGCCGCAACATCTCACAACATTCCCGTGCTGCGCGCGCTTGCCGCCAATGCCCAATCGGTGGCGGAACTGGCGATCACGCTGTCTGTGACGCTGATGAAAGACATCGGCACGCTGAGCGACACGGTCAAAGGTGGCGCATGGCCAAAGACCAAATATGTCGGTCGTGATCTTGCCGGTGCAAAATTCGGCATTATCGGCTTCGGTGAAATCGGCCGCAGAACCGCCAAGCTTGCCCAAGGGCTTGGCATGGAAACCATCGCCTACGATCCATTTGCGGATGACGCGGACGGCACGCGCGTGAGCCGCGATCTTTCGGACATTCTGGCCGAGAGCGACATCGTCAGCCTGCATTGCCCACTGTCTCCACAGACCCATCATCTCATCAATGCCGAGCGTCTGAAGCTGATGAAGCCGACCGCTTTCATCGTCAACACCTCACGCGGCGCGGTGATTGATGAAGCCGCTCTGCTGGACGCCTTGAAAGATGGAAGCATCGCTGGCGCCGCACTCGATAGCTTCGAACAGGAGCCACCAGCACAGGACCATCCGTTCTGGGCGCTGCCCAACCTCATCGCCACCCCGCATGTGGGCGGCGCGAGCCGTTCGGCACTGCGCAACATGGCCGTGCAGAGCGCGCAGCACATTGTCGACGTCCTGACCGGCGTGCCGTTCGACCGGCGCGCATTGGCCAACCAGAACCTCGAGCAGAACTAACCCACCCAACACGAAATGGAGGAATTGAGATGTTAGGTTTCAGAGTATGCAAGCGTAAGCAAAATGTCAGCGCGGACTGGGTCGAAAAATTCAGAACCCTGCCGGTTGCCAATGTCAGTGACGTGATGTCACGCATGACAGCTGGCGGCGCGCCGCTGCGTCCATTCTACACCGGCCCGCGCATGGTTGGTGCTGCAGTCACCGTCAAGGCACGTCCCGGCGATAATCTGATGGTTCACAAAGCGCTCGACATTGCCGAACCCGGCGACATCGTCGTCGTCGATGCCGGTGGCGATCTCAGCAATGCGATCATCGGCGAATTGATGGTTGCACACGCCGCCCAACGCGGCCTCGGCGGCATCGTCATATTCGGCGCCATCCGCGACAGCGAAGAATTGCTGGCAGGTTCCTTCCCGGTCTTTGCCGCAGGCGTCACCCACCGCGGCCCTTACAAGGATGGCCCCGGCGAAGTGAACGTCCCCATCGCCATCAACGGCATGGTCATCGAACCGGGCGACCTCATCTGCGGTGACGCCGACGGCCTTCTCTCCGTTCCCCTCGCCTCCGTGGAAACCGTCTTCGAAGCCGCATCCAAAAAGCACGCGGCAGAGACGAAGCAGATGGAAAACATCAAGCTCGGCAAAAACGACCGCGCCTGGGTGGATGCGTCCCTTCAGCGTCTGGGATGCGTTGTAGAAGAATGAAAACAAAAAGGGGCGTGGAAGTTCCACGCCTCCCTCACTTGCACCGACTTAGACACGAGCGCCCACGCTTCAGCGCATGGGACAGGAATTCGGCCTGAAGAGCTCGGCAAGAAACATGGATGCGCACTGCATTTGACCTAGGGCAACGGGAATGCTGCCGCTCGCCATCTCGGAAAACCGTAAGAAAAAGCGGCCTTTCAACCGTCCCAGTTGATGTTCCAAGTTCTCAGCGCGGTATCAACGGCATTCAAAATCTACCGCCGTAAAATTACCCGCAATAATTTATAATCTAAAAATATACGCCCTTAAATGGCATTAATATGACAGCCTTTTCAGTATCAGTTATTTATGTATTTCGAAAACTCGTTTTTCAATTCGATAATTATTTTATTGACTTATATATCTTCACGTAAGCTCTGAAACTTACATGTCAACCATAAACTTTAAATGGTTTATTTTAAAGATACATCCTCAACTTGTAAAATAACGTAAACTCGATACCTTGCACTGCAGCAAACGAGCTGGTGCCCAAGTGCGCTCCCTCTGTGAGCTACGAACAATCTGGAATTCTTCGGCACGACAGCATGCGTGAAAGCGCAATGCGATTCTGTGCGCGTGGACATATGACCGAACTCTTTTGCCTACTCGATTTATGAAGGATCATTCGATGGACGGGCATTTTAAGTCGTATCCTCTTTCAGTCGCACAGACAGGCATGTGGGTAAAAGAAAAATTATCCCCGCCGGATTTAAGTTTTGTGCTGGCAGAAGCCATGGAAATCTCCGGCCCTGTATGCCCGGATGTTTTCTGCGATGCCCTGCAGCGCTTATCCCAAGAGATCGACGCGACGCGTCTGCGGATTACGGAGATCGACGGCAAGCCTCGCCAGATCATCACCCCTTATGTGGGAAGAGATTTCGAGGTACTCGATTTCAGCACCGACCACGCGGCATTGGAAAAAGCATACGACTGGATGCGTTCGGAGATGCAACGCCAGCTCGATTTGGAGCAGGACGACCTCTGGTCAAGCGCCTTGATCAAGATCAGGGAAGACCACTGGATTTGGTACCACAGGGTTCACCACATTCTTTTCGATGGCTTTTCCGGTGGACTTCTCGCACGCCGTCAGGCTGAGATTTACACGTCGCTGAAACGGGGCGAAGACCCTGGGGCCTATGACTTTGGGTCGCTTCAAGAGCTACTGCAAAGCGAAGAAAGCTATCGCCACTCCGTCCATTTTGAACGCGACCGAGCCTATTGGCTTGAGCAGATGAAAGGTATTTCACCACCTGTCACACTGGCGAAGCGCAGCGAGGTTCCCTCTGGCGGTCTGCTGCGGCTAAGAACCACGCTTGGACGCGACGACGTTAAACGACTGCAACAGGAAGCGAAACAGCTCGGGGCGAGCCTGCCACAAGCATTGATAGCAACGGTCGCAGCTTATTACGCTCGGGCCACAGATTGCTATGACCTGACCATGGTGACAATGGTCACGGGTCGCATCAGTGGTGCAGTGCGTCGGATACCCGGGATGGTGGCCAATGCCGTTCCTCTTCGGTTCAAGATTACGCCGGAGCTTTCATGGCAGGATCTGGTCAAACAATCCTCCAGTCAGATGATGCGCGCGTTGCGTTATCAAAGATATCGCTATGAGGACATGCGGCGCGATCTTAATTTCACCAGCCAGGATGAGCAGATCGCACGTCTGGGCGTCAACATCGAACCTTTTGACTATGACCTAAGATTTGACGGACACCCTGCCGCCGCACATAATCTCTCCAACGGCACCATGACCGATTTCACGATTTTTGCTTATGATCGTGGCGATGGAGGTGATCTGCAGATCGATTTCGACGCAAACCCCGCCCTTTACACTTTAGCGGAACTGGAAGAGCACAAGGAGCGGTTCCTTCATCTCATTCGCACTATTCTTGCCAATCCTGCTCAGTCGGTCTGCAATATCTCGCTGCTGCTGGCGGACGAACGCGAACGTGTTCTGCATGACTGGAACGACACCAGCAGGCCTGTCGAAAATGCCACTTGGCTCGATCTGTTCAGCCAACAGGTTGAGCGGCAGCCGCATGCGAAAGCCGTCATTTTCGAAGACCGGGAACTGACCTACGAGGCGCTCAACAAGGCGTCGGACATGTGGGCAGCGGCATTGCGAGGTCTGGGCATCGGGCGAGGCAATCTCGTGGCCATAGCAATGCCGCGAAGCGAACAAATGCTAGTCGCGCTTCTCGCGGTTGCCAAAACAGGCGCGGCCTATCTGCCACTTGATCCATCCGATCCGCGTGAGCGTCTGTCGACAATCCTTGAAGACGCAATGCCGAGCATCGTCATGTCCACAGCCGCCGCTCGTGCTTCGCTCCCTGTACTGATGGCACCGGTCGTTCTGCTTGACGAGCATCCCAAAGATGTTACGGGCGACGCATTTTTTGACAGTCCTGAACCGCAGGACACCGCCTATGTCATTTTTACCTCTGGCTCCACCGGACGCCCGAAAGGTGTTGAGATTGCCCACGCTTCGTTGCTCAATTTCCTTCAAGCCATGCAGGAGTTGCTGGTCCTAAAACCGGAAGACCGGATCGTTGCGGTCACCACGATTGCATTCGACATTTCCGTGCTTGAGCTGTTCCTGCCGCTAACCGTGGGAGCGACAACGGTCATCACCACACGTTGCGTGGTACGCGACCCTGCTGCCCTTTACCGCGTCATCAAAGACAACGCTGTCTCGTTGATGCAGGCAACGCCTTCATTGTGGCGCATGCTACTGAGTGAATATGCGTCAGAGTTGAAAGGGCTGCGCCCTCTGGTGGGTGGTGAAGCGTTGCCACCGGACCTCGCCCGTTTGATGGAAAAACTGGGACACCCGGTCATCAATCTGTATGGCCCCACCGAAACGACGGTTTGGTCTGCCTGCATGCCGCTCAGCGGTTCCGATCTCGACAGCGTCCCCATCGGCAGGCCGATCTGCAATACCGAGCTTTATGTTCTGGATAAAATGCATCAGCCTGTTCCTCCGGGCAGTGCCGGAGAACTTTACATCGGCGGTGCAGGCGTTGCGAAAGGCTATCTCAACAAACCGGAGCTGACAGCCGAACGTTTTCTGCCGAACCCATTCAAGAAGGGTGAGGGTCGCATGTATCGTACCGGCGATCTGGCGCGATGGCGCGCCGATGGCGTACTCGAATATCTTGGTCGCAACGACCACCAGATTAAAATCCGCGGTTTCCGGGTCGAACCGGGCGAGATCGAAGCCGCGATCATGTCCACCGGTTCTGTGCACCAGACAGTGGTGGTGCTGCGGGAGGATCCGGGCCAACGCAAACAGTTGGTGGCCTATCTGACTCCCGCCACCGGCGCCACAATCGATACCGCGCATCTGGCGAACCGTCTGGCGGGAACTCTGCCGTCACATATGATCCCGGCCATCTATGTCGTTATGGAAGACCTTCCCCTGAACACCAATGGAAAGATCGACAGAAATGCTCTGCCGGCACCGCAGGAGCGAATCTCAAAAGACCATGTTGAACCCAGCACTGCCACAGAAGCCTTATTGGCGAAGTTGTGGTGTGATGTCCTCGATCTAGAAGCCGTCAGCATTCATGATGATTTTTTCCAGCTGGGAGGGGATTCTCTTGCAGCGGCGTCGATGATGTCGGCTCTGAGCCGCACGATTGATGGCGACATCGCATGGTCTAGCTTTGTGGATACGCCAACTATTGCCAGTTTTGCAAAACATCTCGATGGTCCCAGAAAGCAGAAGGCGTCCATAACTCCCCTTTTGCCCATTCGAGCAAAAGGAAATCATTCGCCATTGTTTTGCATACACCCTGTCATGGGTCTAGGTTGGGCTTTCACGTCTCTGGCCAAATATATCCACGAGGATATTCCTATTTTCGCCTTTCAGGCGGACGGCCTGAACAGCGTAGAACCACCGGCATCAATCGAAGAGATGGCGCAAATCTATCTCAGCAGGATTCGCGAGATTCAGCCTGACGGACCCTACAATATCATCGGTTGGTCTTTCGGGGGACTGGTCGCCCACGAGCTTTCCAGACAGCTGGAGCAAAAAGGTGATGATGTCGCCTTTCTCGCTCTCCTCGACTCCTATCCCTTCATGCCGCCCTCGGGTGCGGCATTCAACGACGAAACGGTCCTGGCAAAAGCAGCCTTGGGCTTCCTCGGCTTCGATGAAAACATTATTGGGGATCGACCAGCGTTCTCGGCCCTCGGCGACTTTTTAGCGCAACATTACGGGCTTCGCGAAAATGTCTTTTTCAAAGAGATTTTGCGAGAAGATCCGGCGTTCATGGAACGGTTGCGCGAGGTCATCCTGCACCATCTGGATATCGCCCAGCGCTTCGCTCCTGGCAGGATCAATGCCGATATACAGTTTTTCAGCGCCAAGCCAGCAACTGCCAAAACCCTTCAGAAAATTCTCAATTATCGCGTTGAAGCTTGGCTGCCACATACGATTGGCGGCGTACACCGAAATCAACTCAACTGTGATCATGAAGACATGCTGGAGCAACACAGCGCAGAGAAAATAGCAGCGGTTTTCATGCGGCATGCTTTGAAAAAAATGCCGCACCTCATGCGGAATAGAGAACAGGTTTCCAACAAAAGCTCGGTGGTTCCGGCAAGTCACCACCTAGGCTGACAGCGTTGTCCTAAACCTCAAGCCTCTTCGCTCAAAAGGCCGCCGACGCCGAGAAGGCGTTCAACCGTGGCATGGTCGGCGGCAAGGGCCTGTGGTGTTCCGCTCCAGGCCAGCCTGCCGCGTTCGAGAATGATGACCTGCTCGGCGAAGTCGAGCGCGCTCTGGATGCGTTGTTCGACCAGAAGAATCGTCATGTCGCCTGTCTTGGCGAGATCGGCGAAGGCCAGCATCAGTTCCTCGCAGATCACCGGTGCCAGCCCTTCCAGCGGTTCGTCCAGCAGCAGAACGGACGGGCGGCCAAGGATGGAGCGGGCGGTGGACAGCATCTGCTGTTCGCCGCCGGACAACTGGTTGCCGAGATTGCGGCGTCGCTCTTTAAGGCGCGGAAACATCTGATAGGCTTCTTCCAGCGCCGATTTCGGCCGCCCTTTCAGACCGACAAACAGGGTTTCCTCCACTGTCAGCGTTGGAAACACGCAGCGCGCCTGCGGCACATAGCCAAGGCCCGCATGGGCGCGCGAAGCGCTTGGCGCGCTCGTGATGTCCGTGTCGCCAAGGCGGATGCGTCCTTCGTAGCGTCTGGTCTGGCCCGCGAGTGTGGCGAGCAAGGTCGTCTTGCCCATGCCGTTTCGGCCAAGCACGGCAAGGCGCTGGCAGGCAGGCACCGAGAAGGAAACGTCTTCCAGCACCTTCGTCTGGCCGTATCCGGCAGAGAGATTTTCGACCTCAAGCGACTTGGCCGGCATCGGCATAACTCCCCAGATAAGCTTCCCGCACGCGGGCATCCTTGGTGACATCGGCGGGCAGGCCATCGAAGATGACGGCGCCCGCCGCCAGCACGATCACGCGCTTTGCAAAACGAAACACCAGATCCATATCGTGTTCGATCATCAGCACCGCGAGATCGGCTGGCAGGTTTGCAAGGGCGTTTTCGATAAGCCCGGTATCGCTTTGCGGCACACCGGCCGCCGGTTCGTCCAGAAGCAGCACCTTGGGCTTCAGCGCCAGCGCCATGGCAAGTTCCAGCAGGCGCTGCTGGCCATAGGCAATCTCGCTGACCCTGCGATGCGCAAGTTCAGCCAGACCGAGCTTTCCGAGCATCGCTGTAACTTCGGCCATGACATCGGGCATTGTCAGGAAATTGCCGAACAGGCGGGTGGCGCGGCCATCCCGTTGCAGCATTGCCAGTGCCACATGTTCGGCAGGCGTCATATCCTGAAAAAGCCGGGTGACCTGAAAGGAACGCACGAGACCGCGCCTGACACGGCCCGCGGCATCGATTTTCGTGACGGTCTCTCCATTGAGGCGCACGTCTCCGGAATTGGGCTGGAGATTGCCGGTGACGAGGTTGACGAAGGTGGTCTTGCCCGCACCGTTAGGACCGATCAGGGCGACGCGATCGCCCGGCATCAGCGATAACGAGACATTGTCGGTGACGGTCAGACCACCAAACGTCTTTTTAAGATTGTCGACTTCGAAAACCGCGTTCATGGCTTCGCCCCCTTGCGCCGCGAAATGTAATCGGCAGCCGTTCCGTAAATCCCTTTCGGAGCGAAGAGGACGACGGCGATCAGCAAGGCACCGACCATCGTCAGCCAGTGGAAGGGATTGGCAGCCGAGACATAGTCCTCGAACAGCATGAAGATCAGCGTTCCGGTCAAGGCGCCGAACAGGGAGCCGGTTCCGCCCAGCACCAGCATGACCAGCGCCTCGGCAGACTGGGTGAAGGACAGCGTATCGAGCGCAACGACCTGCGTCGAGATGGCGTTCAATGCCCCGCCGAGACCTGCAACCGCGCCTGAGATCACATACATCCTGACCAGCACGGAACTAGGGTACGCGCCCATAGCGCGAATGCGCAACGTATCCTGCCGAACACCCCGGCTCAACATGCCGAAAGGTGAGCGAACGAGGATTCTTAAAAAAACAAACACGATCAACAGCAGAACGACGCCGAAAACATAGGCGGTCTGGCCGTAAAGATCGAACTCGAAGACACCGAAGACCGGGTCCGGCGCGATGCCTGCAAGCCCATCGCTGCCGCCGGTCCAGGAGGACATTTTGTTCGCTAGCTCGTGAAAAAGATGGATGAGCGCAATTGACAGGACGAGCTGTGGCAGTCCGTGAGCACGCAGCATGATAACACTGCAAAGCAGGCCGGAAGCCGCACCGCCAACAAGCCCGGCCAATGCCATCAGAAACGGGTCATTGATACCGTAATGGGCCGAAAGAATGCCCGCCGCATAGGCACCCGCCCCAAACAGCGCGGCATGGCCAAGGGTGGCAACGCCGCAATATCCGGTCACGAGATCGAGTGCCAGCACGAGAAAAGCAATCGCGAGGATGCGGGTCAGCAGCGCCAGATTGTCGGGAAACAGCAGATAGCCGATCACGGCGGCAACCACGATTACGGCGATGCCGATGAGGTCACGGGCCAGCGCGCTGCGCGGTTTTGTGCCGGGAGAAATGTCGCTCTGCACGTTGGAGGTCACTTTCACGGTCTCCTTCATTTCGCTCTTCCGGCAAGGCCGCGCGGAAACACGCAGATGATCGCGATCACCGCAAGGTAGAAGAAGAATTCACCGAATTCCGGCATCAGATAGCGTCCGGTCGTATCGATTGCGCCCAGCAGCAGACAGGCCGCGAGGGCGCCCGGAATGGACCCCGCACCACCAACGGAGACGACAACGAGAAACGTCACCATGTAACGAAGCGCGTAATAGGGTTCGACCGGCAGAAGTTCCGCGCCGACGACGCCACCGAATGCGGCGAGACCCACCGCAATGGCAAAGCTGATTGCGTAGATGACTTCGGTACGCACGCCGAGGGCGGCGGCCATGGCAGCATCATCCACTGACGCCCGCACCTTGACGCCGAAACTCGTCCTCTCGATTGCAAACCAAAGACCAAGCGCCACGACGAGACCGCAGACGATGGCAAAGAGGCGGTGGACGGAAATGCTGCGGAAGCCGAGATCGGCAGCACCTTGCAGCGGGCCAGCCAGCGGGATGGTCTTCAGTGTCGGCCCCATCACATAATTCGCGATACCGATGACGCAGAAGGTGATGCCGATGGTCATCAGAACCTGTGTGAGTTCAGGGGCACCGTATATGCGGCGATAGAGGAACCGCTCAATCGGAATGGCGATGATGATCGTCAGCACGACAGCCGCCATCACGGCGACCGAATAGCCTAGCCCAAGATCGCGGGCCACGTAGGATGCAATGTAGCCGCCGATCATGGCGAAAGCGCCATGCGCCAGATTGACGACGCGCATCAACCCCATCGTCACCGAAAGGCCGATGGAAATGACAAAAAGCACCATGCCATAAGCAAGGGCATCGATGGCTATGCTGAAGACTGTCTGCATGGAATATCCTGCTCAGATCGGCGGGTCATAGACCCACCGATGTTTCGAGGTTCTTCTTGAGGCTTATTTCGCAGCCGCGAGGCCCGGATCGCCCTGATTTTCGAAGGTGCGGATTTCCTTGTTGATATAGGTGCCGTCATCAGCCTTCACGACTTCGCGAAGATAGATGTTTTGGGTGATGTGCCGGCTTTCCGGATCGATCGACACAGGTCCGCGCGGGCTGGTCCACGACAGGCCCTTGACGGCATCGACAGCCTTTTCAGGGTCTTGCTTGCCACCGGTCGCCTCGATCATCTTGTAGATGACGTGCATGCCGTCGAAAGCGCCGACTGCCGGGAAGGAAAGCTCCGCCTTGTTGCCGATTGCCTTGGTGGCCGCTTCCACGAACGCCTTGTTTTCAGGAGAGTCATGCGAAACCGCATAGTGGAACGTGGTTTGGATGCCGAGCGCGGCATCACCCAGCGCCGGAAGATCGGATTCCTGCGTCAGGTCTCCCGGCGCGAAGAACTTCACGCCAGCCGCCTTCAGGCCATTGTCATTATAGGCTTTGACGAAGCCAAGCGTGGTTGGGCCTGACGGAAGGAAGGCGAAGACGCCGTCTGCGCCCGAATCCTTGATACGCTGCATGATGGGGCTGAAATCATTGGTAGTCAGCGGCATGCGGATCGACTGCACCACTTCGCCCCCTGCCTTCACGAAGGCCGCCTTGAAGGCATTTTCGGCATCAACGCCCGGACCGTAATCACTGACCACCGAGATCATCTTCTTGACGCCAGCCTCAAAGGCCACCGTCGCAATCGGGGTCGATGTTTGCCAGGTCGTGAACGACGTGCGCACGACCAGCGGACTGGTCTTCATGATCGCTGAGGTCGCGGCATTCATGATGACCATAGGCACCTTTGCCTGTTTCAGGATCGGCGTCACAGCCATGGCATCCGGGGTGAAGTAGAACCCGGCCAGATACTGTACCTTTTCCTTGACAACCAGTTCCTGCCCGAGCGCCTTGGACTGGGCGGGATCGGCCTGCGGCACGTCGCGATAGATGATCTCTATCGTGTCATCGCCGACCTTGTTGCCATGGATCGCCATATAGGCATCGATGCCAGCCTTGAAGTTTTTGCCCTGTAGTGCGAACGGACCCGAAAACGGCCCCACGACACCAACCTTGATGACATCTGCATAAGCCGTGCTGCTCAGTGCGAGCGCCGCGATGGCGGCGAGAATGGCTTTCCTCATGATCTAGTCCTCCCTTTTTGGTGCGCACCTCCCAGGCTTTGCACCGTTTCAACTTATAGTCTTAAACGCATGTCGCGAGATACGCACCCTTTTGGCATTTCATCAGTATGGCAGACCCACATAATTTTCCGCGAGCGCCGTGGAAGCCGCTGGCGAATGGGTGAGATAATCGAGCTCAGCTTCCTGTATCTTCTGGCCAAAGTCTCCGGTGTCGGGAAAGCGGTGCATGATGTTGGTCATCCACCATGAAAAACGCACTGCCTTCCAGACGCGGGCAAGCGCCTTTTCCGAATAGGCATCGAGACCGGCATCCGAGCGATCCTTGTAATGCTCGCGCAGTCCGCTGAAGAGATAATGCACGTCACTTGCCGCAAGGTTGAGGCCCTTGGCGCCGGTGGGCGGAACGATATGGGCGGCGTCTCCCACGAGAAACAGCCTGCCGAACCGCATCGGTTCGGCAACGAAGGAACGTAGCGGCGCAATCGATTTTTCGAAGGATGGAGCCGTCAGCAATGCTTGCGCATGATGGGCAGGAAGGCGGCGCCTCAACTCGTCCCAGAACCGGTCGTCGCTCCAGTCCTCCAGCTTTTCGTCCAGCGAACATTGGAGATAATAGCGGCTACGCGTTTCCGACCGCATGGAGCAGAGCGCAAAGCCGCGTGGGTGGTTTGCATAGACCAGTTCATGGCTCACGGGCGCCACATCGGCCAGAATACCCAGCCAGCCGAAGGGATAGATCTTTTCGAAGATCTTGATCGCACCCGGCGGCACTGACTTGCGGCTGGCACCGTGGAAACCGTCGCAGCCCGCAATGAAGTCGCAATCAAGCCTGTGTCTCGTGCCGTCCTTCTCATATGTTACGAACGGCGAACCGGTATCGAAATCGTGCAGCCGGACGTTGGACGCTTCGTAGATCGTCACCGCCCCGCTGGCTTCGCGACACTCCATCAGGTCGCGGGTAACCTCGGTCTGGCCATAGACCATGACGCGCTTGCCGCCGGTCAGTCCGGCCAGATCGATCCGATGATCGCGGCCATCAAATGCCAGCGAAAACCCATCATGCGGAAGCCCCTCCGCATGCATGCGCGCACCGGCTTTTGCCTGTTCGAGAAGCTCAACGGTGCCCTCTTCCAGCACGCCCGCGCGAACCCGGCCGAGAATGTACTCCTTGGATGCGCGGTCAAGGATAACGTTATCGATTCCAGCATCAGTCAAAAGCTGACCGAGCAGCAGACCTGATGGTCCTGAGCCAATGATAGCAACCTGGGTTCTCAATGCTTTCCTCCCGATCGCAGTTGATGGTGCAAGTCTGATGAACTTCACCCCCATCCGCAATGGACATTTCAGCCGCATACTTGCACTATCTGAACATTCAGGCTGGAGAAAATTCCCGATGCAATCCGTGCCCACCTATATGCTCTACGGCGAGAATGCGCGTAAAGAGCCTGATTTCTGGGTGCATTGCGAAACGATTGAGTCTCGTAGCAGCCGGCATGCCTGGGAAATCCGGCTTCACCGACATGACTCTTTCTTTCAGATATTGTACCTTGAAAGCGGTTCCGGCGATGCTGTGCTCGACGACGGAATTGTGCCGATTCCCCCGTCATCTGTTGTCAGTGTACCAGCCGGTTTCAATCACGGATTTCGCTTTTCGCGCGACGTGAAAGGCATCGTTCTGACGATCCTAAATACGCATCTTGGTCACGGGTCTGCCGAACGCGGCGGACTGCTTTCGATACCGCAAGTCACGCAGCTCGACATCGCCCAAGCAGATGGGGCCTATGTGGCACAAACGCTGACACGGCTTGCAGACGAGTTCGACAATCGTCGCCCCGGGCGCGGCAATCTTTTGGCCGCCTATATCTCATCGATCTTACAACTCCTGACGCGGATGTCCTCCGCGCAGACTGCCAGCCAACAATTTCCTTCGGAGAAGGCACTTCGCATAGAAGCGCTTCGCGCGCTGATCCAGCAGCATTTCCGGGCTCACAAACCGGTTGCCTTCTATGCGCAGGCGCTCGACATGTCGCTGACACATCTCAATCGCATCGTCCGTTCCGCGCTCGGATGCACGGCGCACGATCTGATTGCGGAAAAACTGATGGAGGAATCCAAGGCCCAGCTGCTGTTTTCGGCAGCACCCGTCAGCGAAATCGCAACGCATCTGGGCTTTGCGGATCCAGCCTATTTCTCACGCTTCTTCCTCAGTCGCGCAGGCGAACCGCCTCGTGTTTGGAGACTAAGGGAACAGGCACGGTTGGAGAACCTCCCATGATACCGGTTCCGATAACAGCGACGGTAGACTCGGTATCGATCACAGGTTTGTCCTTGCGGTCAGGGGTATCGTCTTGCTGAAAACCGCACCGGCCGTTCTTGTCTGCGACGAACTTGGTCTTCGGCATCAACTCCTCAAAAGCCGCTTCAAGATTAGGCTCGGCACGGATATCGAAGGACGGCTGATCTCGGTTCGGTGGGGCTCGTTGGGGGCTTTGATCGCTTACCAAAAAGCGTCAGGTCGCCGTTTAAAATAAGTTCTCCGCGTCCATTGAATTTGTATTTCAAACCGTCCTGATAAGACCTACTTCATCAAAATGTTGCTGGGTGTGTAAGCGCTTTGGCGCGCTTGATGAATGTCTCGATTATCATCATTTTGGGCGAGGCCCGTTGCCATAAAACTCCGATGTCTCTGGCATAATCGTTCTCATCCAGAATGATCTTGTTGAGCTTGAGGCCTTCGGGCCAAGGTGGCGCCCAATCGGGGATAATGGAAATTCCAAGGCCGCGATCGACAAAAACAGCGATTGCTTCGAGAGAGTCGAGTTCGAGACGTTCAATCGGTTTCAGTCCGTTATCTTCAATAAAGCGGGTGGCGATGCGGCCTCCCCAATTATTGCGGTCGTAACGAATGAATTTGTGGTCTGCGATTAGTTTGCCTATGTCGCGTTCGGTAACATTGGCGGGCGTTATCGCGATCAAGGGCTCTTTTCGAATGCTGACCCAATCCACTGACTTGGGCAGGGCGAAATTCGGTTTGATGACAATGGCGGCGTCTAGTTCACCGCTCAAGACCTGCGGATAGAGTTCGCCCGAGGATGCCCTGATCAGGAAAAAATCGACTTTGGGAAAATCCTCTATCAGCTTCTCCAGAATGGAGGGAAAGAACCCGGTAAGAGCGGAGGTGAAAATCCCGATTCTTAAATCACCCCAGACCGTTCCCTCTGCCGCCAACAATCGTAAATTATTGATGGCCTGAAGGACTTTTTTAGCTTCCGGCAAGAGCGCTGTGCCAGCAGGGGTTGGCAGAACCGTTCGACCGGATCGCGAAACAAGCTGGATATTCATCTCTGCTTCGAGAGATCCGATGCGTTGTGAAACTGCAGATGCCGTCAGGTCAAGCCGACGCGCGGCCTCCGCAATCGACCCCGACTCCGCAACAGCGACAAAGCTCTCAAGAAAATGCGTATCCATCCGCGTGTCTCCTTCGCTGCAAAAGAAACAGACACAGCATACCTTTCAATCATCAAAAGCAAGAAAATGTTGGATTTGACGTAAGGTATAAGTAGATTTTCTTCGCTCCGTCAGCGGCTATAACACAGTTCTGTGGGGAGGACGCAGGTTCGTGAGGGCGATGAATTCGCTCGTTTGCGAGCGTTGATGGTTCGGCCTTTCAGTTACGCGACAAAAGCGGTGAGGAGGCGTCAATGGACATCAAGGCAAACGGTGAAATTCAATCAGCGGCAACGCACGCCGGAATACAGGTCGCTCCCGCCCCTTCTGCCGTCAAGGCCGTGCCACGGCGCTTCCGCAACCTGCTTGCGCTTGATGACTTCGAAAAAGCCGCGCGCCGTCATTTGCCCCGCATGGTCTATGGTTTCGTTTCTGGGGCATCGGAAACGGGCACAGCACTTAAGCACTCCCGCAGTGGTTATGACAATATCGCTCTTCTTCCGCGAACGATGATGGATGTGTCGAAACGGACGACGGCCACGGAATTGTTCGGCGCACAATACAGCGCACCGTTTGGGATTTGCCCATTCGGGGGGGCGGCAATGGTGGCTTACAGGGGTGATCTTGCGCTTGCGGAAGCGGCAAAGAATACCCGTGTGCCCATGATCCTGAGCGCTTCCTCGCTCATCCCGCTTGAAGAGGTGTATCGCCAAAACCAAAACGCTTGGTTTCAAGCCTATCTTGCCGGAGATATGGCTCGTATCGAGCCGATGGTGAAGCGCGTCGAGGCCGCGGGCTTCAGAACGCTCGTCGTCACCGCCGATCATCCGGTGCCGTCAAACCGGGAAAACAATGCGCGGAACGGCTTTTCGATGCCCATGAAGATTACGCCCAAAACCATGCTGGACAGTGCTCTTCATCCGTCCTGGTTTCTGGGCACGATTGCGCGCACGGTGCTGAAACACGGTATTCCCCACTTCGAAAACATGGATGCCAAGCGCGGGCCGCCGATGTTTTCGCAAAATGCGGTGCGCAATATCAATGGACGCGATCAGCTTGCCTGGAGCCATGTCGAGGCCATCAGGCGAATATGGAAGGGCAAACTGGTCGTCAAGGGAATCCTCAGCGTTGAGGATGCACTGAAGGCAAGGAATGCGGGCGCAGATGGCGTCATCATCTCCAACCACGGCGGTCGCCAGCTCGATTATGCGGTAGCGCCGGTTACGATGCTTCCGAAGATCGTTGAGGCCGTTCCGGGGCTGACGATCATGATCGATGGTGGCATCCGTCGCGGTACGGATGTTTTGAAGGCATTAGCGCTGGGTGCGGATTTCGTTTTCGTCGGCAGACCGCTTCTTTATGCGGCAAGCATAGGCGGAGCACCGGCTGTCGAGCACGCCGTCAATCTTCTCATCGAAGAGATAAACAGGGATATGGCGTTGCTTGGTGTGCGAAACCGGTCCGAAATAACGCCTGATCTTCTCACCTGAAAACATTTGCGACAGCGGAAAGACAAGCCATGACAGAGACATTTAAACTCATGAGCACGCTGGCCGTCGAAAAGGCGTTCAAGACGTGGCTCCTTCCAGCATGGCGTGAAAGCGGACAGGAGATAGAGGCTGAATGGAGCCCGACGACGGTGCTGATGGAAAACATCGAAGCGGGCAAGCGGGCTGACGTGGTGGTGTTAATCGATGGTCCGATGGCGAAGCTCTCGTCGGCAGGAATTGTATTGCCTGAGAGCGTCACCCCTGTTGCCACCGCCGGTTTCGGACTTGGAGCCCGTGCAGGCAGCGCGCTGCCGGATATCTCCACACCGGCAAAATTCAAGGAAGCGCTGCTTGCCGCGCGTTCCATCGTATATTCCAAGGCCGGGGCAAGTGGAATTTATTTCGCCGAAGTCGCCAAGACGCTTGGAATTGCTGACGAGATCGCTGCCAAGTCAATCATCATCCCGGCCGGTTTCACCGGAGAAAAACTCGTCAGCGGAGAAGCAGATATCGCCGTTCAGCAAATCAGCGAATTGATGTCTGTCGATGGCGTCGATGTCATCGGGCCCTTTCCAACGGAGATTCAGGTCACGACGGATTTTTCAGTGGCAATCTTTGCCGATGCACCAAATAACGCCCTCGCCCAAGCCTTTGTGGCTCATTTGACGTCTGCCCAAGCCCATGAGGCTTATTCGAAGGGTGGACTGGTGGCGCGGTTTACGCCAGCTACCGCTTAACTGGAGTCGTGAGTTTGAAAAAATCTCCTCGTATCGTTCTTCTCCATGCAACACCTGTGGCAATGGAGCCCATTAAAACCTCCATGACGCAGTTGTGGCCAGAGGCCGAAATGGTCAATCTTCTGGATGACGGACTTTCAATTGATCGCGCCAAGGAAGGCCCGGAACTGTCCGGCTCTTTGAGCGACCGTTTCGTGGATTTTGGACACTATGCGCACCGTATGGGCGCCGACGGAATTCTCATCACATGCTCGGCCTTTGGCCCTGCAATCGACAGGCTGATGGCAGAGTTGCCAATTCCCGTATTGAAGCCGAACGAAGCCATGTTTCGGGAAGCGATTTCGGCGGGCCACCGCATCGGCATGCTGGCGACCTTTGGTCCGGCGGTCGGCACCATGACGCAAGAGTTCGAGCAGTTTGTGGGCGAAGGCGAAACGGCAGCAACGCTTGAGACGATCCTTGTTGCCGATGCGATTGACTTGCTACGCAAGGGTGACGCCGAAACCCATAATCGGCTGGTGGCGGAACAGGCACCGCGACTTGCAGGATACGACGCGATCATGCTGGCCCATTTCTCCACGTCTCGCGCCTTGAATGCCGTGCGAGCCGTGGTCGATGTTCCCGTGTTGTCAGCACCGGACGCCGCTGTGCTGCGTATGCGTTCACTTGTTTCTGGAGAATGAGCATGCTTCTTGGAGTGATCGCCGACGATTTTACCGGTGCAAGCGACATCGCCAACACACTGGCAAAGGGAATTCCTGGCCAGGGTGGCCTCAGGGTCTCGCAGTTCATGGGCATTCCTGATCACCCTGCCCCTGATGATATCGAGGCGGGGGTAATTTCGCTCAAAAGCCGTTCCATCGCAGCCGCCGATGCCGTTTCGCAGTCACTTGCGGCAATGGAGTGGCTGCTGGCGCAGGGCTGCAAGCAGATCGTTTTCAAATATTGCTCCACATTCGATTCAACGCCGGACGGCAATATCGGTCCTGTTGGCGAAGCATTGGCCGATGCCCTCAACGTCAAAGGCGTCGTCGTCTGCCCGGCCTTTCCGACTGTCGGGCGCACCGTGCACCAGGGGCACCTTTTCGTCCACGACCGTCTCTTGAACGAATCCGGCATGCAAAATCACCCGCTGACGCCGATGACCGATCCCGATATTCGCCGCTGGCTGCAACGGCAGACCACGACACCTGTTGGTCTCGTGTCCGCGGGTATCGTCAGAAGTGGACCGGATGCCGTCGCTGCCGCCTTGGCGGCCTGCGCTGACAAGGGAGAAACGCTGGTCATCGCAGATGCGGCGACCGATGAAGATTTGATCGTGCTGGGTGCCGCATGCGCGAATGCAGTGCTCGTGACCGGTGGTTCGGGCATTGCGCTCGGTTTGCCTGCAAACTTTATCAAAGCGGGCCTTGCAAAGGGTCAGGGTGAAAGTTTCAAGGGCACGGATGGCCCCGAAGCCATTCTGGCAGGCAGCTGTTCCGGTGCGACGCGCGGGCAGATCGATATTCATGCCAGGGATCACCCCGTGCTTTCCATCAGCGTGGATGACATCATGGGTGGGCGAACGCAGGTCAAAGATGCTCTCGACTTCATTGCGGGACACCAAGGGAAGTTGCCGCTCGTCTATTCTTCCGGCACACCGGAAGACGTTGCCAGAGCGCAGGCGACCTATGGGCGTGAAGCGATTGCAGAAAAACTTGATACATTTTTTGCAGAAACTGCGCAGAAATTGATCGATGGAGGCGTTCGCCGGCTAGTGGTTGCAGGCGGGGAAACCTCGGGTGCTGTGGCACAGGCTCTCGATCTTGGTGCGTTGCAGATCGGTCGGGAAATCGATCCCGGCGTGCCCATCCTCTTTAGTGAAAAGCGGGGGATTTCGCTGGCGTTGAAATCTGGAAATTTCGGTGGCCCAACGTTTTTTGCCGATGCGCTCACCGCACTGAAGCAATGAGGGATGATCTTGGAAACTGAACCTGTCCTTCGCGACAAAATTGTGCGCTTCGGCGCACTGCTTTATCAACGTCAGCTGGCTCATGGTAGCGCGGGTAATCTGTCGGTGCGATTGGAAGACGGGAGCATCCTGGTGACCCCGACCAACTCCAGTCTGGGTTTCCTCGACGCAAACCGCATATCAAAAGTGTCGCCTGACGGCACTCTTTTGGCAGGTGATCCGCCATCCAAGGAGGCGTTTTTTCATTTGGCGGTTTACGAAGAGCGCCCCGCTGCAAAAGCAATTGTGCATTTGCATTCGACATATTCCACGGCACTTTCTTGTCTGTGTCATGCCGATATTGCCGATGCCCTTCCACCGCTGACCGCCTATCAGGTAATGCGCCTGGGCAAGTTACCACTGTTGCGCTATTTCCGACCCGGAGACAGGGCGCTGGCAGATGCAGTGCGTGAAACCGCGCGGGAGC
Organism: Agrobacterium vacciniicorymbosi; assembly: GCF_040427045.1. NCBI lineage: Bacteria > Pseudomonadati > Pseudomonadota > Alphaproteobacteria > Hyphomicrobiales > Rhizobiaceae > Agrobacterium > Agrobacterium vacciniicorymbosi. The sequence goes on from NZ_JBETMF010000011.1 coordinate 82,654, forward strand.
ACCGGGCCATGCTGCTGGCTAACCATGGCCCCATCGTTTCGGCCAAAACGCTGGAAGAGGCGATCTATGCCTATGAGGAACTTGAGGAAACGGCAAAGATTTTCTTCATCGTCGGTGACCGTAAAACATCTCCGTTGACTGCCGAAGCCATCGTGGATCTCAACGCAAATTTTCCAAGCTGACCTCACGATCTATTCCGGTCTGACGTGTGAAACCAACCCAATAGGGATGCTGATCACCGCGGCGGTGGATCGGCGACCGCTGGCATTGATGATCTCTTGGTTTTGACGCAGGTAACCTCCACCACGTGTCGCTGTCATTCTCGGCTCGAGCAATAAGGTCGATACCATCCGTCCGCACTATAATTTGCACCAATAACAAAAGTTTTTCTTACGAATGAAGCTAGTATTCGCAAGTTTATTTAGCTTTTGATTCATGCGAACTATCAGGTCGAACTGATCGGACGCATTGCCTTGGGAGAGGGCGCGTAACCTGGGATTTTTGTCTTAGCGGTATTGTGAAGACGATATTCGCGCAATTTACCCTTACGACAATACGCGACATGTGAAGGATCAGCTGAGTTTTCAGGAGGAGAAGAAAATGATTAATCGCAGACATTTCCTGGCGGTTGCCGCCGCAGCAAGTGCATCCACCGTCGTGGGCGGACGCGCGTTTGCAGCGGAGTGGCCCAGTGCCAAGCCTATTATGTTCGTCGTCCCGTTTCCGCCAGGTGGTGGCGTGGACCAGATGGCACGCCTCATCGTACCCTATGTCCAGAAGCAGCTTCCCGGTGCCAATATCGTCATCGAAAACCGCGCTGGTGCCGGAAGCCAGATCGGCATGGAATATGTGTTTACGGCAAAGCCTGACGGTTACACGCTTTGCGGCGTTACTTCGCCGGCAATGATGACAATCCCCTTCGATCGTCCCGTTCGCTACAAGGTCGATGAATTCATCTACATCGCCAATGTGATGGATGACGCAGGCGCTATAGCCGTTTCTCCAACCTCTGATATCAAGGATCTTGCTGACCTGATCGCTCGTGCCAAGGCAGAGCCGGAATCGATTTCCATTGGTCACACCGGTGTCGGAGGCGACGATCATCTGCTCGTACTGGAGCTTCAGCAGGCTGCGGGTGTGAAGTTCAACGTTATTCCGTTCAACGGATCTGCTCCTGTCAGCACAGCGCTTCAAGGCGGACACATTGATGTCGCCGTATTGAATGTGAGTGAATTTATCCAGCCTCTCGCCGATGGTACAGTGCGCGTTCTCGCACAGGCAGGCGATAGCCGCAGCCCTTCCATGCCCAATGTGCAAACGTTCCGCGAAGGCGGTCTAGCCTTTACAGTCGGCGCGCAGAGAGGCGTTGTCGCACCTCCGGGCCTTCCTTCCGACATTCAAACCAAGCTTTCCGCAGCCTTCAAAGCCGCGATAGAAGATCCGGAATTCAAAGCTGCCGCTGCCAAATTCAAGGCGCCGATCCGCGGCCTCTACGGCGATGAGTACAAAACTGCAGTTTTGGGGATCGATGCACGCCTTAAAGACATGTGGGCTAAAAACCCATGGAAAGATCAGTAAGGTCATTCATGTCTTGGACCGAGCCACCTGTGGCTCGGTCGTCAACGGCGTCACCGCTGCATTTTCTAACGCACTTCCGGGAGTAAGCCCTTGATAAAGGCGCCAAAGGATTTCTGGACCGGTTCAATCTATCTGTTCGTTGGTCTTGTCGGATTATTCATCGCGAAGAATTACAACTTCGGAACCACGACCCGCATGGGACCCGGCTTTTTCCCAATTCTGCTGACCAGCCTTCTTGTGGTTGTCGGCGTGGTGGCTGTCGTCAGGTCGTTCTTTATCGATGGTACGTCCATTGGCAAGATACCGCTCAAGCCGTTGCTCGCAATAACCGGTTCAATCGTCGTTTTCGGACTTACGGTAGAGCCATTGGGTGGACCAATCGCTATGCTGCTGAACGTCGTGGTGGCCGCATGGGCCAGTCGTGAGTTCCGGCTTGCGCCTGCCGCCCTTATTGGCGCTGTCTGCCTTGTTGGCATCTGCTCCCTTGTCTTCATCGAGCTCCTCAACGTTCCGATCCCATTGGTTGGCACCTGGCTTCAGCCGCTCGTGCCGAATTTCTAAGGACCACAATCCATGGACGTTATCGCCAATCTGACAATGGGACTCCACGTCGCTCTGGACCCCATGAATCTCTTTTATTGCCTCGTCGGCGTTCTCTTGGGCACCGCAATCGGCGTGTTGCCGGGGCTCGGACCAGTACCAACCATCGCAATGCTGCTTCCCTTGACCTACGGGCTCGGTTCGGAGTCGGCTCTGATCATGCTGGCCGGTATCTTTTATGGCGCACAATATGGCGGCTCCACGACGGCCATTCTGGTCAATCTTCCCGGAGAGTCTTCGTCGGTCGTGACCGCGATCGATGGATACCAGATGGCGAGGCAGGGCAAGGCGGGCCGCGCACTTGCGACAGCGGCAATATCCTCGTTCATTGCAGGAACGATTGCGACCATCGTCATTGCTATCGCTGCACCAATGCTTGCCGGTGCGGCATTGGCCTTTGGCCCGGCTGAGTATTTCTCGCTCATGGTGCTGGGATTGATCGCCTCCGTCGTTCTCGCCAGCGGATCACTGTTGCATGCAATCGGCATGATCCTTCTCGGCCTGATTTTCGGTATGTTCGGAACAGATATCAATTCGGGCGTTGCTCGCTTCACATTTGATGTCCCACAGCTTGCCGATGGAATAGGTTTCGTGACCATTGCCATGGGTCTCTTCGGCATCGGCGAAATCATTGCCAATCTGGAAGACGAAACCACGCGTTCCACTCTTGCCACGAAAGTTTCTGGGCTGTTTCCAACGAGAGAAGATTGGGGACGCATCATCGGACCGACGCTGCGTGGCACAGCTCTCGGGTCAGCACTTGGTATTCTCCCGGGCGGTGGTGCCGTACTGTCCTCGTTCGGTGCCTATGCGCTTGAAAAAAGAATTTCGAAAAATTCGGCTGAATTTGGACATGGTGCGATTGAGGGCGTTGCCGCGCCTGAAGCCGCAAACAATGCCGGTGCCCAGACATCTTTCATTCCCATGCTCACACTGGGCATTCCGTCCAATCCAGTGATGGCTTTGATGATCGGCGCCCTGATGATCCAGGGCATCCAGCCTGGCCCGAGCGTCATGGTGGAGCAACCCGGCCTGTTCTGGGGTCTGATTGCCTCTATGTGGTGTGGCAACCTGATGCTGATCGTCCTCAACCTTCCCCTTGTCGGGCTTTGGGTGAAGATGATTTCCATTCCCTACAAATATCTTTTCCCGGCAATCATCCTGTTCTGCACGATTGGCGTTTTCACGGTCAACAATGCAAGTTTCGACGTGTATCTCATGGCCGGCTTCGGTGTTCTCGGATATGTCTTCAAGAAGCTTGACGCTGAACCAGCGCCTCTTCTTCTGGCACTCATCCTCGGACCTATGATGGAAGAGTTTCTGCGCCGCGCGCTGATGCTATCCAAAGGCGATGCGACGGTTTTCGTAACCCGTCCGATCAGCGCGACGATGCTCGTGCTCGCTGTCGCCATGCTCGCACTGATGATCGCTCCAACCTTGCGCAAAAAGCGTGAAGTTGCATTTCAGGATGAAGGCTGAAGCATCGACCTGAAATATCTGCTCAGATGATAGGAAATACCATGCCTAAGTCATTCGGTTACAGTGCTCATCTTGGATATCTGTTCACGGAACTGAGTTTTGCCGACCGCTTTCGGGCGGCCAAAAAACACGGGTTTTCAGCCGTTGAACATCCATCGCCTTATCACGTGCCAGCATCTGAGATGGCTGAGTGGCTGCAAGAAATGGGGCTTCCATACGTTCAGTTCGGGCTCTACTCGGGCGATGCGACGCAAGGCGAAAAAGGGCTGGCGATATTCTCGGATCGTCTAAGTGAGTTCCGCGACAGCGTTGCGGTCGGGCTCGATTATGCACAAACCATAGGTGTCGATAAGGTTCATGCGATGGCAGGTGTTTTGCCGCAGTCGATGCGCACACCGGATCATTGGGATTGCTATATCGAAAACCTCAGATGGGCCGCAGATCGCGCAGCAGAACGCGAAATGACGATCCTTGTCGAAGCGATGAGCGCAGGCGCTGTTCCCGATTACTTCGTTGATGTGCCCGATATTGGAGCGAAAACCATCGCCGCCACCCAACGTGGCAACATCAAACTGTTGTTGGACGTGTTTCATTGCGTCAACAGCGGCTTGGATCCGCTGGTAGAAATCAGAAAACATGCAGCCCTTATCGGGCACGTTCACATAGCAGACCATCCAGGTCGTCACGAACCCGGTTCAGGAAGCATCAATTTTGCCCAAGTGCGCAGTGCTTTGGAAGCGGCGGGGTATCACGGGTTTCTTGGATGCGAGTATGCCCCTGAGAGGACTACTGTGGAAGGTTTGGGGTGGACGACTGTTGCGTAGCTTGGAACTCGAGGTGCTCATCAACGGGCGTCGCGAATACGCCAGTATGAAGCCTTGATTGACACTGGCAAAACACGTTTCTGCCAGTTGGCTGGTGCATTGATGAATCGAACGTCATCGTTAAATAGATACGCCCTTCCCTTCTCTTCGCTAAATTGACGACAACCATACTATGCAGTCAGTCGGTCTCTAAAGCGTTCTCGATACGGAAATCTTGAAGAGCACCTCTATTACCAGTTCAACTTCAGTGAACTGGACGAACTCCGGGTGTAGTAGGAACAGTGGCCCGAAATGAAGCAGTTCGGGCGCGTTATCAAAGCAACCGCTTAAACGTTGCGCACCGGCCAAAGTCATTGCTGTAAGTTGAGCTTTTGCCGGAGCTGCGGTGGCCCATACTCCATGCGTCGTGCACCTTGCTTTGCATGCTCGAACTTATATTACCAACTGGCACCAACTTTAGATTGAGAAGAACGTGGACGGCCCGTAACGAGGCGATATTGACGTGCGCTTTTGTAAGGCGAATTGGGGACTATCCTGAACTGGACCGAGCGGCAAGATGTTACAAAGGTTTCAAAAAATTCGACAGCGATAGCTACGGGATTTTGGGGAAAGATTTTTGGTTGCGGGGGCAGGATTTGAACCTGCGGCCTTCAGGTTATGAGTTTAATGGTCGGGCTGATTGAGGGTGAGGTCAGAATTTACCAGTGTTTCCGTGGTTGTGTCACGACGTGCCTTAATGTACTCTAAGCATCTGATATAATTGACATTTTATCGATTTTAATTTTTTCTTGCGGCTCAACGACATACCAAGTGCCGAACTCCAGCTGCCCCGTTTTGCTGCCCGGAATCGCTGCCCAAATGGTCGTTGGAAACAGAACCAAGAGCACGAGGAAATCATGATGATCAGGAAGCATCTCCACGACGAACTGATAGACACCCTCCCTTTTTCTGGACACTCGGAAAAGCGCTCCGAAATTTACGATGCCTCGATTCCAAATCTCGCTATCAGGGTTGGCGCAAGAACAAAGAACTTCATTTTGGTTGCGCGCTTCGGCGGAGGCGGTGACACAACAAGGCGTATCTTGGGTCGCTTTCCGACAATGAATACCGAAACGGCGCGGAAAGAGGCACACCGGTGGAATAATCTCTTACAAGAGGGGATCAACCCGGCAACAGTGGTTGAGAAAGAGAAGCAAGCAGAGGAACTGAGAAATCGAAGTACTTTCGAAGCGGCCATGTTGGATTATCTTGCGTATATTCCGTCCCGACCGAGGAACCTCAGCGTTGCGACCGAGACCTATAACATCAGGCGGTATATTCTTGATCCCCGCTCCAACCCATGGCTTTACAAACCGATTTCCGAGGTAGACGACTTAGATGTCGCTTCGTTGATTGGCGAAATCAAAAATCGTACTCCCGCGATGGCCTTCCAGGTCTTCAGATTGCTAAAGACTTTTTTTCGCTGGGCGATTGGCCCGGAGTATCGCAGACTTGTCGGTCTCGAACACAATCCAATCGAGTACTTACGAGCCAAGAGCTTGGGACTTCGAGCAAATGAGCGTGATCGGGTCTTTGAATATGAAGAAGCGCGGGCTTATCTCAAGGCAGCAACCGCTACTCCATATCCTTATGGTCCGTGCCTGCGTGTATTAATTGAAACGGGACAGCGTATCGGCGTGGTTTCTGCCATGCGATGGTCGCAGGTAAACCTAGAACGAAAGCTTTGGATCATACCTGGCGGTCGAAGTAGTAAGGCAAAACCGGGCCTGACTTCGAAAGGTGATGAGCCCCATAAAGTCCCCTTGTCCAACGCGGTCGTTGATTTGCTGAAGGCAATTCGTGCAATGCAGCCTGAGGGTCATGGCGATTTCGTCTTCAGCTATACCGGCGGACAAACGCGGATACGTAGTTTTAGCAACCTTAGAAGAGATAAGAAGAGCTCCCTAGATCGAGAAATAGACGATGTAGCGCCCGGACGTTTTGACAAATTGATGCGCGATACACTTGAAGCAGAAGCTTTAGAGTACGAGCCATGGGTCTGGCACGATGTTCGTCGAACTTGTCGCACCCACCTCGAAGCGATCACTGGTCGAACTGAAGTAGCAGAAGCTGCCATCGGCCATGGCAAATCAGGGGTGGTTAGGATTTACAACCTTCACAAATATCGTCCCGAAATCCGGAAAGCCTTTGAGGCCTGGTCGATGCTTTTGCAAAAGGTCGAGAGCGGTAATTGTACCATTGCCGATTGGGAACATGATCTGGAAGCGACCTGGGAGCCAGTTAAGTGATCACTCGAGATGAACTACATGCCCTAGTTTGGAGTGTTCCAACCCATCGCGCGGCAGCCCAGCTTGACGTCTCAAATGTGTATCTGGCAAGAGTCTGCGCTGCCATGGACATACCCCGCCCAGGCCTCGGCTGGTGGAGGAAGCAGCAATTCGGGCTGGCCCCTTCTCCACCACAACTACGACCTCTACGGCCAGGCGTCTTAGACCGGTGGGAGAAGGGAATGAGTATAAACGGAGCCCGCTCCTCCTCACCCTTTCGCCTCCTCCAAAACGCTTACGAAAGCCCAAACGATACTTGTCAACACCCTCTTGTAAAGAAGGCGTGCCTCATCTTCCGAAAGGCAAACGAATTAGTCAGAGAAAATTATCTCGCGCCCCGTCACCACGATGCAATTGACATGATCTGCAGCAAGAGTGTGTTGGAGCAAGCATTACAGCACGCCGACACGCTTTTCCTCACGCTCGAGTCACGCGGTCACAGCGTAGTGGTTGCCAACCCGGGACATGGCCTGATCCGCGCGCCCCTTGAAACGTTGAAGAGACCGCCAATTCGAACGTTAAGGCGTCACACTCGTATATGGTCACCGCGATCACCCACAGTTGTGATCATTTGCGGTGTACCAATTGGGTTGACAATATTCGAAACGAGCGACGAGGTATTGATGCGGTATGTCGGTCACGGGAATTTTGCGCCTGACTCGAAAAAATCCAGAGTATACGGCCTCACGTGGACCGAGTGGCAGTGTCTCCCAAGCGGGCAGCTTGCAACACGAGCCTACTCAACGCGTTTTTCCGCGCCCTGGGAGCAAAGATGGAAAAATAAGCGCGGCAGAATGTCGCGAAAATTTGCGGAGGAAATTGTATCGGAGCTAGAACAGCTAGCTCAGAACCAACCGCCTTTATGAAAATTTGGACGAGTTTCGTCGCGTTGTTTCTAACTCAGTGTTCTTATTATCTTCTTTCGCTAGAGGGACGATTGTGGTTGCCTCAAGAATTTCGGTCGGGGCTTCATTCGGAGACTCCAGCAAATAATGACAGAGATTTCCCGAAATCGCGGCAAGCCAAAGTTCAATGATCAATACTCAGTTGCCGCCAACGCACTCCAACGCCATAGTATAGTCCGGTTCGAACATCGCCTGCGCCCATAAACTCGATCCCAACCTCGCTGTAGTACAGACGCAAAGACCTATAAGATGAGGTCGCTACCTGCGCTCCCGCCTCGAGCGATGCCAGTTCTCTTATAGACACGGCGGAATTTTTGGAAACCTCTGCCCTGCTCGCGTTCAGGAGGCTTCGAGCCGCAGCAAAATCTGTTCCGTTTGCTTCTGTATGGTATCTCAGGGCTTCTGCGGCGGACGGAGGGAACTCGTCAGGGTAGCGCCAACATACCCCTGCCGCCGTGATCGTCCCTGTGTCGATATCGATTACACCGAGGAACCGAAGGCCCAGTTCCTCGTAAAAAGCGCGCATCTTCGAAACCGTGGGATTTGGTGCCCACGCGTCCCTTTCAGCAGTCGAAACGCTTTGGCGGGTAACTTGGATTTTTTTGCATAGCTCGTCCTGCGAGAGGCGCGATAGGGCGCGGGCTGCACGTAGAGTGTCTGGAGGAGCGTACGACTTCATAGAGCCGAAAAACCGGCGAAATTTTGAAATGTCAAATGGCGTCTTTAATTTGACATTTAATTCGTTTTTTGTAACTAAAAGACAAATTTGTTTTTACAAATGATTCTCCAGTTCGCTATGCCCGAGTCGGTGTATCACCGTTTGAGCATTAACAGCCCCCTAGTTGGGAAGCCTTCAGGTTTGGTCTTCAAGGCAAACCGTCAGTCAACATAGGAAGAAAGCCGTGTTCAAAGCCGATGCGTTTAAGAGAATAGATGTTCTATGTCTGCTCAGGCAGCCTCTTTGCGCAGGCCGATCTCGTCAGCTCTCGTCAAGCCCTCAAGCTACGCGAGGCGGTCGTGATTGAAAACTGGCTTCAAACTCCCAGTGAAAATCTGTCCGGCAATCGGACGGGCAAACCGTCGGTTCCGTGGAAGCTGTATGAGCCCACCACAGAAGCGGCCTTGACGGTTCCAGTCTTCATGGCGTTCTGCGGCTTGGCTGCGGCGCTCAGGCCATGGAATCGTATCGGCTCTAAATTCATCGCTATCGTCTGCGTGCCGGACGATGACTCATTACAAATCTATAAACGTGCCGCGAGAATTTTTCTTGATCGCGTTGCCAACAAGGTGGGTGCAAGACTTATCGTAAATACGTGGGGTAAGAAGAATTCGTTTCGCGATCAGCAGGAGGCACTCGATAACGACCGTTCGATTTCAATTAAGGACCCAGCGGTTGAACTCGATGATGATGCAGAGCTTTTCGCGGACGCCGTCGTGCACGTGATGCCCCGCTGCAAACGCCACGCCGAAGCAGCCCTGAGACGATGCGGAATCCCACCAAATGACGAATACGTGGAACTGCTATTAACGGAATCCTGGTCCAGGCTAGCCAGTGCCTTTCAGGACCGCCGCTCGCCCATACTGGCTATTCAGAGGCTGAAGCAAACACCACATTCCGGCGCAAGATTGTCGGATAAGAAAATCGAGGACCCCGGTCCTACTCTCGAGGACTTACGCGGCTTCGGTAAAGCTTCGGATTGGGGTTGCAATCTTGCGGTCGACTTGGCGGATTACAAGGCGGGGAAAATAGATTGGGACGAGGTCGATCCCGGAGTTCTGTTATCAGGGCCGCCGGGCAGTGGAAAAACCATGTTCGTGAAGGCCCTTGCCAGCACGTGCAGGGTGCCACTCATTTACGGCTCTCCGGCGGCTTGGCAAGAGGCCGGCTCTTTGGACGCGCACCTCAAATCAATGCGAGACTCGTTCGATGAGGCAAAGGCGGCAGCGCCCTCGGTGCTCTTCATCGATGAAGTAGACACACTCGGCACCAGAGGTTCCAAGGACCACAACGAACTATACGGAAGAGCCGTGATAACGGCGTTCCTCGAGTTGCTAGACGGCTTCAACCGCAGATCGGGTGTGGTCGTCGTAGCGGCTTGCAATCATCCCCAACACCTTGATCCTGCAATAAAGCGAGCGGGAAGATTAGATCGGCATCTGGAAATTTCCCTTCCTGACGGTGAATCTCGTCTGTCTATTCTACGACACTACAGCGATGTCGATATCGACGAAAAGGATTTCGAAATGTTCGCGCTGGCTAGCGACGGTCTGTCGGGGGCGGACATCAAACGGATAGTGCGGGATGCGAAACGCACGGCGCGCCGACGACATGAGACCTTAACCTCGGGTCACATTCTAGAGCACATGCCAGTCCTGCTTCCTCTTCCCGAAGAGTACGTCAAGGCCGTCGCGGTCCATGAAGCGGGGCATGCAATAATCGCGGCAGAAGTAGGACTGCCAGTCGGGGACATCAGACTGTCCAGTTACAAGATCGACGGACAACAGATGAGCACCCTGGGTGAAGTTTCATACAGCCATTCAACCTTCACCCGAAGAACCCGTGCGCATTACCTGGATCGGTTATGTGTCTGCCTCGGTGGTGTGGCGGCGGAAACCGAGATATTCGGGCACTTCGCAGACTTCTCAGCGGGATCGGATTTGGCAGACCTCAACGTCGCCACCCGGATAGCTACGCTTCTTGAAGGGGCGATGGGAATGGGTGAAACCTTGATTGTCGAGAACACGACCCCGGATCGGCTCGAGACACTCCGCGACCGGAATCCAGAGCTTAGGCGAAACGCAGATGCAACGATCGCTGCCTCGTTCGAAAGAGCGAAAAAGATCATCCGAAACAACCGGCCGGCTTTGGACGTCATCATCGAGAAACTGATCGAGACACGATTGATGTCTGGTTACGAACTCCGCGAAATATTGGAGCCTGAGACCAGACCGAAGGCTGACCTCTCCGATACGTCGTAGAGAATGACAAGTTGATCCTATGCTGGTGTGCTGGAAGCGACCCGCGAATCGGCAAGCCGCAAAAAGTCGATAGGGCACTGTGCAGAAGCCGCTTGCCCGAAAAACCATGTCACAACCGTTAGCCGGACGCTGCCATGACAAAGAAACCACCCGGGAAGACCCATACGACTGCAAGTGATACGGGCGATAAACATAGCGCGTACCTCTCATTCGGGTCAGGGCTGGACGACATTGGCGTCAAACCTTTGGGGAGACGGATCACCGTCAAGCCGGGAAGAGATGTTGGTGGCTCCCCCTCGCCGTATCACGTGGCTCGGACGGTCGAATTTGAGACTGCATCCGGTATGATAATTGTGGAACTCGAACATGGCCCAACGTTGTTGGTTCCCGCTAGACGCCTCAATGGATTGATGCAAGCGACTGATAGCGAGATCGCCGACGTAGAGCTAATGGAACGCACGTCTCTCTTCTGGAGGAAACTCGGCGTCACCCTGAAAATCAAGGCTCTGCTGTCGGGGAAATCCAGCGCGCACAGCGTTATGATATTGAAAAGGCCGGCTAGATTCAAATGGGCCAACGATTTGGCTACGTCCTCGGAATGGCCTGCGCTAGTTGTGAAATTCCTCTCAAGCAACCTTCCGGGTAGCCGTGCTTCCGGATGGTATCACGACTTCCTCACGGCATACCAGATTGGATGCGAAACACTGGTAGCGCTAGGACAAGCCATCGATACGTCTACCGGTGCACAAGCGGTGGAGAAGCCGAGGTTTCCAGAATTATTGCCACGACCGGACGATGTCGCCGTCGCCGTTATCTATCTCGCGACCCAAAATGGGCTTATTACGTTTCCGTCTTCCCGCAAGTCTGCCCATTCGCAAACTTCGCCTAGTGGGCACGATTTCATTCCCTTTTCCGAAGGCGGAGCTTGGATCGCACATGTCCATCCCCAGGTCGTCGTGGTCCTCCGCTCCTTAGGAATGCTTGAGGGAGACAAGTGGACAGGTTCGGCGGAAACCATCTGGTGGCGTGAAGACCCTTCGGAGTGGCGTCTACATTTCGAGCGCGATGCCCGATTCGAAGCTGCGGTCAAAAATGCATGTGAACGTATACCGGACCATATCAAAGATGCGATGAGGGGCATCCTCGAGATCAGCAATGACGATATCGCCATTCACCGTTCGCCCGATACAAATTACGCCTCCGACGATATCGCGACTACAGCCCTCTATCCTCCGGAGACGCATGATGAAGTGATACAAAGAATACGCTATATCAGAAGTAAAGACTTCGACTGCCTGTTTTACAAGTACTGGCGGCTCAACGATGGTTGGCTATCCAACGAGGATGCCGGTAGAGCGCTTGATATTTTCAACGATCCGCTCGCAATTTCAATGAGGAAGGCCGTCGTCCGAAGGTTATTTCCGGACTCTCCAGAGCTGGCGAGGTAAAGATAGCGTTCGCCTTCTATTGCGGTCTTAGACCTACTGGCGAGCTGCACGTGGTGCAGCGAGCATAGCTAGGGTTTCGTACAGTCGCCTTTGCGCCTCAAGTACAAACGGAAACGGTCTGATTTTCGTAAACACAATATGGGCGTCTTGCTTTGCACGAGTGAACCCTACGTACGGCGCGCTCCTTTAGTGGCGTTAGAACGCGGCTTTTACCTTTGTCCATCCCGAACATGGTAACGTAGCGGAACTCTCTACCTTTGGAGCTATGCAATGTCAGGATATCGACGCTGCCGGACCGGCTGCTCTGGCCCGCAAACTGTTCGAGCGTCAGTTCAGAACAATCGCCCTCGGACAAGGTGCGGGAAAGAAACGTATCGAGGAATTCTCCCTCGTCCTGAATGCCTCTGCATTTAGCACTTTTCCTGGGACCTGGTGACGATGGTGACCGTCAAAGAACGGATTGATTATGGCTCACTTCAAAGTGTCGCTGCCGGGCCGGCCTCGGTAGGTAGACACCGAGGCCGGGTGCGGGCGTATGAGCTTCCAACTCGGCCTTTGCCTTGGCGCTGACATCGATGCCAAGTCCTTCGGCCAGATCCGTCACGATAGCCAGTGCGTTGCCCAGGTTCTTATCGGCATCGAAGCCAAACGATTTTTTCTGGCGGCACACGATTCTTCGAGCTGCAATTCAAGCATGTGCAGTCTCGTCGGGTAGGCGTTTTAAAATGGATCTGCGCCGTCGCAACCAACTCCGGACGACAATGCCCTCGCAAAGCGTGCGCGAACCAAACAACCCGATGCTGTTCATACCGCTTCTTCAGGTGTCGCGGTTTAAGCACGCGCCACCTCAAGTGGCCTGGGTGAGCGGCTTGGCGACAGCCAAGGAACGCCCGCGATTCCAATCAAGGTCGCGACTATCATGCAATATGCTGGCACTAACTGGTCTCCAGTAAAAGCGATCAACGCAGTCATGACGAACTGGATCGAACCGCCCAGTAGGCAAACGACGACAGCGTATGTGACGGATAACCCCGTGCTGCGCAGACTTGGTGGAAGAGCGTTCGTGATGGCACCGAAACTGGCCCCGCCGCTCACCATGGCAAGAAAGGGAAACGCACTGCTGAGCAGCAGGACCCCGTAGATGGAAATGTGGGCGACGGAAAAGAGCGGATAGATCGCAAAGAGAAGTACGGCTCGTGACCAGTAGATGACGCGCCTGTATCCGAAAGCGTCTGCCAACGCCCCTCCCGCTACTGATCCGGCGCAGATCGATAGGCCAGTTACCGCTGTCGCGGTGTACGATATGCTGGGCGGCAGGGCGGAAATCTTTTGCAGGTACGTGTTCATGTAAGTGCAGGCGTAGATCGAGATGGTCCCGAACACGATTTGCGAAGCGATCGCAACGAGGGTCGTCGGATATTTTGTCAGCAGCTTCATGATGGACCGATCCCTACGGCCACGGACCGCTTCTGGCGCTCTCGGCAGGGTTTCCGACATCGCTCTCCTCAAGAGGAGCGCAATCCAGAGCACTACCGAACCGAAGAGAAAAGGAATACGCCATCCCCATTCGACGAGTGCGCCCTGCCCGAGGATAGCTCCAAGGGCCAACCCGAAGATCGCAGCCACCATGGTGGCGAGCCCCTGCCCCGCAGGCTGCCAGCTCGCATAGAGATTTCTCCGCTGCGGCGGCGCGATCTCGTAGGCATAAGCGGTGGACGGGCCTATCTCTCCGCCGAAAGCGAAACCCTGAACAAGACGTGCCAGCAGGATCATAGCGGGCGCAACCCATCCGACTTGATGATATCCCGGCATCAGCGCGACTACTGCGGTAGCCGTCGCCATAGCCGAGGCGGTCAAGACCAGCGCCGCGCGCCGCCCATGCCTGTCCGCGAAAATTCCGACTATCACGCTACCGAATGGCCGGGCGACGAAACTTGCCCCGAAGATAGCGAGTGTCGCGAGCAGCTGCGTTTCGGCGTTTTCACTTGGGAAGTAAGTCCGTCCGATGGCCATCGCGAAGATCGCGTACAAGGTGACGTCGAAGAATTCTACGCCGCTGCAAACCATCGCTGTCGCCGCACCGCGAAATGAACGGTCATCTCTGCCGTCGTCATCGTGTCTACCCACGGCTTTCTTCTCCACCTTTTTCGCGGCAGAGCAACAAATTTCCTATGAAGGCGCTAGGCAAACTTTGGTTTACATCGATTCCGGTCCTGTACGCCTAAAGTGTGGGCCCTTCAGCTTCAAGCGGCATTAGCCTGACCGCTAACGCATCCTGTCATAGCCTCGATCGCTTGCTGGCAGACCTGAACACGAACAAGCCACTTGCTCGCCCGCTCGTCTCGAAGAACCGTCCGCGCGCCTTACAAACCAAGGTATATCTGCATCACCCCACTGTAATCGACTAGCTTCTACTCGTCGCCGAGATCCTCCCCGCCCTTCACTACGGCGACTTGCTCGGGTTGTTCCCCTCCAAGCCCGAGCGCGGACATCAGTCCGCCTTGCCGCCCCTTAGCCGGGGCGGCTTTTTTTTGGTGAAGTCATCGGAGACCCTTGAAATTCTCCAGGCCGGCCATTCCCGAGACAGCAAGCCCGTTATCCGCCGAGTATACCAAAGCCCATCTATCTCCTAGCATCTCAACGATATCACATCGGCAAACGCGCGATCAGTTTACACCCACGCTTGAGGGTCCATTCAGCAAAGAGGTAATTATCGCGCCTGCAACGGCAGGGCATTGTCGGCTCCCTGACGTGCACCGAATTCTCGATCCAAACTGGTGCCGACCACGGAGCGATCGCGATGACTAACATATCCTATACTCAAACGGAATTATCCAGGTCGGCTTCGACCGCCAGCGCCGTTTTCCTGCTTGTCGGAGCGATGACGATCGTGCTGACCGACGCCGTCTCAGGCACGGCCTTGTCGATGGCACGGCTCGACATCATGGGCGGTACGCATGCGTCGGCCGACGAGTTCGCCAAGCTCGACTACGGTTATACCGCCGCGAAGCTCTGCGCATTCGTCCTTACTCCGTGGCTTGCTGGCGCGTTCGGTCTCTATCGCTCCGTGATGATCGCCGGAGCGTTGATGACCGCGGCCTGCTACGGTGCGGCCTACACGAGCGACCTCAACCTCATGTTCGGCCTGAGGCTTCTACAAGGCGCGAGCGGCGGCGTGCTTCTAGTCGGCGCGCAGTCGCTGCTCTTCCGCGTGTTCCCGATGCGGCAGCAGCCGTTCGTTCAAAGCGTGTACGCGATCGGATCGGTGGTCGCTCCGGCGACATTAGCCCCCTACATGCAGGGATGGCTCCTCGACCAGATCGATTGGTCTGTCATCTTTCTATGCTCGGTGCCCTTCGGTGTCGCTGGCATCGTGATGCTCGCTCTCGCGCCACAGGCGGAAGAAGTGGACAGCCCGAGGATCAGGCTTGACGCGGTAGGCTTGATCCTCTTTGCCGTCGCCGCCTTCACGCTGACATTCGTTCTCAACCAAGGAAATCGCTGGGACTGGTTCGGAGACAGGACGGTTGTGTTGGCCACTGTTATCGGCCTGGCTGCACTCGGCGTTCAGATCGTTCGTCAGCTCCTCAAGGCCGACATGGCGACCACGTTCAATTTCGCGGTCTTCCGCAACGCCAATTTCTCGTTTGGGATCGCAGCGAGCCTCGCTGCCGGATTTGCACTTCTCGGGAGCAGTTACGTCATACCTTCCTTTGCCGTTTCCGTCCTGAGAATGACGCCCACCGCAGCCGGGAGCCTGCTTCTGCCAAGCACGCTCATGTTCGTCGGCTCGCTATTCCTGACGGCCTTCATGATCCAGAAACTCAAGCTGCCGGGTGTCATCACAATACCGCTTGGAATCCTCGGCTTGATGCTGGCGATGTGGTTGCTGTCGGGCTCCAGTAGCGGCAGCGGGATTTCTGACATGACTCCAGCAATCTTGATACGAGGTCTTGCGCTCGGATTCCTGTTCCTTTCGATCACGCTCGTCACGCTTTCAAGCCTCGGCAAGACACTTCTGATCTATGGGGTTGCCTTGTTCAGCATAGGCCGTCAGATGGGTGGGCTGGCGGGTATCTCGTTCCTTCAGACCTTCATCGAAGACCAGACGGCACACAACAGAGCTGTGTTGGCGGCACATATCCTCCCCGGGCGTGAGGAAGTGATCGCGCGCATCGGAAACCTCGGTCGGCTTCTCGCCAGCCACGGGACGGAGGCGGGATTGGCTAGCAAGGAAGTGGTGGCTTTGATCGGCAAGGCTGTCGCCCTTCAATCCACGACGATAGCCTTCGATACCGCCTTCTTTGCGATCGCGCTGTTTTTTTTCGGGGCGGCCCCGACCCTGATCATCTGGAAAATCGTCCTCGGTCGTGTTCTCGCACCTAAGTCAGCAAAGTAAGCCCGGCGCGTTATCGTGGTATCCAACCGTATAGTAGTTGAACCTCAAGGGCCTCGGTAGATTGGCGGCAGCAATCAGGGATGAGGCAAGCCATGGAAGATAACGAGGAATTCAAGAAAGCCCCAGCGATGCCACGCGTGACGGTGGTGATCGCCGATCCGTTTATCGAAAAGACTGAATCGCTCTTTTCGAACCTGATCGGAAGAGGCTGTCTTGTGGTGAGGACTTCGACGCTCTCCGAAGCGGAGGCAGCATGCTTGGCGATACAGCCAACCATTTTGTTGACGGAACTTAGGTTTCCCGATGGTCCTGGACTTGAGCTCGTGAAATGGGTTTCGGAACGGCTGCCTTCAACGAAGATAGTCATTCATAGCTGGTTTGCCGATGTTCCGATAGCAGTTGTCGCGGTAAAAGCCGGGGCTGACGATTTCGTGCCCAAACCCACCGACGACGAGTTCTTGACGAGCATTCTTTTGCACGGATCGGCGAACATACCGTCCGATTGCAGGATCGAGAAGCCGGATCGGATGAGGCAGGAGCACATCGAGGAGGTGATGAGACGGACCAACTCAAACGTGTCACTTGCCGCCCGACATCTAAACCTGAATAGGCGTTCGCTTCAGAGAATTCTCAAGCGTTATCAACCCAGCGCCTGAGCGCACTCCGGTTGACAGTCCGAGCGGGATCAGATGGTCGCACGACGGACACAGGCCGGTTCCAGGGGTCTTCTGTGGACGTCGCCCCCCGACATCCAACAAACTGACAAAATTCGGGCTCTACCATCGTTCCTGAGCGTGAAAGGGGACCATGCAGCCGCCCGTCCTCTATACTTTCGGCCAAACGGCGGGCGGAAGGGCCGTTCCCGACCCGGCCCGCCGATGTCATTCACCGCAAGACACGGCGGCGCGTGCGATCAGTCCAGAACAGAACCCTTGGCGTCCACAAGGTCCGGCACGCTCCGATGCCGATGAGACGTCTTGAGCAATTCTGCCATGATAAAGCAGAGCGGACGCGAAAAACCGCCCGTTTCGTCGAACATCCGCCGGTAGTCATCCCCGCAGGACAATTCGGTCTCGATTTCGAGCAGTCGGTGGAAAGCGATATGCGAGAGCTTCCATCCGCCTCGAGACATCGGTACCGCAAACGCCTTGCCGGACAGGGCGAACATCGCGGGGGTGAGATGTTCGTGGATAAACACTGACGTGCAGTTCGCAAAAAGACCGAGCTCATGGAGCGGAGGCACCTCCCCGAGAGCAATGGTCACCCTTCTGGCATCGAAGTCCGGTTCGGTCTGGTTCTCGTCCGTGCTTGACCAGATGTGACCGGGTCCAATGTCATCAAAGCACCATATCACTTCCACGGGCCTGCGCGTGTGATGATGGAGCAGCGTCTGCAGGCTTTCGAGTTCGGAGGAAGAGGAGCTGCCGCCGATCACCGAGATCACATCGCATGAAGCGATGGCGTCCGCGACTTGCAAGATGACATCGCCCCAGACCTTTGTCTCGTATCGGTCACTCTGGCCGCAATATCCTACCGGGAAAGGCATCACACCCATCGATTTCAATCGCTCGGCGGGCCAATGCCGCAACTCAGACACTCTATGCCTTGCGAAAAACACGGGCCCGGCTTCCTCGCGGAGTCCTTTGAGTACGACAGGTAAGTCGAAGACTTTTCGGTTGGGCGTTCGGTCGGCGAGCATTGATGACATGTTGAGTTACCCCTTCGTGGATGGATCGCCCAAGTTACCCTCCGCCTCAACGGAGGTGCAGTATACTGAAGTGTGTGTGATGGGAGCCGCTCGGAACGCGGACCCCGTCGGAAGCGGTCAGAGCGTCGGCATCATATGCTCCCGCATGAACACCATGTAATCCACCTCGGAGCTTCCACGACGCATATCGATCAGTGGCAATCCTGTAAGCCAAGCCGTGTCGGCGACATGGGAGAGGAGAACTGCGCCCGATCTGGGCCATGTACGATCTGATTGCCGAAACACAATGTGTGAATACTTGTTTTCCGTATATATTAGGTTTTAAGAATGCACTGAGGCCAGACGTCGGGCGGTTGTTTCAGCTTATCTGTACTGAATTGGATTCACGTAGGGCCGTGGCGACGTCGCTTTTTACGACCGCTCGCAGCCAGCGGCGAATAGCATTTTGGAAGGGGCAGTATGAAACACAGAAGCGGTCTATTGGAGCTGAGCGCGTCCGATCTAGTTGGTTTCCTCAATTGCGACCACCTCACAGCCCTTGACCTCAAAGTCGTTGCTGGAGAACTAGGCAAGCCCGCAACGTACGATCCGTTTCTTGAGATTCTGCGAGAGCGCGGTTTTCGGCACGAACAGGCATTTATCGATCGCCTGAACCAGCTTGGCCTTTCAACAGAGTGCATTGACGGAGTGGGTATAGAGAACACCAGCATTGCGGCGACAATAGATGCTATGAGCCGCGGCGTTCACGTAATCATTCAAGGTGCACTACGAGCAGGTCGGTGGGCAGGACGATCAGATGTCTTGCGTCGTGTCGAGACACCAAGCCGTTTTGGCTCATGGTCCTACGAGGTCTATGACACCAAATTAGCCCGGGAAACGAAAGGGGGGACCGTTCTCCAACTCTGTGTTTATTCTGATCTTGTAGCTCATACTCAAGGCGCTCAACCTGAAAAAGCATACGTCGTGGTGCCTTGGTCCGATTACGCTCCACATGCGTTCAGGATCGCCGATTATGGAGCGTACTTTCGGAAAGCTAAGTCGGAGTTGGAAATTGCCTCCGAAGCAGGTGTTGAAGCGACTTATCCTGATCCGACAACTCACTGCGAAATCTGTCGATGGTTCGACGTTTGCGAGAAACGGCGTAGAGGCGACGATCACCTGAGCTACGTGGCGGGTATCACTACAAATCAAGTGATGGAACTCCGAGAAAACGGCATCGATACTCTCGCTAAGTTCGCCAATATGGAATTGGCAACGGGTTGGAAACCTCAGCGCGGAAACCTTCAGTCCTTCGAGAAGAGCAAAGAACAAGCCAGAATTCAGTTTGAAGCGAGAATAGAAGGAATTTCAAAATATGAGTTGCTAGCTGCCTTTTCTGGGTTTGGGCTGTCGGCACTGCCTGAGCCAAGTGACGGCGACGTATTTTTTGATATTGAAGGTGACCCATTCGTGGGCGAGTCCGGCCTGGAATATCTATTCGGCTACCACTTCAAGGGTTCAAACAAAGAGACCGTGCATGTTTCTGACTGGGCCTTGGACAGGGCATCTGAAAAAGCCGTTTTTGAGCGCTTCGTCGATTTCGTAACGGAACGGCTTGAAACCTACCCCGATCTCCACATTTTTCACTTCGCGCCGTACGAACCAGCTGCGTTGAAACGATTAATGGGTCGGTACGCCTCGCGAGAGGTCGAGGTCGATCAACTGTTACGAGGAAATGTCTTCGTTGACCTTTATGGCATCGTTAGAAATGCGGTCCGCGCAAGCGTCGAAAGCTACTCGATAAAGCGTCTCGAGCAGTTTTACGACTACGTCCGTGCAATGCCACTAAAAGACGCCAATCTGGCACTGGCGTCTTTTCAAGCTGGTCTTGAACTCGATGATGCAGCGTCCATTACGGATGTGGAAAGGGACGTTATCGCCCTCTATAACCGCGACGACTGCCTGTCGACGGAGGCGCTGAGGGACTGGCTTGAAGCCCAGCGTGCAACGCTTATCGCCAGTGGCATCGACATATCTCGCCCAATCATCCCTGATTCCGCTGCCAGCGCAGAAATTTCCGAACAGCAAGCGCGCGTTGCTGAGCTCGCGACAAAGCTTCTCGATGGAATCCCGGTCGATCCAGATGATCGTAACGAGGAGCAGCAAGCTCAATGGGTCTTGGCAAATATCCTCGATTGGCATCGGCGTGAGGAAAAGGCGACCTGGTGGGAATACTTCAGGCTCTCTGACCTAAGTGGTGAGGAGTTGCTGGACGAAAAAGCTGGACTCTCAGGTCTTACCTTTGTGGAAGAGGTGCCTGACGGAACGTCGAAAATACCTATCCACAGATACTCATTCGTCTCTCAGGACAGCGATGTGCGGCCTGAAAAATCGCTTAGGCAGGTTGGTGGAGAAAAGCTAGGCAAGGTGGTCGGCATCTCGTCCGAGAACGGCACTATAGATATCAAGAAAACGGCGGTCACACTTACCGTTCACCCGCCCGCTGTCTTTATGCACGACATCATCCCAGCGAAAGAACAGGCCGCAGCGCTACTTCGTTTCGGCAAAGCGGTCGCCGGGGCGGGAATTGCGGGCGAAGGTCCATATCAGGCTGCTCGCGATCTTCTGCTTCGTCTTCCGCCAAAGGTTTCAGGAGGCCCTATTCTGACAGTGGGTGAGTCCACACTAGATGCTGCCGTAAGAATCGCGCAGCAAATGCAATCGGGCGTACTCCCCATTCAGGGCCCGCCCGGTACGGGTAAATCTCACACTGGCGCACGGATGATCTGTCAGTTCGTAAAGGACGGAAAGAAAGTTGGGATTACGGCTAACAGCCACAAAGTTATCCGGAACCTCTTGGACAAAGTGGTCGAGGCCAGCATTGAAATGGGCGTTTCCCTTCACTGCGTGCAAAAGCCAGGGGCCGACTATACAGATAAGGCAACCGATCAAATTTCGTTTGCGAAGGACAACGCGGCCCTATTCGGCGCGTTGTCCACGGGACAATGTCAAGTAGCGGGCGCAACAGGTTTTTCGTGGGCCCGTGAGGATGCTTTCGAGTTGCTCGACGTTTTGTTCGTCGATGAGGCTGCTCAGATGTCGCTTGCCAACGTACTCGCTGTGTCGCAAGCAGCGACACTGTTAGTCTTGCTCGGGGATCCGCAACAATTGGATCAACCCACGCAGGGAACACATCCGGACGGTGTCGGTGTCTCCTCTCTAGAGCATATTCTTAACGGGCAACAGACAATTGATAGCGAGCAGGGTCTGTTTCTGGCCGACAGTTGGCGAATGAACCCAGCGATCTGCGAGTTCAACTCCGAGCTATTTTACGACGCCAAATTATCGAGTGTTGATGGCTGTAAACAACAAACGCTCCGATCTCATAGTGACTTCAACGGATCGGGTCTGAGGTATGTCAGTGTCAACCATGCAGGGAACACGAGTTCCTCGATTGAGGAAGCTGCTAAAGTTGTCAACATTGTCGAGTCGATAATGTCCTCTCAGCCGACCTGGATCGACCGTAAAGGCGATGAACTTCCGCTTTCTCAAGACGACATTATTATCATCACACCATATAACGCCCAAGTTCTCGAAATTCAGAAGCGTCTACCTAATTATCGGGTTGGAACCGTAGATAAGTTCCAAGGGCAGGAAGCCCCCGTCGCGATCTATTCAATGGCGACTTCAAGTTACGCGGATGCACCCCGAGGCATGGAGTTCCTCTATAGTGCAAACCGTCTCAATGTCGCCATTTCACGCGCTAAATGCCTGGCGATTTTGGTCGCCTCCCCTCAGATTTTTGACGCTGAGTGTAAAACACCGCGGCAAATGCAGTTAGCAAATGCCTTCTGTCGATACTTAGAGAGAGCGGTCACCGTGGGTTAGAAAAGCTCATTTGGGCTTCATTCGATCTGGAATCCATATCGCCGTGTTTCATCCCCAAAGGGTCTTGCACGACCATCAAGGGCGCATGCGCCGACCCACGCGCAAACAACCGCGTAGAGGCGGTCTTCGAAAGCCTTCAAGCGATATCCCCTGTCGTTCTCTTCTGGCAATCTAGGGCGTTCGGAAACGCCTGAAATCTCGTTTTCGAGGTGGGCGATAATGATTCGCCAGACATCCCCTATCCCAGCATAGCGCTGTTCTATCCAAACCGCAGACTGCCTTCCGCCGGGCTGCGCGCCTTCATCGAAAACGTTCACGCTTGGCGGAAGACGCACAGGTAATCGGACCATCCGGATAAAGCGGACCGACCCTGGACGGGTGTCATAGGTCCGCCTTACCGGATTGCGATGCCCGGTGACAGTCGGTCGGATTCGATCATCCGAGCGCTGCTACCTCCATGACGGCGTTCGCGAATGCTTCGGGAGCCTCTTGGGGAAGGTTATGGCCGACCCCTTTGATCACATGATGCACCCTCTTGGCGGAGAACTTGCCCGCACTCGCCTTGCCGTCCGTCGCCGGAATAACGCCGTCAGAATCGCCGTCAAGGGTCACAGCGGGGACGGTGATCACGGGCTGGGCCGCGAGGCGCGCCTCGAGTTCGGCGTAATCGGGATACCCCGTCGCTCCCCCGAGGCGGTGGCGATAAGAATGAATCACAACGTCGACATAGTCCGGGTTATCGAAGGACGGTGCGGATCGTTCGAACACCTCTTTGCCGAACTTCCACGTCGGGGAGTTGTCGTGCCACATGATTTCGGCGATATCCCTCCGGTGGGCGTCCAGCCCCGCCCTTCCCCGCTCGGTTTGGAAATAGAACTGGTACCAAAAGCCACGCTCCACCCTCGCCGGAGCGGGCAGATTTGACTTGGCGATGTCCTGGATCAGATATCCGTTGACCGATACGAGCCCCGAGCACCTTTCGGGCCAAAGCGCCGCGGCCACACATCCGGCTCTGCCGCCCCAGTCATATCCGGCAAAGATCGCCTTTCGGATACCCAGGGCATCCAGGAAATCGACGAGGTCCTTGCCGATTGCAGCCTGCTCACCAGAGCGTGATGTTGATGGATCGAGGAAGGTGGTGGCACCATGCCCCCTTAGATATGGTATGATGACCCGATAGCCTTTAGCGGCCAGAAGAGGTCCGACCTCAACATAACTTTGAACGTCATACGGAAAGCCGTGAAGTAATATGACCGGCTGGCCACCGGAGGAGCCCATCTCGTAATATGCGACGTTCAGCACACCCGCCTTGATCGACTTGAGCGGTCCGAAAGACGCTTGGCTCGTCGCGTCGCCTTTGACTGCAGTCGCAGCGTTTGAAGGTGAAAGTTGAAGCGATACACATGCGACGCCAGCTGACCCAGCAATTAAGAGGCCGCGGCGGCTGATTATGTTGTCGTTTACCATTGATTAGTCCTTTTAACTTCGAAAGATTATGCGGTCACTTATGCGCCGCCGCGTCCTCGATGACCTTTGCCACGACCGCCGGGTGGGAAGCCATGATGACATGCGAACCGCCCCTTACGACTATTGTCTCCTTGGAGCTTGCCCGTTCAGCCATCCAGGAAAGAGCTCTCGGCGGGATGTTCTTGTCCGCGTCGCCGTAGACGAACCACGACGGGATGGATTTCCATGCAGCTTTCGTGGACGGCTCGCTGAGGGCTGCTTCGGTGACTGGGCGCTGCGTGGCCGCCATGATCGTGGCTTCGTCTTTCGAGACGTCGGCCGCGAACTGGTCACGGAACTTGGCCTGCTGGATGTAGAGGTCCTTCTGGCCTCCCTCGAGCTCAATGGCATCTCCGAGGGTTTCCCCCAACGTGCTACCGGGGAACTTGCCCGACAGCTGGGCGGCGCTCTCACCCACCTCGGGTGCAAAGGCCGCGACAAAGACCAGGGCTTTCACGTTGCCATCGGTCGGCACTGCATCGTTGATCACAGAGCCGCCGTAGGAGTGACCGACGAGGACAACGGGACCGTCAACGCCGGATACTATGCGTCTGACATAGTCGGCATCCCCCTTGACGCTTCGCAAGGGATTAGCAACGGCGATGACGGGAAAACCGTCTTTTTTCAATTTGGAGATCACGCCGCTCCAGCTCGACGCGTCGGCGAAAGCGCCGTGGACGAGAACCACCGTTGGCTTTGAGCCGCTTGCGAACACGGGCAAGGCTACAGCCGAAAGAAGCACTGTGATGAGCAGGGTTTTGGTTGCTTTCAACATTTCCAACTCCTTTGTTTTGATTGATACGCGACCGTCAACGACCACTGGTAAAGACTGCGCCAACGCAGTCGGACGAGGATCAAGCCGAAGCTGAATCTAGCTTTTCCGAAGGAACGAGTAAGCTATACGGAGGTTTGTCGGGTTCGCCGTGCGGCGAACCATGCTTATGGCGAGAGATTGCCTCCAGGCACGCTTATGGTGAAGTGCTCGGGATAGCTTGATACGAAGCTGGCAATTCTCCACGAGGGGCGAAGCTTCACGCCTCGAACTGCGGCAATCGCGCAAAGCGCTCGACCAGAAGATCGATAAAAAGGCGGACCTTACTCGGTAAGTGATTGCGGTTCGGAAAAATGGCGCTGATCGTGAACTCCACGCCCTTGTATCCTGTCATGACGGATACGAGTCGGCCGGCCGCGATATCCTCGACAACAACCGGGCTCGGAGCGAGGAAAATGCCGCGTCCCCTCACCGCGAGATCACGCAAGAGATCGGCACTGCTTGAGACGACATTTCCTCTCGCCCGGGCTTCCACGATCAAACCGTCCATGTCGACGAAGCGCCACAGGTCGCCGAAGGCGTATAGGGCATAACTAAGGCAGTTGTGATCAACGAGGTCACTCGGTTTTTCTGGCGCTCCGTGCCGTAAGACATATTCTGGCGAACACACCAGCAGATGTCTCCAGGTCGCCAGCTTTCTTGCGATCAGATTCGAGTCCGGCGTCGTCATCCGTATAGCCAGATCGTAGCCGTCATCGATCATGTCCACCATGCGTTCCCCAATATCCAAGCTGATCGTCACCTGAGGATAGCGTTCGACGAATTCGTCCGTTATCGCGGC
This sequence comes from Agrobacterium vacciniicorymbosi, assembly GCF_040427045.1. NCBI lineage: Bacteria > Pseudomonadati > Pseudomonadota > Alphaproteobacteria > Hyphomicrobiales > Rhizobiaceae > Agrobacterium > Agrobacterium vacciniicorymbosi. Next base: position 107,887 of record NZ_JBETMF010000011.1, read on the forward strand.
CAAGCTCTGGACCATCGATGAATTGGTGTAGATACGGAGTTGCCCCCGAGGGGTCGATGACAACGCTCCGACGGCCTCGTTTGCCTCATCGAGATCCATCAATATGGTCGAAGAACGGTCGTAATAGAATTTTCCGGCTTCGGTCAGACTTACCTTACGCGTCGTACGCTGGAGGAGCAGGACGCCGAGGCTCTCCTCAAGGGCTTTGATGTGGTTGGCGACCATCGTAGTGGACATGTTCAACTTACGAGCAGCGGCTGAAAAACCGCCAGTCTCGACGACCCGGCCGAATACTTCCAAACTGGTCAACCTGTCCATGATCTCCGCTCACCTTAAACCGACACTTGATAATCCTTTCATATCTTCACCGATTATCACAGTTCGAATTCAGGGGTATTTTTAAGGGCTAAAGGGTGAGCGGCGGGTCGTTGCTTGAGATCGGGAGAATCAAAATGGTGGAACTGCCTCGGCCTGAAGAATTCGCAGTCGCTGGAACTGAGGAGGGACTTCGAATTGGCGGGCCATCCGAATTGGCCGCTCCGGTTCCATCGACATCCGGTAAGCATCCGCTTCAAGGTGCGAAGCGCAAAAGATTCCGCTCGCTCATGCTGGCGTCAGCCGTCATTGCAGCGTGTGTCTCAGGCGGGCAGACGGGGTATCGACATCTCGTCGTCGATCGGTACGTCGAAACAACCGACAACGCCTATCTCAAGGCGGACTCCACTGCCGTGGCTCCCAAGGTTTCGGGATACATCCGAGAAATTCTGGTGAACGACAACGACCCCGTCAAAGAAGGACAGTCGCTGGCGCGCATCGACGACAGAGACTTCCAAATCGCGCTATCCCAGGCGCGCGCCGACCTAGAAGCGGCAGACGCGGCAATAAGGAACATCGATACACAGGTAAACCTGCAACGCTCTCTAGTCCGGCAGGCAGAGGCCACATTGAAAGCTTCCGAAGCCGCTTTGGTTTTCGCCGAAACAGACGCGAAGCGATGGAGCAAGCTTATCACGAACGGCGCGGGCTCTCAATCACGTGCGGAGCAGACCGTCTCCGTCCGGGACCAGGCAAAAGCCGCTGTGAAGCGCGACGAGGCGAACGTGGTTGCGACCAGAGACCGGATTCCGGTGCTTGAGACGCAGAAAAGCCAGGCTGCCGCTCAACGCCACAAGGTCGAGGCTCAGGTTGCCCAAGCGGAACTGAACCTGGCGTACACGCGGATCGTCTCACCTGTCGACGGTACGGTCGGCGCGCGAACTCTCAGGATCGGACAACTCGTGAACGCTGGAACACAACTAATGTCCGTAGTTCCTCTTCATTCGATTTACGTCGTCGCCAACTTCAAGGAAACGCAGCTGACTGATATCAAGGTCGGCCAACCTGTCGAGATCAGCGTCGACAGTTTTCCCGGCATTGAATTTGACGGCCGAGTGGAAAGTCTGTCTCCCGGAAGCGGTTCGGAGTTTTCGCTTCTCCCTACCGATAACGCCACGGGCAACTTCACGAAGATCGTCCAGCGGGTTCCCGTCAAGATCGCGGTGGACGCTGGCGATCTCTCGGGCAGCCTGAGGTCAGGCATGTCCGTGGTCCCGCGGATCGACACCGCAGCCGGACGTTCCACGTTCGGCGGACTCTGGCCGATCCGGGGCAAATAGGTATACCTCGGTCTACATAGATCAGCGTATTTGTGCGTGTATTTTCTCTATTGCGGATCGCGTCCACGTAGACCGCCTCTACAGAAGATGTCCCGGCTATCCTCGTCGGCAGGGACCCGCGAACAGCACGCGATAGCAGGGTCGTCCATCCGCCGCGACGGCCCTGCTCTTCCCGTTTCCCAAAAAGGCTTCCCTTCTTCAACCAACGAAGACAAACGGAGGTATAGCTTCCGTCGGAAGTTGCCCGACGCTACCGTCAAGGGGCCCACCATGCATGGTCTCACGAAAAACTGCTTCTGAGGCATGTCGGCGTTCAAGGCTGATCGCGTGGCTATCTGGTCACCTTAGGAGACGAAGTCAATGATTTTCGTAGAGCAGATTCTCGACAGGGCGAGAGCACGCCTTGTTAAAATCTCCCCTGATGCTCCGGCGCTCGACGCCGCGACGTTATTCCGAGACGGAGCAGAAATGGTGCTGGCGTGCCGCGAGGACGGGCGACTCGCCGGGATACTTACAAAAAGCGATCTCATGCGGAGCTTCGTACGAAGCGGCAGGCTAAATCCGGCGGTTCCGGTCGGTTCCGTGATGCAGACGGAAATTGTCAGCTGCGAGCCTACCGATGAGCTTGAGCAGGTCTGGCGGGTGCTCAGTCAAAACAACTTCAGACATCTCCCCGTCGAAGATCAGAACGGTTGTGCGATCGGCGTTGTAAACGCCCGAGACATTCTAAGCGGCCTCTTGCTGGAGGCCGAAAGCGAGGAGGAATTGCTCAAAGAGTACGTTATGGGCGTCGGGTATCGCTGAAACAGTCGCATAGGGCGGCCCGCTTGGCCGCGCGCGCCTTACGCCATCGCATCCGACGCGGCCAGTAGGTCGTAACGGCGCACCAGTTCACTCAAGGTTCGGCACTCCATTTTCCTCATCATACGGCCGCGATGCAGTTTCACCATAATCTCACTTATCCCCAACTCCCACGCGATCTGCTTGTTCAGCAGGCCATCGGTGACGAACTTCAGAACCTCCCGTTCGCGGGGCGTCAGCTTTCCATAGCAGTTGTGAGCGTTGTCGAGCTTCAAGCGCTCAGTCCTTCGTTCGCCATCGAGATTGATGGCATTTACTGCTGCTGCTACAACTTTCTTGCTGTCGAAAGGCTTGAGGAAGAAGTCGGTCGCCCCGGCCTTCATTGCGTCTACCGAAATACTGACGTCTTCGAAGCCGGTTATGAAGACGACCGGATGGCTGCAGCCCATCGCCGATAGCCTTTTTTGTAGTTCAAGCCCGTTGAAATCAGGCATGTTGATATCGAGCAGTATGCAACCCGGACGCCCCGGATCGAAGCCCGCGAGAAAATCGGCAGGACCGTCGAAGGCTACCGCGGGCATGTCGAAAGAGCCGAAAAGATCGATCAACGATGTGCGAACGGTGTCTTCGTCATCGACGATCGTGATCAACGGTGCGGCATTCTGCACTTCCATCAAGTGTATCATTTAAGATCCTCCTACACCTTCCATCTATTCTGCGGGTTTTCGGCTCGGCTCGGTTTCCGGTTATTGTCCGTCTCGACAAATACGAGAGGCAGCCAAGCTTCGAATGCCGCGCCGCCCTCCATGCTGTTTCGCGCCGAAATCACGCCGCCGTGGCTTTGGACAATGGAACGGCAAATCGACAGCCCCATGCCCATTCCTTCCTTCCGGGTCGTGAAAAAGCTTTCGAATATTTCCGTCGCAATCTCTTCCTGAATGCCCGGGCCCGTATCGTGAACGTCGATGAAGACCCGTTCACCGTCGCTTCGGGTGGTTACCTGCACCCGCCCGGACTGCGCGTTCGTCCTCTCGATTGCCTGCATCGCGTTGACGACAAGATTGACGACAAGCTGCTGGATCTGAACCGGATCGGCCTCGACCGTCGCGAGTTCCGCCGACAGATTGCTGCTGATCGTCACGGATCTGCGGCTCGCTTCCTTTTTGACGAACGTGAGCGCTCCGGCGATCAATCGGTTGAGGTCGCACGTTTGCCTCTCTGGCGTCGCCTTGGTCGCCATATCCTGGACACGCTTGATCACCTCGTTCGCGCGCAGGATGCTCTCCTCGATCCTTGCGACAAGTTCCCGCACCTTCGGCAGGTTCGGATCGCTTCGCTGAAGCCAGCGCCCAACGGTAGCGGCATCATTCGCGACCACCGACAATGGCTGTCTGACCTCATGGACGATCGCACCGGAAAGCTCGCCAAGAATGGACAGCTTCGAGAAATGAGCGAACTCGGATTCCATCTTCTTGAGCTCCTTCTCGATGCGGACCTGCTCGGTCATGTCGATGATCATCAGCACCGATGTATCGAAATTGGCAGCCGACTGCGGAAAGGAGACCATGAGAGCGGCGTCGATGGTTCTGCCGTCGAAGGTCTTGATTTTGAGCCGTTGATAATGGTTTGGCCGCCCTCGGAAGTGGGCGGACATGACGTTCGAGGACGCCTCTGGCGTCCCAGCGAAGACATAAGCAACGGGGGCCAGCAATTGAGCGATATCCGTGGCTCCGAAAAGTGTCAGCGCGACATCGTTCACCTCCCTCACAATCACAGAATTGTTGGCCTGATCAACAAGCTGCGGATTCTCGAGCAGAAACGCGTCGATATCCTCTACACCGCTGTGTTTTAGGTTGATGAAAGCCTCCTCCACGTCGCTTGCGTCGACCTGTAGCACGGCAGCGGGGACGTTGTTGAACAGAGTCCGGTAGCGGGCTTCGCTGACCTCAAGCTCTTTGAGCCGACGGCTCATTTCCCTCAAACATGTTGGGTCGAGGTCGTCATTGGGGAACGTCGTCATATTCATATCGTTCACTCCACCCTTCACCGGCAATGAAATCGGCACCCGAGGACCGAAACCAGCGGTGATGCTAGAAATTAAAGTAAAGAAGGAAGTCCATGCAACTGAATGCGATTACGGTAGCGCTAGTGACATTCAAATAAGGAATGCGTTTCTCGCGACCCTACAATTCGTTTTTTATCATGTACTATTTGGTCTCAAGCGATGCAGCTAACAAGCATCGCGCTTTCCAGCCTCCCCAATGGATCGGGGTATCAAGCGTCGTCAGGCCTCGTCTCGGAGCACCACCAACAGGGCGATCTTCTCGAAAGACAGCACGAAGTAGAATTTGTATAGCAGCGGGTCCGGCAGCCCGCGCTTGTCGAACGTACCGTCGACGCTGCCCTTCATTATGGTGCTGCCGTAATGTCGATGGATGGAAATCGCCTCGATCGACAAGGACACGCCCGCAACGTCGGTTTTCGCCCACTCGCGGATTTTGCCGACGCCCTGAACTTCATTCAACTGGTCGTTCACTATCGCGTCGGCGGCGAAGAGTGCCAGAAGCCGCTCGATGTCGCGTGAGTTGATCGCTTCGACAAAGTCTGTAATGACCTTGCGATTCATCATTTCCGGGGTTGAGTGTGCGTTCATTGGTTCGCCGACCTTCCAAGAGCGGTGTATCGTCACGTAGCTGTATTTATTGGCTTTTGAGGCATGCGATCGCCTCGTCTGCCGCGGTAGGCAGCTTTGCTTGTCTGCTTTCCACACCTACACTTTCTCATGGACCTATCGGAATGGCATGTGAAACGATGTGAAAAGGCGCTCCTGAGGAAAGCGGCGATTTCCCGCCCCTTTAACAGCGCGATGTAACGTGCGGATCGGCCGTGAAATCGTGTGCCGTGCGAGGCGTCTCTGGGATGCAAACCTAACCTATCAGCTAGGTTGGCGGAGCGTATCGGGCCTTCTATGCTGAGATTGACTCAGTGTGACGGCACCATGATTTACTCGTTCGGCCCATATCGTTTCTTGGCGTCTCAGCGCTCGCTACAGCGCCATGGGGAACCGTGCGAAATCGGCAGCCGCGCGACGGATATCCTGACCCTGTTGCTGGAGCACGCCGGGGAAGTGGTTTCGAAGGACACCATCGTCAGTCACGCCTGGCCTTCAAGTTTCGTGGAAGAAAGCTCGATCAGGGTGCAGATTGCATCGCTCCGAAAGGCCCTGGACGACGGCGACCGGGAGAAGTACGTCCGCAACATACCGGGGCGAGGCTATTGTTTTGTCGCTCCGGTCGCAAGGGAAGCGCCGCTAGAAGCGTTCGCGCATACCTCCCTTCCCGCGACCTGTGCAACACGCCCGACCATTGATGTCCCTCCTCCGCTAAAACGGATGATCGGGCGTGACGGTGTTGTCGCGGAGCTCGTCGCCGATATCCTCGAACGTCGCTTCGTCACCGTCGTCGCATCCGGCGGCATCGGAAAGACGACCGTTGCCGTCGCGGCGGCACACCTGATGCTCGACGAATTCGAGGGTCACGTCTACTTCTACGACTTGGTCGCTCTCAAGGACGCCGCGGAACTTCTGACGGGTCTGGCGAACGTTCTAAGCCTGAACACCTCCGCCCCGAATCTCCTGGCATCCATCATCGGCAACCTGGATGGACGCCGTCTCCTGCTAGTTTTTGACAACTGCGAGCATATCGTCGAAGACGTCTCCACACTGGCAGGATCGCTGTTCCATGCCCTGCCGGGTCTTCACATACTCGCCACCAGCCGCGAAGCACTGCGGGTGGAAGGCGAGATAGTTCTCCACCTCCAGCCTCTGGTGGCACCACCTCCGGGCGCGGCCATTTCAGCCGCGGACATCGAGAATTTCCCCGCCGTCCAACTTTTCTTCGACAGAGCCGCCGCTGCGGGACTAAGAGGCGCACCCGGCGACGACGACGCGAGCAAGGCCGCGCAGATATGCCATCGGCTCGACGGCATCCCATTGGCATTGGAACTGGCGGCTGGTCGCGCCGGCGCACATGGAATTTCGGGTGTGGTCCAACTGCTCGAAAACCGCTTTCGACTTCACTGGCGAGGCCGACGAGCAGCGCTTCCGCGTCATCAAACGCTGAGATCGATGTTCGACTGGAGCTACAACCTGCTTACCCGCGAGGAGCAGGCGCTTTTCCGGGCTTTGTCGATGTTCAACGGGGGCTTCACGCCGGAGATGGCGATAGCGGTGGCTGCCTTTATGGAAACCACCGAAGAAGAAGTCTTCGATCTCTGCGAGAGCCTGGCGGAAAAGTCACTCATTTCGCTTCAGACCGGACAACAGCTTTATCGGCTCACCGAGACCGCACGCGCGTATGCAGGGGAAGCCCTTCAGCAGCACGAGGTTGAACTCGCCCGCGCAAGCCAAGAACATGCAAGCTATTTTCTTGCCTTCACGCGAAAGCTGACCGATTTGACCCCGCCTTTCGAGAGATGGGGTGAGCAGAACAGAACCAGCGATCTCCTTGCCAATGTCCGATCTGCGTTGAGATGGTGCTTTTCCGAGGATGGAAACAAGGATGTCGGTGTCGCGCTCATCGCGTCGTCCTGGCCACTTTTCTACGAGATGGGGCTCCTGACGGAATGCGGGTCGTGGGCGGCGAAAGCGCTCGCGGCGGCGACCGAGCTCGACGTCGCGACTGAAGCGTCTCTTTGCGAAGCCGTGGCCCTGACGGGGACGATGGCGGTACATTCCATGCTTCAGGTCAAGACGGCCTACAGTCGATGCCTGGAGTTGTGCCGGGAGCTTGGAGATGTCGGGCGCGAGATGCGCACGCTAGCGGCCTATAACGTCTTCATCACCAGGATAGGAAAGTATCAGGAGGGTCTTGAGGCAGCCAGGGATTTCGAGGCTCTTTCGGCCGAGGCGAGCATTCCCAAGGCCAGGCTCCTCTGTGGCTGGATGAACGGGACGACGCTTGCCTATATCGGTTCATTTGCACAGGCGCGCCATTACCTGGAAGCCGCCGTCCCCAGATATCCCCTCCTCGACCTTTCGTTCACAGCAATGCTACAGCTCGTAAGAGCGCGCTCGCTCTACGCCCGAACGCTTTGGATAGAGGGAGAGACGGACAGGGCCCTTCAGGAAGTCGAGCTTGCGCTAGAGGAATCTCGCACATACGGCAATCCCGTCTGCCTCGCGATCGCGCTCACGCATGGAGCGGGCGTTCTTCTTTGGGCGGGATATCTCGACAGAGCGCAGGAACTCGCCGCGGACCTTCACAAAATCACCACAAGCAACGGACTTCCTGCCTTCGAGGCCTTGGCAATCGGCATAAAGGGTGAATTGGCTTTGTCGGATGGTCGGCTGGAAGAAGCCGAGGCGATGCTTAACGAGGCTCTCGTCCGCGCCGACGCGCAAATGCATGCTAACACCGCGACCACCATCGCCGCCGCCCAGGCCGAGTGCGCATTCCGTGCGGGACGAACGAGAGAATCCCTTGATCTGATCGACAGCGCGATCGGCCGGGCGACTGAAACGGGTGAGCGGTTCCAGGTTGCCGAGCTCCTGCGGCTCAAGGCGACGTTCATCGCTACATCGAATGCGGAATTGGCGGTCGAGACCTTTCGCGTTGCGATCTCAACAGCGCACCAGCAGGGTGCGCGTGCCTTCCAGCTCAAGGCCGCGGTCAGCTTCCGCGACGCGCTACTACCGGGTACGGAGGATGAAGCACACGCCGCGGTGGCTGAAGCTTCCAGCTCCACGCGACCGGATGGTGCCTTGGAAGCGGTCGATAGGCCGAGCGTCCCGGCCGCTTGAAATCAAAACCCTTTCTCGAACCTTCGGCTGATCTCGGCCTCGTCAACCATGTCTGCGGTCAAACGGTCGCCCGGACGGATGTCGAGAAGGAAGGGATAGGTGCCGGATGTCACTATATCCCCTTTTTTCAGCCGAGAACCGTCTTCCCGCAGACGTTCGGCGGTCCACAGCAATGCCCTCAGCGGGCGAACAAGGATGGAGGTCACATCCAATGCGGTGCGGCCTTCTCTATGCACAACAGCACGCACGTCCACATCCCCGGAAATGTCCATGCACGGGATTGGCATGCGCTCCATAGTGAACTCCGCGTGATCAATACGCGTAAGACGGCCTGAGTGGTGTCGGGAGCCGTTAAAGGCAACCAGGACCGGATACACGCCAGCGATGGCCTTCGAACCGGACTCGGCGGTGATATCCTCGCCGACAAACGGATATTCACGCGCGATTTCGAAAGCGATGTCGATCTGGTAACCGACGGTGTTCTCGTGAACCGACCTGTCGTGGTCCGTAAGCCGTCTACCGCCGTCGGCCTGCATAAGCCGGGGGCGTGACGCTCCGAAATGGCGCTGGACGGGTTCGGAGAAACCGAGGACGGCATAGTCCGTCCTCCTCGCGCCGTCATTCCCGCTGCCGCGGTGATCTTCACCGCTTGAGCCGGGTTTTTCCGGCCTCCCAACAGCGAGAGAAGCGTCGTTCGACTTGCGACGAGACCGCAACGTATGAGCGGGAAGTTCAAAGAGGCGTCGGTCACGAACACGGTTTTGAAATTGATATTCCCTGCCAATCTGGATTCCTGATGCAGTCGTCATGTACGTCGCCCTCACTGCGATTTGGTTCGCTGAAACTGCTCGGAAGCAACGCTTTGCAATCCGGCGGAACCACACTGACGTCGAACCACGGGTTACGTAATTGAACTTAGGTATGCCATCGGGGTCAAGGGTGTATCCCATGCTCGTTCCATGGTGATTTTCTATGCGCGAGCGCTGAATACACCAAAGTATGCTAGCCGGGCGGTTCTCGTTAAATTAGTCTGACTTCGTTCGGCGACAACCTTTGTTCATCGGACTGCAGCCCGTTTACAAGGGAAAAGACGATGACGGCAACGCTCACCACCCATCCGCGATCTTCGGCCTTCGACTGGTCGGTTATTGACGCGCTCCGGATAGCCGATAACTGCGCCAGTGGCGATCAGGAGCTGCCTTTGCATTCTTTGCCTCATCATTCGGTACGGTTCAATTCGCCGATCGTAGAGTTGACCCTGATAGACCTCATCCACGACCCTTTGATCGCCAGCCTCAACCGGGCGGACGGCGTCAGCTTCGAAACGTACATGCAGATGCTTCTGAGCGCGGCACGGGTCAAGGCAGAGCGCCTTTTTTAAGCGAATTCTTTCACTCTCCCACGAAGATCGGCGAAGTGATCGACGCCCAAACTGCTAGACGTGATTCATTCGGAACAGTATAAAGCTTCCGTCCAGGTCGGGAGAAGCAGTTGACCGAAATACCGTCTGATGCCTTCTACGAGCTCCCGATCCCACTTCGCGATAGACTTCTCGCCTTTTGGGGCAAGGCACAGAAAGCGTTAGACAGTAGCGCGGGCTTCACGGGTGAAATCGTCTTTCTCGATAACGGCGATAGCGCCTTTCCCCGACTGACCTGCGCCAAATTTCCGCAACGGCGCGAAGACCTTTCACCAGCTGAACGCGCGGAGCGTTTCCTGCGTGAGATCAAGCTGCAGACGGCGGCACATTATCACCCTAACGTACATTGGCCGTTTGACGTCATGTTTATCCTTGGCGCGCCAGTCGCCTTTTTTCGGCGCTGGGAGGGTGATCTGTCCGATTTCATCGAGGATAGTCATTGGGGTGATCTCGGGCGATTGTCGTTGTTAATCCAGCTGTCGGCAGGTCTCGCGCACTGTCACAGTCGCGGCTTGGTTCACCAAGACCTGAAGCCGCAAAACATCTTCGTTCGAGACCTCCAGACGACCTTTTCATTGCCACCGTCCGATTTATGGTTTCGCCCTTTGGTCGCGGACTTTGGCAGCGTCAATCTTGCCGCGGATATCGGCGTGTTTACGGGTTCGCGCCCGTACATGGCACCCGAACAATGGCACAAGACTGAGCTTGGTGAATGGACCAGCGTGTTCGCGTTTGGAATTATGCTTCACGAGATTATGTCGCGTGGAATCCATCCGACGGGCGAGCGCAGTCGCGACTGGCATCGTCAGATCAACCCCGGTTTCAATCGCTGGCAGAAGAACGATCGTTGGCGAAGATGGGTGGGAGACGGCTGCCCGATCGCGCGACCGCTCCCCGATCACGATCTGGCGGAATTGGTGGCGGCTTGCCTCGTAGCGTCCCCCGCCGACCGCCCGTCCCTGCGCGAAGTCCAGGCAGTGTTGCTTGACCTGCTATCCAGACGATCTGCCACCGTGGCGCAAGAAGTCCATCTTGTTCTGAATCTGGCCGAAAGCCAGAGCGCGGCAGAGGAGTGGCAGCATCTTAAAGGCCGTGTCGAAGGCCTCGAGCGGGAAATCAATGATCACTACGCCCGATACGCGGGATAGGCATTGTCTTCTGGCCACCGAGACACAAGCGGGAAACACCTTTCCCGGCACGGTCAGGCCAGCGATGGAATAACGCAGAACCATCAACCCGTGCTGGCTGTCGACTGCGGTCTGACATCCGGGGCTATCGTTCTTCGCGTCTTCGTTTGCGGGTTCGTCTTCGGCTTCCTGAATGACCTTCGTCACGTCATTGGATTACTGCTCCGTTAGCTCATGCTGATCCTGGGCCCGTTTCCAATGGTCTTCATAGGCAACATCCGGGCGGCTTTCCCTTTTTTCAAGTTCCTTACGCACGTTCGCAACGCTAACGCCCTACGTGGTCCAAAACAGTTTCCTCCTGTTGACTTGGAACAAATCCGGTCTCTGCTGCACCGATGGTCACGGTTGTCGGCAGAAATCCCTCGAGTTACGGCTATGTAACGACGGTGGCAAGACCGAGAGTTATCGTCCGCTCCTCATGGCGTCGAAGGGCCACCTCTCGTGTCGATGCTCGGAACCACCGACATACCCGATCGCAGACGGCCGACATACTCCTGGCTATCGATCACGATCTTTACTGGGATACGCTGAACGATTTTGGTGAAGTTCCCCGTGGCGTTGTCGGCGGGCAACAACGAAAACTCGAGTCCGCTTCCCGGTGAGACGCTATCGACGCGCCCGTTGATAATCGCATCCGGAAAACTGTCCACCTTGACCGCGACCCGCTGCCCCGGCACGACGTCGGTCAGCTGTGTTTCCTTGAAATTGCCCACGACGTAGACAGCGTTGAGCGGCACGACTGCCATGAGCTGTGTGCCGGCGCTTACGAGTTGCCCCAGACGTATGGTACGCGCGCCGACCGTTCCGTCGATCGCCGATACGATCTTGGTATAGGATAGGTTTAGCTCGGCTTGGTTTACTCCGGCCTTTGCGCGGTCCCTCTGGGCGATGGCCTGGTTGCGTTGGGTCTCAAGCACTGGAACCTTGTTTTCCGTTGCCACGACGGCCGCCTTGCTGTTGTCCACCGCCGCCTTTGCCTGTTCGCTCACCGACTTTGTTTGCTCGGCTCGCGAGAGCGTCCCGGACCCGCTTGTGTAGAGATACTCGGACCTCTTGGCATCGGACGACGCAAAGGCGAGATTGGCTTCCGAAGAGGTAAGCGCCGCTTTCGCCTGATCGATCAGCGCATTCTGGAGCACGATTTGCGCATCGATGTTTGCGATGGCCGCCTCGGCGGCTGCGAGATCACCGCGCGCCTGCGAGAGCGCGGACTGGAAGTCGCGATCGTCGATCCGCGCGACGATCTGCCCGGCCTTCACGTGCTCGTTGTCCGTCACGAGGACCTCGCTGATATATCCGGAGACCTTCGGCGCGACCGACGTAAAGTCTGCCTTGAGATACGCGTCGTCGGTCGTGATAATGAAACGGCCGAGGGTGAAGTACTGGAACCCCGCGTATACGCCATAGGCTCCGGCAAGGAGGATCGACCCGCCGAGCATGAGACGTCGTATCAATCCACGAGCTTTTGAACATGGCTTTACGGGAGGGTTGATCGTCTCCGATGCCGGAGAGGGCTTCGCTTCCCGATCCGGCTGTGGCAGCCTTATGACGTCGGGCGAAGATATGACTGAAGACTCTGCCATTGAAATTCTCCTCATCTAAATGACGTTGATCGCATTCTGGAGAAGTCGGCGTGGATCGACAGCTATACATTCGGGTACTGGGGTCTCGGCGCTGAGCGGAAGCACCATGGATGATCAGCCCCGCGAAGCGGCGCGACCGATGGATTCATGGATCAACTGAAGAAGCAGTGAAGTATCGATCGGTTTGGCAAGGAAGCCTGCCGCGCCGTGTTTTAGGGCCGTCGCCTGCATTTGATTGTCCGAGTAGGATGTCATGATCAGGATTGGAGGGCAATCTTCCCGAGACTTCAGCAATCTGAGCATTTCGATGCCCGAAGTGCCGGGCATCCGCACGTCGGCGAGGACGCAACGAAACGATCGGTAGCGGCCACTGTCCAAGAAAAAGTCGGCTGAGCCGAAAAGTTCGCTGATGTATCCGGCGGTATCGAGAAAGTCCTTGATCGAATTCCGTAGGTGAACGTCGTCTTCGATGATCGCGATATGTGCGGTTTGCAAGCCAGCCATTTTTGAAACTTATCACTTTCCGCAACGGGACTTCAGATAAACGTGTAAAAAAATCTGTGCTTGCAACGCGTGACGGCACATCAGGTCTTTTTTAGGTCAGCATGGAAAGCGCTACGGTATGGGCCCAAACCCCTGTGGCGAACCAAGTACCACGCAACAAAGGCATGACGGTATATATACCACCGTTTGGTTCCCGGTAGGGAAGCAGCTGCGGACGAAGATCGAAGGTGTCCAGGGATGTGCGGATACGACCGTGGCTCAGCGCCGAACGCTTTAGCCCAGTCCGGGAAGAAGCCATCTGAACGCCTGTGGCGGTACTTGAGGGAGAATGACGTCCGCGTGGCGAAGAGCCGTTTCACTGTCGCCCTCACGTCCTGCTGTTCCTCGGGGTGAACAGCATCCATGAGCAGGCTCTCCAGCCATTCGACATCCCTTCCCCCTGTCGATAAACCAAACCATTCGATCAATTGGTCATTCACGTAGGTCGTGTTCCCGTCCGGCCCCGCGTGCCAAATGAGTGCGGGGACAGTGTTGATAAGCTCGCAAAGCTGCTGTTCGCTGGCTTTCAACGCCGCCTCAGCGTTCTTTTGTCGGTGACGTCGACCGTCGAACCGTACCAGGCGGTGATCTTCCTGTTTTCGTCCCGAGAGGCGATCGCGAAATCCCGGAACCATCTGTAGGTCCCGTCAAAGCGGCGCACGCGTTGCTCGTCGCTAAGGGGTTCACCAGTCTTGAGCCTGTTGCGCCAAAGTGCCAAGCTTCTTTCCCGGTCATCGGGATAAACGAAGGGTATCCACCAGGCGGTGTCGGTCCCTTTCGCTCTCTTCTTCATTTCCTCTCGGGTGATCCCGACAAACTCCGTGGCGGCGGGGTTCACAAACCTCATGCGGCCGTCGGGAAAGGCCGACCAACTAAGTCCGGGGATGTCCTCCAACGTCGGGCGGACCGTCTTATAGACCTGGTCGTAGAATGATATCGTCCGATAGGAGGTGATGACTGCCCAAATGCCGAATGCGCTTTTCGCGTAGACAGACCAGCCGCTGATGCTCAAGCTGGCAAGATCGCCCTCTGCCCAAATGAGCGCGGCGGCTGCTGCGCTCATGAAGATGGCCATAGCGACACCCCACCTCAAGCCAAAGCATATCGTCGCGAAAGCAAACCAGCGGCGCTGCTGTGATGTCTGGAAATCCATCACGCCTTCCAAGATGATGACAGGACGCGCCGGGCTACGGTAGCGGATCGTTTATGACCGACTTCAAACTATACGGATGGTTCGGTCGTCGGAACCTATCTCGTAGGACAGGTAAGAGACACTGTCAGCGCCGCTATTCGACGTTTTCTCGTATATGGGAGGGTAGCGCCTGCCAGGCGGTGAAGAGCTGGTTGAATGTCGTCACCTGCATCTTCTTCATCATGTTGCTGCGGTGCAGCTTTACCGTGACCTCCGAAATGCCCAACTCGAAACCGATCTGCTTGTTCAGGCTGCCTTCGACCACAAAGCGTAGTACCTGACGTTCGCGGGCGGTGAGACCTTGATAGAGCGTGATATGCTTTTGCGAGTTCGTGTGAGCTTCGCGCCGTTCGAGATCGGCGCTGATCGCCCTCGAAATGGCATCCAGAAAAGTTTGATCTCTCACAGGCTTCGTAAGAAAGTCTTTAGCTCCGGCCTTCATGGCCTCGACGCTCATGGCGATGTCGCCGTGGGCCGTGAGAAATATGACCGGGGTGTGGTTGCCTTGTTTCAGGAGATGATACTGTAGCTCTAGCCCGCTCAATCCCGGCAAACGGACGTCAAGCACGAAGCATCCCGGCCGATCCGGCAAGGTGGCGTCGATTACCTCGCGGGCTGACGCAAAGGATACGGTGTCGATGCCAACTGAGCAAAGTAGATTTTCCATCGCCTCCCGCACGCGCGCATCGTCGTCAACCAACGTCACGATCGGTAGCTCCGATGGCCGCGCTACAGCCTCCTCCATGGTCATCCCCTCAAAGCAGCGCGCGCCCACGCGAGTCTATCGGACGATGATTTTAACAAGAGACGAGTCGTTTTGGAACCCTACCCCACCCTCTTGGATCCGAGGTCCGAACAGAACAAGGTTACCCGCGGAAACAAACACTGACATCGGATGAATGCGGCGTCACCGTGGAACCGCAGAAAAATTAGTGCATATCGCTCAGCTTGACGAGGCCGTTGATTTCAGGCCGTATAAACAGGCGATTTACAACTTATTAGTTTTTTACGGAAAAGTGCGAGCATCAACGTGGATCGAAGAACAGACAATTGTCCGTAACGATGCAGGGCCTCCAGATACCACCAAAACGACGATCCCGTCTGGACGGTCAGGTTGGACCTAGATGAGCTTTGACGAATAGCCTGCTAGCTATGGACGACACCCCAAAAACCACGGCGGCGACACAGTGTATGGCATATTTTTTTTCAAAGCCTTTGAAACCGAGATCGGTGCTTTGATAGGAAGTAGTGAAGTCCATGAGTTATCCCTACACATAGCAAACTTCGAGGAAATGCCACACGATATTCACGAGGTTTCGACACATCGGTTCGACCTAGCCGACACGCTTGAAAACAGGCCTGTGCGGTCAGTCGTACCGATGATTTCAGCGTGGAAACGCCGACGTTCGTGTTACTAGGATTACAGTTTTCTCGCTAAGGCGACAGCCGGCAAAAGGGTCGGGGGATCAATGCAGATGCTCTTCGGTCTTGCGATGATCGAAGTCATCGGTGCTTCCGCGGCCAAGTTGATCACGAGGAAATCAGGCCCAAGATCGTCTCGTTGGTAAGGCACACGATCTCGTGATCTGAACGATGTGTGTCCGTTGAGGTGGCTAGAAGTAGCCACAAACATCTGTATTTATATCTGTGCGCAGCCATTCTTTTCGAAGGGAAATCATATGTCCAAGGTCCTAGTTCTTTACTATTCCGCGTACGGTCACATCGAAACGATGGCAAACGCCGTCGCAGAGGGTGTTCGTTCCGCGGGCTCCGAGGCTGTCGTCAAACGGGTGCCTGAACTCGTCCCTGAAAACGTCGCCAAGTCTTCGCACTTCAAGCTCGATCAACAGGCCCCGATCGCTACTGCCGATGAGCTGACTGAGTACGACGCAATCATAATCGGCTGCGGGACTCGCTTTGGAACAGTTGCCTCCCAGATGCGCAACTTCTGGGACCAGACCGGTAGTCTATGGGCGCAGGGTAAACTTGTCGGCAAGGTCGGATCGGTGTTTACGTCGTCGGCCACACAGCACGGCGGGCAGGAATCCACGATCCTCGGCTTCATTCCAACACTCCTACACCACGGCATGGTAGTCGTGGGACTTCCCTACGCATTCCAGGGTCAAATGGGCGTCGAGGAGGTTAAGGGCGGCTCGCCTTATGGAGCGTCCACGATTACGGACGGCGACGGTTCTCGCATGCCGTCGCAGGTCGAACTAGACGCCGCCAAATTCCAGGGCGCACACGTGGCAAAAATCGCAGCGAAGCTCTCCTGAACTCGATAGGGTGGCAACAAAATCCAACCGACTGAGAACGAACGGAGATAGCCATGGCGAAACCTTGGCTATCCTCTCGCCTCGTCTTGAACCGGCCCGCCTCCGCGAACATTCTCTGTGGCACCCATCGGCCCTGCTCACTGAAAATTCCGCGCCTTCACCTTCAGCGTGTCGATGTGCAGTTCGGGAATGAAAATATCCCTGGCTGAAACGGAAGCCTTCGGGTTATCTCTGGGATCGGGGCCGCCGCCCCTCGAGAACTCGTCCCCCCGCCCGTGTTGCAACGGGAACGCCGTGTCGCGTTCGCCGAGGCTACTGAGGTCGCGGGAAAAGTCAAACAGGCGCTGGGCGACCAGATGAACGACGTCGCCTTCCCGCTGTATCTTACCGTTCACCCCCAGCATCGAAGCCGACAGGACGACCCGCCGCTGGCGTTCGAACAGGCTTGGCCAGATCACCACGTTCACCACTCCAGTCTCGTCCTCGATCGTTGCAAACATCACGCCCTTGGCGCTTCCCGGTTTCTGGCGGACCAGCACGATGCCTGCGGTCCAGAGCCACTTGCCGTCGTGTTGGCTCACGGCTTCGGCGCAGGTGACGATATTCTTCCGCCTTAGGTCCTCTCTGAGGAAGCTCATCGGGTGATCCCGTAGCGTCAGCCCCGTGTGTCCGTAATCTTCGACGACCTGTCGGCCTTCGACCATCGGGACGAGTGAAACCTCCGGTTCGACCATTTCCGGGACCGTCTCGGCTTCACGCTCGGCGGCCGCCGCAAACAGTGGCAGCGGGTCGTTGCGCAGTGCCTTGAGTGCCCAGAGCGCGTCCCGCCGCTCGAGCTTCAGCGAAGGCCTGAAGGCATCCGCCTCGGCAAGCTGGACCAGGGCTTCAGTCGGCACTCCCGACCGCCGCCAGACATCGTCGGCGGAGATGAACGGTTGGTCCGCCCGAGCGACGACAATGCGGGCAGCATCGCGCATGGCCAGCCCCTTCACCATCCGCATCCCGAGCCGAACCGCGTGGCGCTCAGTACCGGGAATGGCTTCCATCGTGCAATCCCATCGGCTGGCATTCATACAGACAGGCCGGATTTCGACACCGTGCGCGCGGGCATCCGCGACGATCTGCGCGGGCGCATAAAAGCCCATCGGTTGGGAATTGAGCAGCGCCGCACAGAACACGTCGGGGAAGTGGCATTTGAGATAGCAGGAGGCGTAGGAGATGAGCGCGAACGACGCGGCATGGCTTTCGGGGAAGCCGTAAGACCCGAACCCCTCCAGCTGTGAAAACGTCTTCTCGGCGAACTCGGGCGTATAGCCGTTGCGGACCATGCCGTCGACGAGCTTCGTCTTGAAACGGGAGACCCCGCCCGTGAACTTGAATGTCGCCATGGATTTGCGCAGCTGGTCGGCCTCGCCAGCGGTAAACCCGGCGCAGACCATCGCCACCCTCATCGCGCTTTCCTGGAAAAGCGGAACGCCAAGGGTTTTGCCGAGGACCGCCTCCAGCTCCGGGGTCGGGTAATCGACGGCCTCCCTGCCCTCGCGGCGACGCAGATACGGGTGGACCATGTCTCCCTGGATCGGGCCGGGGCGCACGATGGCCACCTGGATGACGAGATCGTAGAAGGTCCTCGGTTTCAATCTCGGCAACATAGCCATCTGTGCACGGGACTCCACCTGGAACGTCCCGAGCGTGTCGGCTTTCCGGAGCATCGCGTAGGTCGCGTTGTCTTCCTGCTTGATATTCGCGAGGTCGATCACGTCGTTTTTGTGTTCCTTTATGAGCGCGAACGCCTTCGACATGCAGGTCAGCATTCCGAGCGCGAGAATGTCGACCTTCATCATCTTGAGCGCTTCGACGTCGTCTTTGTCCCATTCGATGATCTGGCGATTGTCCATGGCGGCCGGCTCGATCGGCACCAGCTCGTCCAGGCGGTCGTTGGTCAGGACGAAACCACCGGGGTGCTGGCTCAGGTGTCGAGGCGCGCCCATGAGCTGTTGCGCGAGTTCGATCGCCAGTCGAAGCCTTCGGTCGCCCATATTGAGGTTGTTGTCCTTGACCTCCTTTTCGGAGACACCTTCCTTGCTCCAACCCCAAACACCGGACGACAGCTGACGGATCATATCCTTCGGTAAGCCCAGGGCCTTCCCGACATCCAGCAAAGCTCCCTTGGCGCGGTAGCGTGATACGGCCGAACACAGGGCGGCCTTTGTTCTCCCGTAGGTATCGTAAATCCACTGGATGACCTCCTCGCGCCGCTCGTGCTCGAGGTCCACGTCGATGTCCGGCGGTTCGGCCCGCTCCTGGCTGACGAATCTTTCGAACAGCAGGTCGTTGGTCTCCGGGTCGATGCTCGTGACCCCGAGGGCGTAGCAGACGGCGCTATTGGCCGCCGACCCGCGTCCTTGGCACAGAATGCCCTTGGATCGCGCGAAACGCACGATGTTGAAGACGGTCAGGAAATACGGGGCGTACTTCATGGTCTCGATGAGCTGGAGCTCGTGCCGGATTGTTTTCACAACGGTTTCCGGCACGCCCTCGGGATAACGATCCGCCGCTCCCTCCCAGGTAAACTTCTCCAAGGTGGCCTGAACACCGAGACCGGGAATGATAGCCTCTGACGGATACTGGTATTCGAGTTCGCTCAGGGAAAACGTGCAGCGCTTCGCGATCTCGACCGTACGGGCCAGCGCCTCCGGATAAGCATCGAACAGTCGGTGCATTTCGTCAGCATGTTTGAGGTATCGATCCGCATGCCGCTCGCGGTTGAACCCGATGTCGTCGATGGTCTTGTTATGGCGGATGCAGGTGACGATGTCCTGTAACTGCCGCCTGCCCGGTTCGTGGAAAAGGGCGTCGTTAGTCACGACCGTACGGACACGATGCTTGAATGCGAGGTTCGCAAGGTTGTGGATGCGGAGCTTGTCGTTTGGCCTACGTCTGAGGCATAAGCTGACATAGGCTCTGTCGCCGAAAAGCTTCGACATCTTGCGCAGCTGGATCGCGCACGTCTCGTCGGCCTCGTCCGGGATCAGGATGCCGATCATGCCCTCGGCGTACAGGCTGACATCGCTGAAATCCAGGATGCACTTCGCCTTGCCGCCGCGCGACTTGCCGAGAGAAAGAAGACGGCACAGCCGCGCGTAGGCCGCCTTGTCGGTCGGATAGACCAGGATCGCCATGCCGTCGGTCAAATCGAGGCGACATCCCACGATCAAGCGCACGCCTGTCGCTTTCGATGCCTCCCACGCCCGCACGATGCCCGACAGTGAATTCCTGTCCACGATACCGAGCGCCTCGATCCCGAGTTCCGCCGCCGCGGCGAACAACTCGTCTGCGCTGGATGCTCCCCTTAGAAACGAAAAATGGGTCGTCGTCTGAAGTTCGACGTATCTCATCCAAATATCCCGTGTATGAATCACCTGTGTGAGCCTGTCGTCGTGTCCACGCCGTCGCCTGCGCGGTAGACCCAGAGGCGCTCGCCGCTGTCGTCCTCGACGACGTAGTAATCGCGGACGGCGTGGAACTCGGCATCCCGTAACCACCACTCCCCGAAGACCCTTTCCGGGCCGTCGCCGCGCACGATGCGACGACGCTTGCCGCGCCAGGTCATCGTTCGGGGCGGACTGTCCGGCAAGACCGCCAGGACCTCGATCTCCTCAGGACGCGCGAGGAGCCTGCTGGGCCGCGGCCAGTTCGACGGCCAATCGAGGCCCTTCTCTTCCGACATGGGACCGACACGCTGGAAGCTCCGTTCGGGGACGTCGCTGGCGACGGGGGCCATCCTGTAGATGCGGTGGCCGCGGTTTCCGAGGATATCGACCAGCGGTGTCACGTCGACGACCGTCTCCTCGATCAGGGACGACGACTGCTGTCTTTCGACCAGAGGCTCCGCCCATGTCGGGACGAGCGAAAGCTTCTCGATACCGAAACCGGGATCGATATTCTCGATCCTGTCGGTCAGCAGGCGCGTCAGTCTCTTGTCGTCACGGACGGGTTTCGCGAGGCCAGCGCGGATCGCCTGTATTGTATTGTCGACACGGTGGACAATCAGGTCGCAACGGCGGACACCAAGGCCACGGGTCTCCAGCTCGAAGCAAAGCTGCTCGACGAGGCGGCCGACGTATTTCGCTATGGTCTCCGCAGCCCCGATCGGCTCGGCGAACGGGCGGTGGACTTCCACGATCTCCGGACAACGGATGGGTTCGATCGGCTCGGCCGCGCGACCGAACAACTGGTCGAGCCGTCTGCCGACCTCCGGGCCAAAGCGCAGCGTCAACGGCGCTCTCGGCATGGCCGACAATTGCCCGACGGTCTCGATGCCGAGAACCCGTAGGCTATTCACCGTTTCCGGCGCGAGCCGCAGACAGACGATAGGAAGCCCCAGAACGGCCTTCGTCGTCTCGGACACGGGAACGACCGTCCATTCGGCTGGAGTGCATCTGGCGATCGCGTGCGCCGCGCCCCACGTCTCTGCCACGGCGGCCCGCGCGACCACGCCGACACCGCGGAGGCGGTTGACCATCCCCGACACCATGCGTTCTTCGCCGCCCTGGAGATGATCCGCGCCCTCGGTGTCGATGACGATGCCGTCAATGCCGTCCACTGCGACGACGGGGCTGTATTGCCGGAGCATCCAGAGCGCCATTTTGTCGAGCGCAGCCAGATCGCCGACCGGGTCTGCATCGTACATGGCGAGATCGGCGACCAGCGCCTGGGCCTTGCTCGCGGGCATGCCGATGCGCAGACCGAGCTTTCGCGCGGCACCATCGGCTGCGCAGACGGTCCGCCTGGACCCTGACCGGGATATCACGACCATCGGCTTGTCAGGAGGCGGTGTGCCATCGGCCCCTGCCCTCCGTATCCTGTCCGTAGGCCATCTTGGGAAATATAGAGAGACGACCCTTGCCATCACATGCTCCAACGCAAAACTCTGCACACTCGCCCGCACGCGATCTCATCAACTCCGCCAGCCATCTCGGCCTCCCGACACCCGCAACGGGGATGTCTTCAGAAGGCAATTGGCTTATCCGCCATCTGGTCACCGAAGCGGTCGGCTGGCCGTAGTCGTTGGCTTCGGTCTGCCGTCGCCAGCGCCTCAGCGCCAACCCCATGGTTCCCGACTTCTCGGCCGCCAGCTGAAGCCGTCTCGAAGCCGTCATCGGCAACCGGACTATTTCACCAACGACCGCACCGAGGCCGCCGAAGCTCAGGCCCTCTTCAAAGGAAGCCAGGACATCCTCTTCCTTGTCCGCCTCGACGTAGATCACGCGGTCGGGATGTAGGCCTGCCTGCGAGATCGAGGGAGCGAACAAGTCGGGCCTGCTGAGGCACCAGAGAATTTGCCCCTTCGTCCTCGCGGCGATCCCGACCACCATCAGGGCTGCTGCCGCGCCGTCCACCGTTCCCGCACCGCCGCCAGCGAACTCGTGGAGCGCACCGAAAGCCAAGCCACCGCCAGGTAACTTGCCGTCGATCTCCGGAATTCCGAACGGTAGGCATTCCGCCTTCCTCGCGGACCCGCCTTCGAGCTTGGCTATCTGCTCGCGCAGGTCGTCGATAAGACCCGAAGACCGGACATGCGTTCTCATTCACGGACCTCCTCGGTTCGCGCTGGCAGGACTTCATATCCTGAAAATCGGTTGACGTTCTCTATCTGTTCCGTTCTATAAAGAGAGTCAAGCCGGTCAAATCGGGCATTTTAGGTGACGTGCATTTGCCATCGCGGGAAAACCGAGATGAATCAGGACTCTAACATGCCATGCTAAGTGACAGGTCAGATTGGACTTTTTTTCAGACAACCAAGGGAAGTATGGATCAGGAACCAACGTTGCGATCGGTCAAGGGACCAATCATCGCCGTCGAATGCAGGGTCTGCGGGGTCTATACCGAACTTGACCGAGAGAGGACGGTTCGGCGCTTCAAGGCATCGGCACCTATATCTCGCATTCGCCGCGTAGTCGCGGGTGCTTGTGATCGCATGTGCGTTGGTGGGGTGGACAGTTGTGAAGCCAGCCTGAAATCGAAGGGTGCTCCACGGAGCTTTTGATTTGCAAGGGCTGGCGAATGCCTGTGCCGTCGCCAACCATACGACCAGCTGGAAGTCGCATGAAAGCGCAAGTCCTTCTGCGACTTGCTCTCAACGCAGGTTTTCAGCTGCCGTTCTATTGCAGGCTTCCTCGTTGCCTATCTCGGTTTTGCTGATTGGCTTAAAGGCGTCCTTATCGAAATCGAAGAATTCAACGACGCATGTGCTGGTCTCGCTATTCAGCCACTGGGTGGCAACCAGCCGGCTATCGCGACGATAGTCCAGGCTCAAATACATATGCTCCTCGCCTCCACGGGGAAACGACGCGGGTCGACCAGTCTGGTTATCTGCGAGAATGACAAACGAGCAGCCAGCACCGCAACCGATCTGGATCAGGGTGTAACGGCCTGCGAAATTCGGACCTTCACGCATTCCGTCGCGGATACGCGTTCTGAAGCTGTTGAATTCGCGATCACGACCCCTGAATGTTGATTTTCACTGAGAAGTGACCCGGTATTTCCACCGAGATTTGACCCGCCTTTTAGATATGTTTCGGGTCTTGTGATTTGGTCAAGTCGCTGTTTTTCTCCTTTGTATTTTTCGGCTCGTGGGCGGAGCTGTTTTTGAAGCGGAAGCTGTCGTTTCCGGTTTCGAGAATGTGGCAATGATGAGTGAGCCGGTCGAGCAACGCGGTCGTCATCTTGGCGTCGCCGAAGACGCTGGCCCATTCACTGAAGCTGAGGTTTGTGGTTATAACGACACTGGTGCGCTCGTAGAGTTTGCTCAGAAGATGGAAGAGCAACGCGCCACCTGATGCACTGAACGGCAGGTAGCCAAGCTCATCGAGGATCACCAGATCGGAATGGACAAGTCGATTGGCGATCTGCCCTGAGCGACCTTGCGTTTTCTCCTGTTCAAGCGCGTTGACCAACTCGACGGTCGAGAAGAACCGGACGCGTTTGTGGTGATGCTCGATTGCCTGGATGCCGAGAGCGGTGGCAATATGGGTTTTGCCTGTGCCTGGGCCGCCGACCAGCACGATGTTGTTAGCTTCATCGAGAAAGTCGCAGCGATGGAGCTGTCGCACGAGTGCTTCATTGATCTCGCTGCTGGAGAAATCGAAGCCGTTCAGGTCACGATAAGCTGGAAAGCGAGCCGTCTTGAGCTGATAAGCGGTTGAACGAACTTCACGTTCTGCTGTCTCGGCTTTGAGAAGTTGTGACAGGATTGGAATGGAAGCTTCAAAGGCAGGCGATCCCTGTTCGGTGAGTTCACCGATTGCCTGAGCCATGCCGTGCATCTTCAGTTGTCGCAGCATGATGACGATTGCACCGCTGGCAGGATTATGACGCATGGCGCACCTCCGTTGTCTTTCTCAGGGAATCGTAGCGTTCGACATTGGCCTTTGGCTCGTTGGCAAGTGTGAGAGCTTGGGGCGCATCTATCGTCGGTGGTGTGGAAGATTTACCATCGACCAAGCGATGTAGCAGGTTCAGAACATGGGTCTTGGTCGGAACCCCGGACTTCAAGGCCATATCGACGGCCGAGAGCACAGCCTGCTCGTCATGCTGGAGGACGAGCGCCAGAATGTCGACCATCTCGCGATCTCCGCCCGGCTTTTTGAGCAGGTGCTGCTGCAGTATTCTGAAAGCTTCCGGAAGCTCGATAAACGGCGCACCATTGCGAAGAGCACCTGGTTTGCGTTGAACGACGGCGAGATAGTGCCGCCAGTCGTAAATCGTCTGCCCAGGACCATCATGCGAACGGCTGATGATGCGACGGTGCTCGCATATGATCAGACCTTCTGCTGCAACAGCGATACGATCTGGGTAAACCCGAACGCTGACAGGCCGATTGGCAAAGGATGCCGGAACGCTGTAGCGATTACGATCAAAGTGCACGAGGCAGGTCGGGGAAACCCGCTTGGTATGTTCGATAAATCCATCGAAGACACGTGCTGTTGGCATGAGAGCCTGCGCTTCCTCGGCCCATAGCTCAGCGATGGTCCCACGCATCTTTCCATGCGGGGTCTGTTGCCAAAACTCCTTGCATCGAAGCTCCAGCCAGTCGTTCAGGGCTTCCAGCGATGGAAAGCGTGGTGTTGGTTGGAAGAACCGATGGCGTGAATCCTGGACATTCTTCTCGACCTGGCCTTTCTCCCAGCCAGACGCTGGATTGCAGAATTCTGGCTCATAGAGGTAGTGGCTGGCCATTGCCATGAAGCGGACATTGACGTCGCGCTCTTTGCCGCGACCTATTTTGTCGATTGCCGTGCGCATGTTGTCATAAATGCCACGTCGAGGAACGCCGCCAAAGACACGGAATGCGTGGTTATGGGCATCAAACAGCATCTCGTGTGTTTGGAGAAGATATGCCCGAACGATGAACGCGCGGCTGTAGCTCAGCTTCGTATGGGCCACCTGCAGTTTGGTACGTTCATTGCCGATGATTGCCCAGTCTTCCGACCAGTCGAACTGAAAGGCTTCACCCGGATCGAAAGCCAGCGGAACGTATGTCCCACGTCCCGAGGTCTGCAGTTCTCGCTGAAGATCGGCCTTCCATTCCCGAGCAAATGCAGCAACACGACCATACGACCCATCGTAGCCGAGGCTCATCAGGTCGGCATGCAACTGCTTCATCGTCCGCTTCTGCTTGCGGTTCTTCTTCGCTTCCGTCCTCAGCCAGGCCGTTAATCGATCAGCAAAAGGGTCAAGCTTACTCGGTCGCTCTGGAACTTTGAACTTCGGTTCCACACTCCCCAGACGCAGGTATTTGCGGACGGTATTCCGAGACAGACCGGTCCTGCGACCAATCTCCCGGATCGATAAATGCTCTCGAAAATGCCAGCGTCGGATCACGCTCAATAACGCCATGTCGATCACTCCATAGCCCTCGCTGAAAACACGCAGGGCAAAGTTCAAACATGGGTCAATTCTCGATGGAAATATCCTGTGCTACCGGGTCACTTCTCAGTGGCAATCAACACAGATGGAGGCGGAGGAGCTTGCGACATCGATGACCGGCACGCTCATCGGTCACTTGGAGAGCGTGTTAGCAGCGCTGTCCCAGTTCAAGGACTGGCGAGAGTGCTGCGAGAATACCTAACCTTCACCTCGAGCCGGGATCGATTAAAGAACTCTTGGAAAGCGCCTCTCTGCTTTTCAAAGGTTTGCGTGAATACCGACAGTCGATCCTGCCGTGCCGGATGCCTTAGACACGGTGGTCGGCTGGGTGAAGGAGCAGGATGACTTGGATAAGCGGGACGTCCTGCCTCTCGTACGCGCCCTCGAAAATATGTGGTCTGCCGTCGTGTGGGGAAAGCTTTCCTTCGCCAGAGATACGCTTGCCGAGACGGGTAAGCTCGCGGTCGAGGGCGCAGCGGCCGCTCTGCTGATCGCGGCCGCGACCATGCGGCCAATCATCGCCGAATCCCAAGCGCGCAGTGGGTGGAGATCGCGTGCACCTACATCAAGTCCGTTCGCGACAAGCCCTACCAACACAAGCTTCGAAAACAGCTGTCCACGGGAACCAGCTGCCCGCGGTGATGTCCACGGTAACCGTACCAAGCTTATGCGGGCGGTTCGGCCTATGCTTCGATGATCCTGCCATTTTTCGAACAGGACAAACGACCTCAACGGGCGTGCTGAGTAGCGCAGTCTCCGCGAACGTTTCTACACGCGAAGGCCCTTGTTCTTCGCCCCCCGACCGAGCTCTCTAGTTTGTTTTGCCCAGGATGGGCCAACCTCGTCAGTGGAGTTTCAACAAGGGGCAACTCCTTACGGGTGCTAACCAGTAGGCTTTAAGCACCCGACATTCAGCCTTTCGAAGATGGCCGACGGCTGCCATTCTGCAGCGCTGCCAATTTCGGAGGCCTTGCCATATTTTTCCAGCGGCGACAGCTTAGCAAGCATTGTCACGCCAGCGATGAACGCATTCTGCAGGTCCTTCATCGCCTTTTGATCAGCAAAGAACATATCGTTAGACGGGTTGCTGCTGCCGGTGACTGAGTTGCTTTCGGTGTATACGAGGATGCCCGGTACATTGTAGTCGGCATATCGCGATCTTACCCATTCCAGATGTTGATAAACCTGCCCAACTTCTTCGGAGTTTATGGCATTGCCCTCAAGCTTGTCCGTCTTCAGTTCAATAGGAATCGCAACTTTGGCATTGTGATCGATCCAAACGTTGTCGGGGCCATCGTGCTCGTCAGTATCGGGTCGCCTAGAGTCAAAACCTAACGCAGCTCCAAGAACTCTGACTGCCTCTTCCGCTTTCTTATGCGACGGATCACCGTATGCTGGCTCAGCGGCTTTAATAAGCTTCATAAGTTTGCGGTTGGCTTCGGGCACCGTCAGACCACAGAACTCGCGCAGGCCCTCCTCGATCACCGTTTTGCAGGCTGGGAGCACTCCCACGTCCTCCTGCTCTTGGCGTGGCAGTGGAAGTTTACCACCAAGCCGGTTCCTCGCCTCGTCAAACCAGTCGAACATCGCGTCGGGGCGGCCGAGAATAGCGTTAGCTGAGCCTAGCCAGATTGCGTACCAGCCAGCGAGACGAGGATTCTTCATTCTCACATCATCGATGATCTCTTCAAACTGCCTGATCGCTCCGCTATGGTCTCCCTGCCAGAGCATAAGAATGAAATTGGCCTCACGTTTGGCCAGCTCATCATCGAACTTTGTATAGTCCTCGCGCTCGCTGATACGCTTTTCGTCGATCGGGTTCTGGCCTATTTGGGCCTGATAGTAGGAAAGCCAGCCGGTGTCACGTTCGATTATCTGGGTGACGATAGACTCGATCTTTTCGTCCGTCATTTCTTTCAACTGGTCGCAAAACTCTTCTGAAAGCCGTATCTGCTCTTGCAGGACTTTCGGAAAGTAGGCCTGGTTGGCGACATTTCGCAGCCAATTTTCTGCATCGGTCGAGTAGATGAAGTAAATGCCATAATCGTTCTTCCCGCGATTGATACGTCCAAATAGTTGCGTGAACCGATTGGCGACCCGCGGAAAGAAAGTCTGATCCAGCTTGATGCGGTCGAAGAGATATCGTTCCAACTGAGCTGAACCCACCGGCACCCCATCTACCGCCATGACCCGGCAATCATCGTCGGGAAGATCGATACCGTCATATCTACCCAGCAACATGAACGCACCAGTCGTGCTAGCTCGAAACTCGTTGAGCCTCTGGGTAAATGCATCGGCGCTCTTAGGCGGCGACGCAAAGTCGTCCCATTTATCCGCCGCCTTCTCAGTAGGGGTAGCAATCAAGACCTTCACTTTCTTGCTCAGGTCCTGCAGTCCATTCACGTTGTCGCAAAACTTGTTCAAGGACGATCCGAACAACATCAGACGTTCACCGAGGCCGGCGTCAACATCCGGCTCGATAACTCGTGGCGATCGGCCAAAAGCCCGAATGATGTCCCCTTTCGATTGGACCGTGGCAGAAAGAAAGACCTTGGGCACGCTCTTGTCTTCCAAGGCCCGCACATGCAGCGCTGGAATGAAAGGGGGCGTAATTTCTATCACGAATTTACTGATCGTGATTGCGCAGTACTGCAAATGCCCACGAAGATAATCAAACGGCAATTGAAGGCTGATATCGCCATCCACGTGGGGTTCGAGAGCGGACTGGAATTCGTGGCTACGATTGTGGACACCATTGGGCGGGCAGAGAGCGACTGAGCCCGAGGAGAAATCGGAGACAATCTGGTCGAAGTTATATCCCTGACCAATGTCCTGGAAACACGCCTTTATAATTGCCGCAACTTGAGAATAAAGCGCGTCATTCTCCGCTTTCCTGATAGTTATTGTGAACGCGTCCCGAACGAGGCGCTCGCCGACATGGGCATCGTCAAAAATGATGGCTCCAGGTGCATTTTGTCCCCGGAACTTATTCCTTGTGTTCAGCAAGGCCTGATAAGTTGTAATGCAGAAAGACTTAGATTGAGCGAAATTCTGGTCCGAAAATTTCGATTGGTAGAATGTGGTCGGCGTGATTCCTATGCCGTTGGCTTCACGGACTGTTTGATGGATAAGATCAATCGTCGGGCAAACGTAAATTACGTTGCGAACTCCCTGTAAAAGGTAACTCTGGGCGATCAGAACCCCCACAAGTGTCTTTCCGGCACCCGTGTACATAGAGATAAGTGTGTCCTGCTTGGGATTTTTGTACCAATCGTCCAGCGCTTGTGCTTGGCCCTGCCAGAGTTCCTTGATTTTCGCCTTGCCTGACGGTCGGCTGCGAAAAATATCCCGCGGGCTAGGCGAAGCGCTCTTCGCCTTGGGTTTATCCAATCCACCAAAATCAAAAACCATGCGTAGCCTCCCTAAACCACGCGGAGAGTAGCAATCATTTGATCGAAATCAAGAAGGGCGATATCGCCTTACAGTTACATAAGCGATGAGGAATATGCTCTGCATCGAGCTTCGGCGACCGACCCTGAACAACCACATTTTCCATAGTGCTGGTGAATGCAGCGACCGATCAGGCAAAGTCCAGCAGCGGCTCCGTCGTTCAGCCTATGAACGCCAATCGTGATGCCAGCCAGCAGGTCACCGACTTTCGCAACCAAATCAATGTAGGCGTGAATACGATCCTTGCCAGCTTCGTTGATGGTGCCGCGATCAAGCCTGCACTTGACTACGCGAAGAGCAAGGACGTACCGGTCGTCATGTTGACGACAAGCTGGCCGCCGATGACGTGTAAGCAGTCGTGCGTGCTGACAATCTGACAATGAGCGCGCGTTGCCGAAGCACTTCGCGCGACAATGCCTGACAAAAACGCGACCGTACTCCACATCACGGGCGGATTGACCGCTAACGACGGCCACGCTCGCAAGAACGGCTTCGACGAAGCGTTCAACAAGGTTTCGACCGGTAAGGTGGTCAAACACGTACGAATGAGACAGAAAGCCTTGGTTTAAGAAAAAGCTGTTGCCATGATAGCGATGAAGGTCTGTGCCGCAGATGCTGATGAATGCAGTCCTCACGACGATTTCGCCGGTCCAGCGCTGGGAGCGTCTAGGTTTCGTGTCTCCAGCTCCGATTACCAACAACCTGCAGAGCCAACATCACAGTTTCTGCATTCACGGTGGAACCCTCCATTTGCGCGTTAGTGTAGGAAGTTACTCTGTCTCGCAGCTAAGGAAAGAAATCCTCTAGCAAAACACTTTTCCAACGAGTGGGAATATGGGCAAGACCAATCCGTTTCGGCCGCCTATACCACCGAATTACCAGCCGATGCGCCGTCATTCGGACGAAACGTGAATGTGACCAACGCTTTCGCTTCCTTAATGTTTTTACCCGACAATGCTCAATCTAAATCGGGAGAAGACTTTGAAGTATCCAAAAGCCATAGAAGATCAGTTGGCGGAAGTGACCAAAATCATTGGAAACTGGCCGGCAGACGCGGATGTGACCGCGGAAGCTGTGATCAATTGGATACTCCAATTTGACGAGCCCGACTTCGATCTCGCTTTGCGTGTCATTAGAAATTTGAACGTCATCGGCCAAAAAGACATAGACCGTGGCCTTCGCGTGGCGTTCTCCAAGCTCTCACGAAAGGCAATCGAAAAAGGCGCACGGATCACCAGCCGAAACACCCTCTTTGCTGCGATGGGCGACGTCGGCAAGAGCGGAGCGATGATCAGTTATCACTTCAGAATGAATGCTGAAGTGTCCGAGGAAAATTTCCTGAGCCCAGACACCATCGACTACATCAGACAAGGCAAGATTGAGAACATAGTCTTGATAGACGACATTATTGGGACAGGCCATCAGGCTACCAAGGAAATTAATTCGGTCGCGACGGAGCTTATTCCGTTGGGCGTGAAGAACATTTTTGTATTAACGGTATGCGGCATGCGAGAAGCTATCGTTGAAATTGAAGAAAACACAAAGGCATTTACATTTTCAGCCTTTGAATACAGCGCCATAGATACCGCATCATCATTGGATTCTTCATTTTATGCCGACGTTCCGCACGATTCTCGGTCAACTCTCCTTGAACGTCTGACAAGTTACGGGAAAGTTTGCTACCCCAGGTGGCCGCTTGGGTACGGTAAAATAGCAGGTCTCATAGTCTTTCCCTACAACACGCCTAACACCACGCTTCCCGTTTTATGGAGCGATAACAACGAGTGGATACCACTTTTCAGGCGAGTTAAGCGGCTCAATGGAATTGCCTCCTACGAAAAGCAATTTAAAAAGGCTACCGATCAAAAGGCCAACGATCAGAAGACGAAGCAGAACGAGTTCACACCGCCGGAACTTGACTACACGCTGACGTTGTTCGTCGAGGGGAAGCGTGATGAGCAATTCTTCGACTTTTTTGTCTCCCGCGTCGATCTAGCCAAAGCGGTGGGCGTGCCACAAATTGAAGTCGTCAGCTTGGGCTCTAACGTGCTATCCACGCGGTTGGTGAAGAATTTGGTCGACACCAACAAGCATGCGGTATTCGTCGTGGACGATGATTATCCCGGCGCAGCAAAGATGCATGCTCGTGTTGAAGACATCGCGAAAATGCTCAAACTGACGCCAAACTTTTTGGCTTTGGTGGACCTACAGAGAGTTGCACGAGAATTTCCGAAGCTAGGAATTGAAGAATTTAACTTAGCCGAAGGCAGCGAAGTATATCGTAGGCTCGAGCAAACTATCTTTCGTGGGGGTACCGGAGACCGTGTAAACCCGCTTTTGAGGACGTTGGTCGAAAATTGCTTGGATCATCAAGCTGTCAACGAATTCATAGATGAGCTAAGAGCCAAGATCGAAGCGTAAATTCGCATAGTCAAGGGAGGCCCGGCAAACTAGCCGGACCCTCAGGTCTTCAACAGATCACACTCGCTCCAACGCCACAGCGATTCCCTGCCCGACGCCAATGCACATGGAAGCTAGCGCATAGCGACCGCCATTTAGTGAAAGCTCAAGTGCGGCAGTGCCGGCAATGCGCGCGCCAAACATACCCAACGGGTGTCCAAGAGCAATCGAGCCTACGTTCGGGTTGATGTGCTCCGCGTCCTCGGCGAGGCCGAGTTCGCGGAGCACGGCGATGACGTAACGAGGTTTTGCATGGAAGCGCAATGGAACATCGACCGAGACGGTTATCCAACGCGTGAGGAATCGCTCAAGTAAAATGAACTCGCCAAGAAGCTTTGGGAGACACAAAACGACTATCGCCGCTTATGACGACCTCCTACGCACCGGGCATCAGCGTCTTTTATAAACGAATACGCAAGTTCGTTCGGAGTTTCACGCAGATGCCAACACTTCATCATTGATTTTTCTTTCATGGGCATTGAACCTTGGCCCGAAGCAGGCACGCCGAAGAAGCAGTCAATTCAGATACCATGGGTGAATAGAATGGCATGGTGCGGCAACGGCTTCCGAGATAAGCAGCATTGCACGCGAGGAGCTGATTTCTGTACTTGGAAGCGATCAGCCTTTTTGTGCTTGAAGCCGTAAAAGGATGAGGTCGTGAACACAGGCATTCGGCGAGGCGATGGATATACAGCAACTGAGCAGGCTCTTGCGGAATTCGCAGATCAATCTTTCTTGCGTCTTTGGTCATATCCCAACACTTTTAACGATCGCACGAAAAGCTCAAGCGGGAGCGGCCAGGAAATTGCTGATCTTTTGGTGGTGTTTGGTCCGCACGTTTTAATCTTTAGCGACAAAAATATTTCCTGGCAGGAAGGTAAACCGATCGGCTTGGCGTGGAGCCGATGGTACAAGCGCGCGGTCGATTCTTCGATTGCACAGTT
Organism: Agrobacterium vacciniicorymbosi; assembly: GCF_040427045.1. Classification (NCBI taxonomy): domain Bacteria; kingdom Pseudomonadati; phylum Pseudomonadota; class Alphaproteobacteria; order Hyphomicrobiales; family Rhizobiaceae; genus Agrobacterium; species Agrobacterium vacciniicorymbosi. The sequence goes on from NZ_JBETMF010000011.1 coordinate 140,129, forward strand.
GGTGGGAGCTGAGCGGTGGATCGATAAACATCCGGATCGCATCTTTCTGGATAAAATGTGCGAACAGCGACTTCCTATCGCTCTCCCACAGAAAGAAAAACGCATCACTCATCTGATAGCAGTCGCGAATGGAGCGAACACTGCTAGCCGAAAATTTTTCGGACATGCGCGCGGCACATTCATACTACAGCCCTCGTTGAAAGGTGCGGACCATACTAATATTCAGCGCCCAGATTTCCGACCGTTCACGTTGGGCGACACAAATGCGGACGGAACATTCGTACATGTATTCGATCAAGCATCACTTGAACTTCTGATGCGAGAGATGAACACGGTTACCGACTTTACAAACTATCTTGATGCGCGGGCTAAATTCTTCCGATCGGGTCAGCTGGCGATAGCCGCGGGCGAGGATGACCTGATCGCAACGTACATGATGAACCTTTTTGCAGATGGGAAAGCCGCGTTCATCCCAAGAAAACTGAGGATCAAAGCGAGGCGGAGAGCTGTCGTTATTCCCGAAGGCCAGTATGAGACTTACGTTTCATCGCCTCTATATCAGAATTTCATGCTTGCAACTGAATTGTCGCGCCTCTGGGATCGCACAATCGAAATGATATCAGACGATGTTCTCCAAGGAACGTCGATTGAGCTTTTGGGGCATGCTCCGTCCACAGACCTAGCAGAGAGGGGCCTACGCGTTATGGCCGCTGAAAACCGAACGAACCGAATGCATCTTGCACACTCCTTGTCGTCAGCTCTTGAGCGGGCCGTGGATGAAGGGTTCGCGCGTTTCATCCGCCGAGCTATGATCGCAAGGAGCCGAGGAGAACGGAAGGTGGGCTACATTTTCCTTAGCGTGCCGCAGGACAAGAGTCTGGGCACACAAGAAGAGTACCGCGAATATAGAGGTAGAATGCTGGAGACCTATTGCTTGGCATTTTTGTCCGAGCAGCCACAGCTCGAAACGGTGGTAGGTATCGCCCTTGAAGTCTATCGAAGAAATGGAGAGATTCATTCGAAGTCAGAGGATTTGCTGGTGATAGACGCTCCTGATTGGACACCAGAGCTAAAAGAAAGTCTGGCAATCAACAAAGAAGCATTCGGCCTTGCTGACCCAAAGGATTTGGAAGGCGGATACAAACGTGGTCGTCGTATAAAAAGCCCATTCCGTGTTGTTCGTCAAAAGCGCCGTCTGTAAGTGCAGTCCATGCTCCGACTGGATGTTTCGGACGACGGCAGACATGGTTCACTTCTGACTTGGCGGCCCAGTCAATCCCGAGCAGACCATCATCTTTGGTCAAATACGTAGGTCACACGAAGAGACCTGGAAAGTGCGGTCAGCAATTCAGATCGGAACGACCGCTTAGGGCCACCTGCTGCCTTGGCAGCTTTGCGCCAGAAGGAGACATTCCCAATGAACAGGCATTCGGGTGATATGGGTCGTTTGCCGCCGTCATGTCCTACAGGCCAATGGCTCAAAAAACTGGCATTGGTGTCGCTGTGGAACACAGTTCACCATGAGTCGAAACTTCAAGTAGCTTGCTTTGGAAGTGCAAGGAGTGCGGCCAATAAGGACGTAACCAGCCCGAGAATGAACGCTGTAATTTCGTAAAGCGGCGGCAAGAACAGGCCGTTGAACAAGAACACCACCGTACCGCCTGACAAAGATACGAGAAACAAATGCTTTGCGCATCGCCTCAATTTTAAAGTTGCGTAGACGACCGCCAGCATGAGAGACGGTGCTCCGAAAAAAACCAACGCACACAGAGAGACCCAAAGGGTTACTCCTATGTAGGTTGGAAGCCAATAGTACCATTCAAAGGTTCCGATGAACTTTGGCAGATCGAGAAAAAGTAGGACTGCGCTGATAAATGGCGCAGGAATGATGGGGCACAATGTGAAGCGAACAATAACTTTTATCGTCGGGTAATTCATAAAATTTTCGCTGCCGAGGCTGTGAGGTGAACCACACCGGATTCGCCGGATATCGTTTAAGTTATGCGGGCAAGGCTGGTGCGTCCAGCTCATCGTATACTGCTCCTCGGCTTCTCTGGACCGAAACGGGTCTGGCAGGATCGCGCCAACAGTGGACATTGTATTCCATTGGAAAGATTTAGGATAACGTTGTGCTGGTCCTCGCCATCACGAGGTCGATGAGCGTGAGGAGGCTGGACAGTGACTTTTTCGGAAAGTTATCTAGGGAAACTGCGAGCAAAGGTTGGGTCAGGGACAATTCTTGTTCCGGGAGCGCGTGTGGTCGTAACACGTGAAGACGGGCACGTGCTTATGCAGCACAGAAGTGACTTTGACGTTTGGGGAATTCCAGGTGGAAACGCTGAAGAAGGCGAAGACCTTGAGTCTATCGCTATTAGAGAAACGTTAGAGGAAACAGGCATTCGGATTTGGAATCTCCTTCCTTTCGGCTTTGGTAGCGATCCTGCGTTCGAGACAGTCACCTTCCCTAACGGCGACGTCTGCCAGTTCTTTGCCATGATGTTCTACACGTCTCACTATGAGGGCATACCTATCGTAGCGGACGACGAATCCAAAGCGGTAGAGTGGATAGACCCTAGCAACTTGCCTGTCATGCTTCCCAACATGCGTCGAAGTATTGAGGCCTTCTAGGAATTTGAACGTACCCGCGTTTTTCAGATGATCTAGTGCTCTCGAAGACCGGTTTGGGCCAAAAGCGGACTTTAGGCGTTCGTCGCCGCAAGTGGTTCACGGCATCAGAAGCAGTTCGGCTCTGCTATTGGATGCCAACCCGACGCTCCGGCTACGCGGTCGCCAAGACGCGTCTCAGCTCGCTGGTCACGTAAGTCGACAGTCCCGACGTCTGCGGGTTGATGCACGCGAGAAATTTCCAGGCGGCCCTCAGATCATATCCCCCTTGATCGTCAGACCCGCAAGGCGGTTTGAAGTATGCCGAGAGAGACCAAAGCCAATAAGTTGGATCATCGTCGGCGACGCCGCTCCAAGCTCAAGGGCAGGCTTTGGAGCCTGCCCTGAGTGTATCAGCCGGCGGCCTGGACGAATGCCAGGAGGTCTGAGTTGATGATGTCGGCGTGGGTCGTGCACATGCCGTGCGGGTAGCCGTCGTAGATCTTGAGGGTTCCGTTCTTCAGCAGCTTGATGGCGAGCTTGGCGGAATCATCAATCGGAACGATTTGGTCGTCAGAACCGTGAAGGATGAGCGTTGGAACGGTGATTGACTTGAGGTCTTCAGTGAAATCCGTCTCGGAGAACGCCTTGATGCTGTCGTAGTGCGCCTTCGCGCCACCGACCATGGCCTGTCGCCACCAGTTCTGGATGACGCCCTGGGAAACCTTGGCGTCCGGCCGGTTGAATCCGTAGAAGGGGCCGGAAGGGATGTCGAGGAAGAATTGGGCACGGTTATCGACCAGGCTCTTGCGGAAATCGTCGAACACCTCGATCGGCAGTCCGCCGGGGTTGGCCGAGGTCTTGACCATGATCGGCGGAACCGCCCCGACGAGAACGAGCTTGGCGACACGGCCCTTGCCGTGCTTGGCGACGTACCGCGCGGCTTCACCACCACCCGTCGAGTGGCCGATGTGGACCGCGTTGCGGAGATCAAGATGTTCTGCGACGACTGCGGCGTCCGACGCGTAGTGGTCCATGTCGTGACCCTCGGCGACCTGGCTCGAGCGGCCGTGGCCGCGCCTGTCATGGGCGACGACGCGGAAGCCCTTTTCCAGAAAGAACATCATCTGGGCATCCCAGTCGTCACTGCTCAGCGGCCATCCGTGATGGAACACGATCGGCTGACCGTGGCCCCAGTCCTTGTAGAAGATTTCCGCGCCGTCTTTCGTTTTCACAAAGCCCATATCTTGTTTCCTTTCAGGGGTTTTCTGCGTGCTTGCGGCCACCGCAAAATTGGGGACTACGGTTGCGACGCTCGCTCCAAGGCCCAGCGCCAACACCTCGCGTCTCAAGGGGCCCTTGCCCCGTGAGAAATCTCTCTCCGTCATTTGTCTCTCCGTGATCTGGTATTGACGAGCCTTGGCCCGCTCGCCTCGACGGGCAGAGCCAAACTCAGCGCGTAGAAAGTGACGCAGGATCGGGAGCCACGGGAGTTATACATTCGTATGCCGTGGCCCGTAGCAGGAAACGAAAGCTATTCGGCGTCAGGCGGAAAGTGACGCGTGACACTCCCCGTTTGAAAGTCGCCCAGTTTCGTGGGCTTCATCAGTCCTTGACGGATACTCCCGTATATCTTCCTAGCTGCCCGCTCCCGCCTTAGCGTCCGTTCGTCGACGAATTCCCGTTCGACGAAACCCAAAGTAGGGAGTGATAAGATGCAACCCCGTTTCGATATCAACGCTGTCGAGCCCGAAAGCTTCAAAGCGATTATGGGACTTGAGATGTACGTCCAGAAATCCGGCATCGACAAACGCTATCTCGATCTCGTGAAAATCCGCACGTCACAGATCAACGGCTGCGCCTATTGCGTGGACATGCATACCAAGGAAGCGAGGAAAGCCGGGTTCTCGGACCAATGGATTGCCCTGATCGCGGTCTGGAAGGAATCCGCTCTCTATGACGAGAAGGAACGCGCGGTGTTGAACTGGGCGGAAAGCTTGACGAATGTATCAGTTACGGGCGTTCCCGACGCCGACTACGAGCAGCTCAGAAAGTATTTCGGCGAAGCGGAAACCGCCAAGCTGACGACCGCCATCAGCACAATTAACGTTTGGAACCGGATGGCGCTCGCCTTGCGTCTGCAGCATCCGATCGACCATCGGACGGTCCCGGCAGCGGCTTGACGTCAATCCACTATCCAAAGGCATGGTGGCGTAGCGAAGCCGAGTGCGGAGTGAACACCATGCCGGAGTGTGCTACAGGCCGAATAGGCTGCGTATTTTCCCCGATAGGGTGATCGAGGTGCTGTTTTCCATTCCCGGCTGGTCGAGGAGATGCTTTTCCTTTTCAAGCCGATGGGCAAGAACGGACCCGAGCTCCTCGGCAATTTCTGGGCGTTGCCCGAGAAACGGAGCAAGGGCATCTTTCTTGATTTCGTATGCTGTGACCGGGGTCAATGAACGGATTTCACCAGCCTCAAGCGACCCCATCAAGACACCCCGTTCTCCGAAAAAGTCTCCGGGGGAAAGTCTCGTGAGTTCCGTGTGGCGGCCGTTTTCCTCTCTCTCGACGATAACGACACCCTTCTGGATGAGCAGGAGCGAAGTCAACGAGGTTCCCTGCCGGGCGATCACGGCTCCCTTCGGGAAGGCGACCTGCTTCATCGCAGCACCCAAGGACGCTCGCTCGTCTTCTCTAAGCGAATGGAACAGTGGAATGGATGAAAGACAGTCGATCGCACCAGGCCCACGCGAAACTTTTTCCGAGTAGGGGAGCGGCCCCGTCCATTGTCTTGACGAGCTCAGTACCAAGTTCGCGGAGCGCGCGTGACGATAGACCAGATCGTATATCTCGTTACGAGCGTCGGAGACCTTACTGACGTCCCTCACCCGGCTGACAATATCTATCGTGACGCCGTCGCCTTCCAGGGCGGTGATCGCCACGCTCGGAGACGGCGAGCGGACAATGTTCGTGCACCCGAGTAGCGCCGTTTTCATAGTTTCACCGATCACTTCGGGTCTTTCCGTCGGCTGAAAGCGAACGGTCACCACAATGCCGTGGCTCTCGTCCGGGCTGCTGAAGTTCGTCAGTCTCGCTTTCGCCAGAATGCTGTTCGGCAGGATCACTATGTCGTTCGTGCCGTTGAGCAGATGAGTCGAGCGCCAGTTCGTTTCGATCACCCTTCCTTGGAGATTGTCGTCCAGAACGATCCAATCACCCACCACGTATGGGCGGTTGAGGTTTAGGGCGATGCCGCTGAATACGTCGTTGAGGGTACTCTGTAGCGCGAGGCCGAGTACGATTGCGAAGACGCCGGACGTGGCGATCAATGTTCCCACAGGAACGTTGAAGACATATGCGACGATGGACAAGGCGGTGCCGATGTAGATGACGCCGGAGAGTAGGTCTCTGACCAGTCTGCCTTCACGAGGCCGTCGGTTGAAAACAAGGAATTTCCGGACCACCGTCACGAGGAGGAGCGAGATGCTTATCCACCATGCCGCCTTGGCGATCGCCACACTCACCGCGTCTATGCCTCCGACGGCTCCGGGCCTGTAGGGCTCGATACCTCTCGAAAAAAACAGGCCTGAGAGGGCGACGAAAACGACGGCGTCAAGGGTGAGCTTCGCCTTCGTCTGGTGGCGCAGCAGAACTCTCAGCGGGACCGAGACCGCTAGAAGTAGACCGACCTGGATTACGAACTCCGACAACATCGGCATGATGGTTGTTCCCGCAGATGTCGTCGGGGATAGAGCCGCGACCGATGGTGGATTTGTGCAATCTGACCGCGTCACCCGGCGTGGGTGTCACGGTCGGGTCAGGCAACGGGATCTAGGCGGCCCTGGCTGAATTCGCCCATTGCTCGATACCAGTGGAGCCGAGGCGCGCCTGGCCAACGGGGACGAGCGAGTTTTCCTCCAACGCGCTGCCGAAATAACCCGCGCTGGAATCAGGAGTGACTTTGCGGGAATCGCCGATGAACCGGAGGTATCTACCGATGATGTCGCACATCCGGCCTTTTTCGGGTCCGGCGACATCCATGATACCGTTGGCGGGCGCTTTGCCGACGGTGTCAACGAGGAGGCCTGCCAAGTCATTCGCGGCGATCGGCTGGAAGTTCGCTGTCGAAAGGCGCGCCTCGCCGTCTGTCGTTCCTGCATCCGCGATCGTTGCCATGAATTCCATGAACTGGGTCGCGCGGACGATGGTGTAGGGAACGCCGGAATTTTCGATCAAAGCCTCCTGTGCTGCCTTAGCGAGGAAGTAACCGTTTCCCGGAAGACCATCGGTACCAACGATGGAAAGTAGCACGTGGTGCTGCACTCCGGCCTTCTTCTCGGCAGCGAGCAGGTTTCTTGTCGACGTCTTGAAGAAATCCAAGACTTCGCCCGGATCGAAAGAAGGCGCGTTCGTGACGTCCAAGACGACATTGGCCCCCTGCAGTGCGGCGTCCAGTCCCTCGCCTGTACGGCTGTTTACGCCGGTGCTTGGTGATGCGACAACGACTTCGAGACGCCGCGCCGACATTAAGCTAGCGACCTTGGTGCCAATAAGGCCCGTGCCGCCTACAACTACAATTTTCATCTTCATTCTCCTTAAACTTTTTGGCCTTTCGAGGGGGCTCCAGCTGCAGCCTGCCCGCAGTTCGCCTACAGAAAATCGCGCCGCACCCTACTGCCAGCAAGATATACGTTTGGATGCCGCGCGGCCGGTTGCTGGGTCCGGGCTCTCTGCCTGAGCCGTTACGGATGAGAGTGCTGGCTGGCTGGAACGTCGTCGGGCCCGCCGGGGCCGTGCGGATGTTCCACGCTGTAGCTATGTGTCGTCCTCGGAATATCGGCGGCGGGCAGCTGTCCATCCATGCCGTAGAAAGCGACGTGTAATCCCCAGTAGGCCGTGCAGAAAACGACGAGAGCGGTCGAGAGGCCTATGGGGATATTCACGAGACGCCGCTTGAGCGCCGTCATTAGATCGACACCCGTACGGTGATCGGCCGCAACCGCGATGAGGATTGCCATAATCAGGCCGTGCCCGATGAGATCGACCCGGCCGAAAGGCCATACGGCGGCCGTGAAGATGATGAGGAGGGCGATAGCCGACAGCCTCCGTATCAGTGGCGTCCATAGAAGGCCGAACCCGAGAGTAAACTCCGTGACGCCTGCCATCGGTATGAACACGTCCCTCGGCATTCCGAAAGTGAGAAACGGCTTTTCGACGACGAGGGGGTAGAACCAGCTCGGGAACGCGAACTTCTCGAGGCTCGACCACATAAGGGCGATCGCCAGTCCCCAGCGGAGCGCCTCGAAACGGCGTCCCCTCAATTCCTCGTTCTTGAGCGGCTCGAGGAGCAGGTATCCCGCCACGCCGAGGCCGAGCGCGAGATAGTCGAAAAGATGGAATAGCTCGTAGTCTCTCAGTGCGAATATCCAAAGGGCTATTATACCGAGCCCGGCGATCGGCATTGTCAACCGCGAAAATATGCAGCAGGCAATCACGAGCTGAAGCCAGGAAACCCATTCGGCTGGTGTTTTTAGGTCGGGCGTCAGATACACACCGCCGACGGCAAAGATCGCGACGAAAAACGCCGCGATGATCGAACGGATGTAGTCGTCCTGGCGTGCCCAGAGCGGGTCGGTCGCCCAATTGAGCGCTCCGATGGCTTTTGCACCGACGGAGCTGACCTCCACCAGGCGTGTCAAGATAAAGAACACCAGGACAAGACATATGCCGACCCAGAACCAGGTGTCCTGTAGGGTGTTCTCGATCGGCGCTGGCGGCGCGCCCACGATATACGGGGCGAACCACTTGACGTGGGCTTCGGCCGACAGGGGCAGGAACACGATGATGGCAGCTGTGGGCCACACCCACAGCATCGGTTGAATACGGCTTTGCATGGAAGTCGCCTTTTCGGAATGGCAGTTTGATGGATCGATCAGGCGGCGAGAAGCTCGTCCGCCGGGCCGAAGAATTCGTAGTGAACACGCTCTCCCGGCACACCTGCTCTCACCAGAGCGGGAACCAAAGCCCGAAGGAACGGCTTGGGTCCGCAAAGGTAAAACTCGGAGGTTTCGAAGGGTGTCGCGGAGCGCAGCCAGTCGACGGTGATGAACCCATCATAGTCATGGGAGAGCCCGACAGCGTCTTGGGTGGACGGCTCGCTGTAGAAGGTTTTCACATTCACCCGGGGACGGGCAGCAGCGAGGGTCCTGACATGTTTGTCCATCGCATGGGTAGCGCTGTTCAACGCGCCATGGATGAAGTGTGTTTCCAGGTCCGGATAGTCGCGAGTGATCGCCTCGAGCATGCTGACCATGGGTGTTAGCCCTACCCCGCCGGACAACAATATGACCGGAGCCTTTGGTTCTTCTGGGAGGAAGAAGTCCCCTGCCGGAGGTGTGGCGTCGATGACCGAACCGATATCTGTGTGGTCATGCAGGTAGATCGAGCCGCCCTGTCCGAAGGTCTCGCGCTTCACCGAGATACGATAGAATTCGTCGTTCGGACCGCATGAGATGGAGTAGTTCCGCTTGGCGACCGTTCCGTTCTCCAGAGGCAGCCGTAAGGTCAGGTATTGGCCGGGCCTGTGCCGGATGACCCGACCGCCGTCGGACGGCTTCAGCACGAAGGACGTGACGACGTCGCTTTCCTTGGTCTTCGACACGACCGTGAAATTCCGCCACCCGTTCCAGCCGCCGTTCCGGTTCTCGATATCGGATCGCAGATCGCTTTCGCGGCCCTTGAGGATATCGGCAAGAAACCAGTAAGCCTCACCCCAGGCGGTCAGAATGGCAGGAGTTGCCGCATCTCCGAGAATGTCCTTGATCGCCGCCAGCAGGGCTTCGGCAACGTAGGGATAATGCTCCGGCAGGATGTGGTAGCCGATATGCTTGTGTGCGATACGCTCGACGACCGGACCAAGCACGCTGAGGTTCTCGATGTTACGGGCGTAGCCGAGGATCGCTGCGGCCAACGCGTGAACCTGTGAACCGCCCTCGCCCTGGTTGGCGTGGTTGAACAGGTTCCGGATGTGCTCATCCTTGAAAAGCCGCGCGTACATGGCTTTGGTGATGTCGCTACCATGGGCCTCAAGGGCCGGAACACTCGCCTTAACGAGTTCTATGGTTTCTGCGGACAGCTGACGTGGCATGATCTCAATTCCTTCTTGGGTCAGTTGTGATAGGTGCCGAGCGGGTAGCGGTCGTAAAACTCGACGCGCAGTCTCACCGCGCCCACCAGCTCTAGGCTGTGGCTTGTTTCGGGAGGGATGACACCCGGTATGCCGGGTTCGAGGAGGCGTGGCTCGGAAACACCGGGCTCGAGGTAATGGACCGCGCCCTCTTCGACACGAACGACGCCCCATGTCCCGGACTTGAGAGCGTGATCGACGAGAAGCGCGCGCGGCAAGCTTTGCTCGTCGAAAAGAGCCGAGATTTTGTAGGGCGTGGGCGCGAGCGGCGTCGGCTCGTCCGTCACCGATGCGGGAAGCTCCTCGCCGCAGATAATGACCGAAAAACGAGAAGCGATCCTTTTAGCCCTCGCCTGCATCGAGAACGCTATTTCCGGCGCAACGAGCTCGTCGGTCGTCTCGCGCCAGATCTCCAGCCACTTGATGAACATGGACGGCCGGAACTTTTCAGCATGGACAAGATGCATCGATAACGGATTGCCCTTGTAGCGCCCAGTAGTGAGCATCAGCGACGACCAGAATTCCGAGAGCCTCGCCAGATGTTCGTCCCAGTCCTCAACCACCGCGAAAACCGGACCAAGGTCCTCGTCTACCCTTACGCGGTCGTAGAATCTCGCCACAATCCGCGAGATGTCCGTTTCAGTGAGCTCTACCGACATTGCTAACTCCAAAAGGTGCATCTGAGATACACCTATTTCATCTTGCGAAAAGGTGCTATTGAAATGCACTTTAACGCCACGGGCATTTTGACGCAGGATTTTATGAGGCTAACCAAATACACGGACTACGGTATCCGGGTCTTGATACACCTTGGTACATCAGACGGAGAGCTTGGCTCGATCCGCGAGATCGCACGCACATTCGATATTTCCCAAGACCACCTCAAGAAGGTGGTCCAAGACCTGTCAGCCGCAGGTTTCGTTGAAGCCGTGAGAGGAAGAAATGGAGGTATCAGGTTAGCCCGCCAGCCAGACGAGATAAATCTCGGCTCTGTGCTCCGCCATACCGAGAGACTTGATGAGCTCGTTGTATGCGCAGGATGCCCCGCGTCGTCCGCCTGCGGCTTGCCTCCAATACTAGCGGAGGCCTCGGCCGCTTTTGCCGCCGTGTTCGATAAGTACACGGTTGGCGACCTAGTCAGGCGGAGACCGGAGCTTCGAGTCCTTCTGGGATCAGCATAGCCTCAGGTGTGGACCTGACCGTGAAGCTCATCCGAGCACCCACGTCAGTATTTTCGGCCCAAATCCTTCCACCGTGGGAGGTCACGATTGTCTCGCAAATTGAAAGCCCCATACCCATGCCGCTCTGTTTTGTCGTGAAAAACGGCATGAAGATACGTTCGATGTCTTTGAAACCGCCTCCGGTGTCTGAGATCTCTATGACTGCCCCAAGGGTCGACGAACGAGTCTTTACAGTTATCAGGCGTTCTCGCCCCGTCATTCCCACCATCGCCTCGGTGGCATTATGCAGGAGGTTTACGAGTACCTGCTGTATTTGAACGGCGTCAATGAACATCAGACCGAGTGACTTTTCCAGCCTCAACTCTAGGCGGATGCCATTCGATGCAAATTCCTCCGACATAATGTCCTTCACACCTTGGATGAGCGCATTGATATCGGTTTTCTCCCGGCCTTCTGACTTATGCTGGAACAGCGCCCGTATGCGTTTCACCACTTCAGTGGCGATATTTGCGTCACGGACGACACAATCGGCGCTGTGTTTGGCGCGCTGCTTATTCGGCGGTTCCATTTCAAGCCAACGTCTACACGCATCCGCGCTCATTATGACTGCCGCCAGAGGTTGGCTAAGTTCATGAGCGATTGAGGCGGAAAGCTCTGCCATACCCGCATAACGGGACGCCTTGGCAAGTTTTTCCTGAGAGACCCTTAGTGATTCTTGAGCGACAAACTCGTTTTCGATATCAACCTGCAAGCCATACCATTGAATGATTTTGCCACTACTGTCTCGCAGCGGTTCCATTCGCGCCTCAAGCCAGCGCCAGCTGCCATCAGAGCGCCGTTGACGGAACCGCCTGAACCAAGGCTCTCCCGAGCGGAAGCTTTCTCGGATCGTCGTCTCCACGTCTCCCCTATCATTCGGGTGAATAGTCGCGTGGATGATCGACGTCAGAGCATCACCGTCGCGCCCGGCGATCTGATCGACGGTTATACCGGACCACTCCTCAAGTTGCCGACTGAAATAGGTGGGTTGTCCATCAGGCGATGACACCCACAGTAATCCAGGCATCGTTTCGATAATGAGCGCGAGACGTGCTTCACGTTCGGCTATCGCGATCTGGGCAGATACCTCATCGTCGATGTCCTGCGCGACGCCAAGCCATCGTTCGACGGTGCCATCGTCGCCGGTTAACGCGTTCGCTTCGCCTTTCGTCCAACGGTATCTTCCGTCGGCACGTACTTGTCTATACCTCTGTTTGAAGCGAGGTCCGCCAGACAGGGCAGCTTTTAGGCCCGATGTAACTTGCTCGAGGTCATCAGGATGAATAACTCGCGCTAACGCGCCCTCGAGCGAGGACTGCTCTATAGTATGTGAAATGGTAAATCCGACCTGAGCTTTTAGCGCCTCATTAAAGTAAGTTGGATTTCCGAGCGTATCGGCAGCCCAAATTGGGACCGGAACCGCGTCGATGAACTTTTGCAGGGCGCGCTCCCGCGCTTTAGACGCCTCAGCCTCCAGTATCGCTTCGTGGATATCTACACAAGTACCGAGCCAGAAGACGATCTCACCTTCTGCATTGATCTGCGGTCTTGCAGTAGTCCGAATCCACCTGAACTTTCCGGTACTGGTCCGAACTCGATGTGCAACGTTATAGACGTCACCATTACCAACGGCTAACAACCACGCCTCTTCGAGGTCACGGTAGTCGTCTCCATGAACCAATTCGCTCCAAGAAAACTTGCCTTCAACATCTCGTGCTCCGACCTTCGAATTTGGAAATCCGGTGTACGCCTCCAAGGACATACTCTGGCAAATTAGATTTCCGTTCGGCCACGCCGCCCAGCCAAGTCCGGGGATCACGTCCACGAGCTCTTTTATCGCTTCAACCGAGATCCTACCTGAGATCACCCGAGCTTCCCACAGACGCGAATTAGACAGTTCAACGACACTTCCGTGTCAAATCGACAAACAGCGAAGTGCGTGTCGTATCTGGAGCGAACTTATATCCGGTATGCCTTAAACAGGGTAAGGCCGCAAGACTAGGTAGTTGCTCTCGCGGCCTTTAGTCATTATGTTTATCAACGCGAACGCCGCTCAGACGAATTTCAAGTCGATAAAATAGACGCCCACGCTGTCACTTGGGACGACAGCACAATGAATTGATGCAGATGCGCGTTATCAGACACCCCTAGCAATGAATTCATTTAAAGTTGTCTGGCAAATCCGCACACTGCCGTCCGGGACAAGAGTATCAGCCTCCAGACGAGATCCAAAATAAAGCGCGTCCGGGTCTGCTCTGACGACCCTGTCGTCGCCCTTCGCCTTGAGATAGCGAGATACAACTTCATTCATCGGGGCGCGTTCCGGACCGGCGATTTGAACAGTGCGATTGGTTGGTCCTTCCGTAAGGATTTCGCATAGCGCATCTACCAGATCGGACGCGGCAACCACTTGAACATTCGCAGTGGGAATATGGGTTTCGCCGTCGCTGCCACAATGGTCGGCAATGGTACCAAGATACTCCATAAACTGGGTGGCCCTGACGATGGTGAATGGCACTCCTGATCCTTCGACCATGTTCTCCTGCGCTATCTTTCCTTTCGTGTAGGCATTGTCTGGAAGTTTGTGTATCCCGACGATTGACAGCAAAACGTGATGGCGTACATGGGCTTCTTTCTCCGCGAAAATCTGATTTGAGGTGGATTTGTTGAAAAAGTCCAGGATGCCCTGTGGGTCGAAGGTCGGTGAGTTGGTTACGTCGAGCACGGCGTGCGCCCCCACCATCGCCTCATCAAGCCCCTCCCCGGTAACGCTATCAATGCCGTTACTCGGTGAGGCCGCAATGGCCTCATGCCCGGCCGCAGTTAGTTTCGAGACGACTTTTGAACCGATGAACCCGGTTCCGCCCATTATAACGAATTTCATTTACTGGCTCCCTAACCTGGTCCATCGCAACAGCATACTTAGACAGCACTGATAGACCGATTTTGAGTTTCTCGGCGGATTGCGCTGCGATTGCACCACACCTCACCGGTCGGCTTGCGTTCATCCAGTCGACTTATTTTTTGTCTGGAGTGGTCAATTCAATCTCTTTCGTATCGACGACGAAGACGGCCAAAAGCTTGGCTGGTTTTGTTTCGCTTCCATTAGCGCTGACGCCGTGATGGTCGCCGGGATTTTCGATGAAATTCTCTCCAGCTTTGTAGGTCTTTTCTGGGCCGTTGCCCACCTTGCTCCTGATCTCGCCTTCTAGAACAGTCGCGTAGATGAAGGCGCTCTTGGCATGTGTGTGGGCGGGCGAGTATCCGCCTGGGCCGTACTCGACCAATACTCCGCGCATGCTCTTGCCTGGCACATTTGGCAGTTCGTGGTTGAAGACCAGCGTAACCTTCGCATTCTTCGACCCGTCCGCCGCACTTACGGGATAGATGCTCGCCAATGCGAAAAGTGCTGTGAAGGCTGTCTTTTTAAACATGGATATCTCCTCGGGACTTTGAACCGCATGCCGCGGCACCTCAGTGAGAATAGAGGGCCATCCATGCACATTGGAGATATACAAAAGTTTGTGTGAAGGTCGCGGTAGCCTTTGTACAGAACTTAATACAACGCAACGATACAGGTACACTGTTCCGCGTGCCTGACTTCGGGAAGGGACATGCGCGAGCAGAAGCTCTAAGAGATCGCTATTTCCTGTTGGGTGCTACGAACCAACGCAGGCTAATTTTACGGTGACGCAAACGCCTGGCGGATCTGTATTGAGAGAGCGCCGCGGAGCCAACGTCCGGAGAGTTCAGCGGGTCGCTCGAAGGTATGCGAGGAAGGCACGCATCCCTGCCCCGATGTGGCGGTGGCGCGGATAGTAGAGACAAAGCCCCGGATAGGGCGGGGTCCAATCAGCGAGCACCTGGCGGAGCGATCCGTCCCGCAGGCTTTCGCTGGCCATCCACCGCGTAACATAGGCCAGGCCATATCCTTCACGCGCCGCCGCAAGGAGAAGCCGCGAATGATCTACAACCAGATTGCCCGAGGTCTCGACGGCGAGTGTCTCGCCCCGTCTCTGGAATTCCCAGCGATAGATAGAACCGCCCGACATACGCATTTGGACACACTTGTGAAGCGCGACATCGGAGGGCCGCGCTAGCTCGGGCGCATTGTCGAGATAGCCGGGAGACGCAACCACGATGTGCTGCTGATCCGGGCCGATCGGGATCGCGACCATTTCGTCGGGCACAAGCTCCGCGAGCCTGATTCCGCAGTCGAATCCGCCTTCGGCGATATCGACCAATCTCGTATCGCACACGATCTCGAAGCGCATGGCTGGCTGGGTCGCCATGAACTTCGTCAGGAGCGGCATGAGCACCTGCTCGGCCGCGTTTGCATCGGAGTTGATCCGCAGGAGTCCAGCGGGCGCGGCATTCGTGTCTTCGATTTCCTCGACCGCCAACCCTATCTCGCTAATCGCAGGCAAGAGCCTTGAGGCGAACCTGCGACCGGCGTCAGTGAGGGATACATTGCGAGTGGATCGGTGGAAGAGCTTCACCTTGAGACGCTTCTCGAGCCCTGCCACGGCGTGGCTCAGTGCGGAAGCGCTCTGATCGAGCGTCCTGGCTGCAGCCCTGAAACCACCGTGCTCGGCGACAGCAAGAAAGGCGGCCAGTTCGCCCGGTGGAAGCGAACTGACTGTACGGAATATCTCATCACTGCGTACATCTCTGACCATCTAGTTCACGAATGCCACGGGTGTATCTCTACGACAAGCCATCAATTCAAAGGAGAATGACTATGAGCGCATATATCCCGTTCGGGTTCGCTTCGACCGCAAGCGAAGTGCTGGAGGGTGTAGACCTTTCCGAGCAAAACATCATTGTCACCGGAGGTGCGGGCGGCATCGGTCTCGAAACCACAAGGGCCCTTGCGGCCGCCGGCGCTTCCGTGACGATCGCCGCCCGTCGTCCGGACGATGCCCGCGCCGTTGCCGACAGGATCGCGTCGGAGATCACAAAGGGGAGTGTGAGCGTTCGTCAGCTCGATGTCGCGGACTTGTCGTCCGTGCGCGCGTTCGTAGACGGTTGGGATAGCAAGCTCGACGTCCTGGTGAACAACGCTGGCGTCATGGCCATCCCCGAGCTGCAGCGCACGCCCGAAGGGCGCGAGATGCAGTTCGCGACCAACTACTTGGGACACTTCGCTCTCGCCCTCGGCCTGCGCCCTTATCTGGCGAAAGCGAACGGAGCGCGCGTGATCTCGGTCGCATCTGTTGGTAGCCTGTTCGCACCCGTTTTCTGGGACGATCCGGACTTCCGCTTCATTCCGTACGATCCCCTGCTCGGCTATGGCCAGTCGAAGACAGCTTGCATACTAATGTCCGTGGGGATCACACGGAAATGGGCAAGCGATGGCATTACTTCGAACGCCCTAAATCCGGGAGCGATCGCGACCAATCTGCAAAAACATACGGGCGGTCTCCGCACTCCGGAACACCTGCGCAAGACTTCGGAACAGGGAGCGTCGACCACGGTGCTTCTGGCCGCCTCGCCTCTCGTCGAAGGCCGATCCGGCGAATACTATGACGACTGCCAGAAAGCTCCGGTCGTCCGAGAGCGCGGCAACGGTCCGTTCAAGGGGGTCGCGCACTACGCGATCGACGAGGACAACGCCGAACGACTTTGGGGCATGGCAGAAACCATGCTGGGCGTGAAGAAATGAGCGGCAAGCTGAACGTGGGCTTCATCGGCATCGGCGACCAGGGCGCGCCGATGGCGGTCGCCATCTCCGAAAAATTCAACCTGCACGTCTGGGCGAGACGAGCTTCC
This sequence comes from Agrobacterium vacciniicorymbosi, assembly GCF_040427045.1. Classification (NCBI taxonomy): domain Bacteria; kingdom Pseudomonadati; phylum Pseudomonadota; class Alphaproteobacteria; order Hyphomicrobiales; family Rhizobiaceae; genus Agrobacterium; species Agrobacterium vacciniicorymbosi. The sequence goes on from NZ_JBETMF010000011.1 coordinate 156,911, forward strand.
TCCTACGAGAGTCTGGAGGGCAGTTCCTTCACTCGGCATGGATCGGCGGTCGAACTGGCGAAGGCGGTGGACGTGCTCTGCGTCTGCATACGGTCCGACCACGACCTGCGTGGATTGCTGCAAGGGGGAGTGCTTGACGCCCTGTCCTCCGGCGCGATCCTTATAAACCATGCCACCGGGGACCCAAGTGAAGCGAGGGCCTTCGAGGAAACCTGCAAAGCAAAGGATATCCGCTTCGTTGATGCTCCGGTCAGCGGAGGACGGCCCGGAGCAGTCGCCAGGACGCTCACCTGCTTCGTGGGAGCGGATGCCGCCACTCTCGAAAAGTGCGGCGAAATCCTTTCCACCCACAGCACGCACGTCGTTCACATGGGTGGACCGGGAACCGGGCAGGCCAGCAAGCTCTGCAACAACGCTCTCACCGTCTCGAACCTGCGCAACGTCGTTGAGGTTTTTTCGATCGCCGACGCGTTTGGCGTGTCCCCAGCAAGCCTGCAGAAGGCTTTCTCCCACAGCAGCGGCGGAAGCTTCATCCTTGACGCTCTCGGCACAAAGGTGACACCGCAGATCGCGGCCCACATCGCGAAGCTCAACCGCACCGACGTCGAAGAGTTTGCAGCGGCGGCGAAAAAGCTAGGGCTGGATGTCTCCGCCATCGAGGCTTGGGCTCTCGGAGGCGCTGCTGGCCTAGAACGTGTGGTCGCTAGACTTTCCGCACAAAGCTGAAGACCGACTACATTTATCTAAAGCAAAACACCCCGACGGCGAAAGCTGCTAGCGGGGTGTCTTTTCCATCCGGATGCGTTCTTCCGCCGACGCGCCGGCGCGATCACGCCGCCTCGTCCACCGGGTTTCCCTGGTCGATGATCTGCTCGGGTCCGCCTGTCTCGACCGCCTCCGGCTTGATCCGGAACCAGGCAACATACAGCGCCGGCAGGAAAATCAGCGTCAGGACCGTCCCGACGACAATGCCGCCCATCATCGCGTAGGCCATGGGTCCCCAGAAGACTTCACGCGAGATCGGTATGAGCGCCAGCGTCGCGGCCGCGGCCGTCAACATGATCGGCCGCATGCGATGTTCGGTCGCTTCGATCACCGCTTGCCAAGCTGGTGTGCCTTCAGCTTTCAGCTCTTCGATCTGAACGACAAGGATCACCGAATTTCGGATCAGAATACCCGCCAGGGCGAGGATTCCGAGGATGGCCACGAACCCCAACGGGGCATGACTGAGAATCAGCGCGGCCACAACTCCAATGAGGGCGAGTGGCGCGACGGCAAAGACCAGAAAGAGCCGATTGAAGCTTTGGAGCTGGATCATAAGAACCGTCGCCATGATGAAGAGCATGAGCGGCACGACTGCCGCGATCGGACCCTGCGACTTCGCGCTTTCTTCGACCGTCCCGCCGACAGCGAGGGAATACCCGGGTGGCAGGCTCTCCGAAAATTTCTGGATCTCGGGTCCAAGCTGTTTGACGATGGTGTCCGGCTGGGTCGGCCCGGAAACCGCGGCCTTGACCGTGATGGTCGGAGTACGGTCCCGCCGCCATATTTTCGGCGGCTCGAGTTCATACCGCAGCGTGGCCACTGCCGAAAGGGGAACCGCTTTGCCGTTGGACGCAGGGACGAGCACGCTGCTTAGCGTCTCGAGCGAACCCCGTTCCGCGGCGTTTGCCCGGCCCACAACATTGATCAGGTAGATGTCGTCCCTGATCTGCGTGACAGGCGCGCCTTCGACAACCGAATCGAGGGTAGTCGCGATTTCCTGGGACGTGACGCCGAGCTGGCGGGCCTTGTCCTGGAGCACGTCGATCTTGACGACGCGCTCGGGCTCGTTCCAGTCGAGGATCGTGTTGTGGAGCAGCGGATGCCTGCTGACCAGGCCGAGCAACTCCTGACCAAGCGATCTCAACTCGTCGATATCGGGCCCGCTGACCCGGTAGTGGATCGGTTTCCCGATTGGCGGCCCGATATCGAGGAGTTTTACGTAGGCATCGGTGCCGGGAAACATGTCCTTGAGATACTGCTGCAACTTGGGGCGCAACCTGTCGCGCGCCTCGAGGGACTTGGAGACGATGACCGTCTGGCCGAACGAGGTGTCCGGCGTCTGGACGTCGAATGCTAGGATGAAGCGGGGAGCTCCCGTGCCGACGTAGGTCGACCAGTGAGCGACGTCTTCGTTGCCCGAGAGGGTGTCCTTCTCGAACTTCTGCATCTGACGATTGATCTCCGCGAACGAGGTGTTGTGCGGCAGATTCCAGTCCACGATCAGTTCATGGCGATCTGAGTTCGGAAAGAACTGCTGCTGGACGAGGCTCATCCCGGCAACGGACAGTCCGAAAACACCGACGGTAAGGGCGATCGTCACCCATCTCCACCGAACGGCTGCGGAAAGTACCCGCGAGAAAACTCTGGCGGCAATTCCCTTTCGCGCCTTGTGGCTTGCCATCGTCTTGGGAAGCAGGGTTACCCCGAGAAGTGGAGTGAAAAGGACAGCGACGATCCACGACACGACGAGCGATACCGCGATCACGACGAATAGCGTGAACGTGAACTCCCCGGCCGCGCTGCTGTTGAGGCCGATGGGGATGAAGCCCGCCACCGTCACCAGCGTCCCGGTCAGCATCGGAAACGCCGTTGTCGTGTAGACGTGGGTCGCAGCCTTCCTGATGTTGTCGCCCGCCTCCAGCCTGGCGACCATCATTTCGACGGCGATCATGGCGTCGTCAACAAGAAGTCCGAGGGCGATGATGAGCGCGCCGAGTGAAATACGCTGCATCGAGATGCCCGTGTATTCCATGAAAACGAACGTTATGGCCAACACGAGCGGGATAGACACGGCCACCACGAGGCCTGCGCGCACGCCGAGGCTTATGAAGCTGATAAAAAGAACGATCACCACCGCCCCGAACAGGGCCCTGGTGAAACCAAACACCGCTTCTTCGACGACGGCGGGCTGGTCGGAAACCAGATGGACGTCCGCGCCCACGGGCATGTTCGCTTCTATCTCCGAAACCTTGTGCTTGAGCGCCTCGCCAAACTCCAGCAGGTTGGCTCCCGTACGCATGCCGATTGCCAATCCGAGTGCGGGCTCCCCGTTGTAACGGAACAGCGTGGCGGGAGGGTCGGCGTAGGCTCGTCGGATCGTGGCGATCTCGCTCAGTGGAAAAAATCGGTCCCCGATCCGGAGGTTGATTGCACCGAGGCTCTTCTCGGATTCAAATGATCCGCTGACCCTAAGGGCGATCCTTTCGGCCCCGGACTCGATGACGCCCGAGTGCGTCAGCGCGTTCTGAGCCTGAAGCGTCTCGATCACGGTCTGACGATCTACGCCCAGCGCCGAAAGCTTACGAGTGGAGAACTCGAGGTACACCACTTCGTCCTGTGCTCCGAGTATTTCCACCTTGCCGACGTTCGACACCGTTAAAACTTGGGCTCGGGCGTTCTCGACGAGGTCACGCATCTCGCGCTGTGTCACGCCGTCTGATGTGAAAGCGTAGATGTTGCCGAAAACATCGCCGAACCTGTCATTGAAGAACGGACCCCGCACTCCGGCGGGAAGGGTCGCCTGGATGTCGTTGATCATGTTCCTGACGAGGATCCAGTTTTTCTCGACCTCGCTCGCTTTTGTCGACGGGAGAATATCCAGAAAAATGGTGGTCCTGCCGGATACCGTCATGCTACGCGTGAAGTCGAGTGCCGGGAGTTCCTCGAGCTTCTTCTCGATTCTGTCGGTGACTTGCCTGGCCATTTCGCCGGCGGATGCGCCCGGCCATTCTGCTTGTATGATCATGGTCTTGATCGTGAAGGAGGGATCCTCTTCTCTCCCGAGCTTGACGTACGAGAACGCGCCTGCGATCACGAAGACGATCATGAAATACCAGACGAGCGATCTGTGCTCCAACGCCCAGTCGGATAGGTTGAACAACTTCATGGCTCGCTCCTCTTGGAAAATCGGATGGCCTGGCCTTCCGCCAGACTGTTTACTCCGGCCAAGACGACACGCTCTCCGTCGTCAAGACCCTTCAGCACCGTCACCTCGTCTGTGGAGAGACTGTCTTCGTCTACCTCGATCACTCGTTTCGTGACGGTTCTCCTGTCCTCGTCCACGATCCACACGAAGACGCCGTCGCCGGTCCCAACGGCCCGTCGAGGCACCGTGACCGGGGTAGTATCTGAAGGTGCCAGATAGGCCGTCGCAACCGCACCGATGCGGAAGCCTTTGCCCGGCGACAAAAGGGTAATGCGCACGCGGCGGGTTCTGGTGAGCGGGTCGGCCGACGGCGCAAGTTCCCGGACTACACCGCGCACCGCCTGCTGATTGTCAAGCTGCAGCCTCAGGACAAAAGGGGTCCCGATTCTCAGCCCGCGGTACACCTCGTCGGGAACGTCGATCACGACCTCGCGCTCGTCCGGTTGGGCGACCGTGACGACGGGTTCTCCAGCGTCTGCGGTCTGCCCCACCTCGGTGGACGTCCTCGTCACGATACCGTCAAATTGCGCCCGCAATGTCGTATAGAGGAGTTGTTCCCGCGCTTTTGCAAGGATGGCTTCCGCTTTGCCGACATTAGCTTGCGCAGACTTCAATGCCTGCTCGGCCTGCTCGAATATGGCGGTGATCCCGAGCCCGCCGTCCGCAAGTGTCCGCTGCCTGTCCCTCGTAACCTGAGCGTTGGCCATTCTGGCCTCCGCGTTTCGAAGATCGGCCTCAGCGGCGCTCACCTTGAGCGATTGCGAGGACGATTCAAGGGTGGCCAGGACCTGACCGCGAGTCACGAAATCACCAACTTCGACTGGCCGGGAATTGACGTTGCCGAGTACCCTGAACCCTAGATCGGAAGAGACGCGGGCCTCTACCACTCCCGGATATCCCCCGGTGCTTCGGCTGATACCGACGACTGCCGAAATGATGGGTCTGGGACTGATTGTTTTCTGCTGCTGGCCTTGATCTGAACACCCGACAAGGGTGAGGGCCGCCAGTAGGATGATGGTTTTCTTGACTCTCATCTCTCTTACTCGGGTTTGACCAGGACCGCCCGGCCAGGTGAAAGAAATTTCCCGCCTTCGACGATGACTGCGTCGCCGACGGAGATGCCGTCGGCGACTTCGACAGAGGACGTCCTGTGTTTGCCGATCGTGATCTTCCGGAGTGAAACAGTTTGCGTGGCCGGGTCCACGGTCCAAACCGCCGGAGCGTTGCCGACAACCGTTAGGGCCGACCACGGGACCTCGATCGTCGACCTTTGCGGAGATTCGAACGCGCCGACGATCGGCGCTCCGAGCGGCCAGTTCTGCTCCTCGCCCATGTTGACCTTGACCTTGATAGTTCCGGTCAAGCCGTCGATGGTCGGCGAAATCTCGCGGACCGTTCCCGTGATCTCGCGTGTCGGGTCGGATATCAGACTGAGGGCAAGCCTATCTGCCGGGGGATAGCGGAGGTACAATGCCTCCTGGACATCGAAGACGCCGTCACGCTGGCCGTTTCGCGCCAGCGTAAAAATGGGTTGGGCCGCTTTCGCGATTCGTCCGACCTCCGCGTTCCTGGCCGTGATGATTCCATCGGCATCGGCTGTCAGCTCAGTGTACCCGTATAGCTGACGGGCATTATCCAGCTGCGCCTTGGCGGCGGCGACATTCTCCCTGGATGTCGCGAGGTCCTCTTGCGCCTGATCAATCGCCGCTTGGGTCGTCACGCTCGTCTTGCTGAGGTTACGCTGCCTTTCGAAAGCGAGGTCGGACAAGTTGAGTTGCGCCTCTGCTGACTCGAGATTGGCGCGGGCGACGTTGATGTCCGCTTTCTGCTCTTCGGCATCCAACCGAGCGAGGAGATCGCCCGCCCTCACCCGGTCTCCGACGTCAACGTATCGTTCGACAATCCTCCCGTTCACGCGAAAAGAAAGATCGCTCTGCACGCGGGCCCGGACCTCGCCTGTAAGGTAGGTGGCCTCGACTGTCGAGGTCGGCCGGACCGTAACGGCCCTGACCACGATAGGAGCCGGCTCGGGCTGCGCTTTGCCTCCGACCACGGAGAGCGCCGTGAAGGTGGCTGCGATCAGGATGAACCCGACTTTTTTGAACATGGTCGAACCTCGCGCGAAGTAAATTCGAACGTCGTTTGAGTGGCCGCGGGATCGCGGTGGTAATTTCGGGCGTTCCGGGGCGTGTACCCCCCTGTCCATCCGATAGAGGCTGAGTTCGCAACTTACCTGGTTCCGCCGTCACCAGTCATCGGATCGCGGTCGAGGCTCACTGCTGTCTCTACTGTGAATGGATTTTAGCGTCCCCTGCCCCGACATGAAGATATACATCGGTTGGGGTTGTTTCGATCACGCCGGAGCGTGGCACGGATATGCGCCAAAGGCTTAGATGAGGCGCAGTCGTGTGACGATATCCATTGCGATCAACGTCTAGTGAGGTCAGCAAGGCATGACGAGAGAACCACCCTAGGCAAGTACCGCCGGAGAGGCTACGACCCGGAAAAAATCCTTGGGCTCCGCGCTCGATGAGGTCGGCTGGACGCCCATTGGGAAGCGCATCAAGGTGAAAACGGATAAAGATCAGCCGCCTCTATCGAAACCCGATGGCAGTGCGGTTTTAGCGCCTGATCTGGCGACTGGACGGGTAGCTCAGCGAGCTGGACCAGCGTTGTAAGTGTCGTGGACTTGGGCAGGTTGGTCTACCCCGCAACGCGCCCTCGATGGCGCAGCTGGGCCAGCCATCGCCCTTGAATTAGGCCGGAGAGGCGTTGACGGAATGATGGGGATATCGCGTCCTGCGACGCAGTAGAAAGGGCTACCTCTGAATCCGCCACCCTTTCGCGGGAAGTCCTCTCCGTTGTCCACTCGAAGAGCTGCGTGCCCTTGTTTTGGCCGGTTACGAACAAGTCGTGGTCGATCCCGACCGTGAAGTCCGCGTGGATCGGATCGGAAAAGCCGATGAAAAGCATCCTCTGGTGCCATGTTGTCAACGATGTTTGGTATTTGACTTCTACAAGGGCCACGGTGCCATCCCAATGTCCTCTTATCAGAGGCGAACGCTCCACACTCAGCGCCGCGTCCGAATAGGCATAAATCACCGGCAGAGCGAAGAATGCTTCGATTTCGCGGGCTGTTTCGCCACCTAGATCAGGCTTGAGATCGCTCTTCGAATTCAGCGGACCGTACGAGGTCTGACGGCTCCATGATGTCCCGACCGTTTCGGCGCTCCTGTAACAGAACGAATTACGGCAGACCGCAATCTCGATCGAGCCCACTGTGTCTGTCGAGCGACGCAGGTTCTGAATTCTGCTATAAAGCTCAAAAGCGTAGTCCCGGTAAGATATGGCCGTCATGGAGCTGCCTCATTGTTTTTCATTGGTGGGCGGGCCAATAGCCGGTATGCCGTGTCCCGGGGCTGCCGTCTTTTATGTCAAAACCATAAGGTCACCCGGCAGCCAGTCGATATATACGATCGTTTAGGATCGCCCTTGGCGATAGCCATCAGGTGATGCTCATCCCGCCGTCGACATGGAACTCGACGCCGTTTACGAAACTCGCTTCCGGCGAGACTAGGAAGAGCGCCGCATTGGCAATTTCCCTCGTCTGCCCAAGCCGTCCGACGGGGATCATGTTAGACATTGCCTCCAAAAAATTGGGCCGTTCTCGTTCGCTTATCCCGAGCTTCGCCAAAATTTCGGTGTCGACGGGTCCTGGGCTGATAACGTTCACCCGGATGTTCCTCGATTTGAATTCCTTCATCCAGTTTCTTGCGAAGGCGCTCACAGCAGCTTTTGTACCGGCATAGACACCATGGTTGTCCAGAACCTTGGTGGCGGCCAACGAACTCGTCAGAAGAATAATGCCACCGTCGTGCATAAATGGAACGATCGTCTGGACGCCGAAAAAGACACCACGTGTGTTAATCGCGAAATGACGGTCGAACTCCTCAGGAGTAACTTCACTGGAGGGTTTGAGATCGATCACCGCGGCATTCGCGACGTAAATGTCCACCCCGCCAAAGCGACGCTTGGCTTCCGAGACTATCGATTTGTGATGTTCAAGATCGGCTACATCCCCTTGTATACCTATCGCGCCGTGGCCGATTTCGAGTACCGCGGCGTCGAGAGCGTCTTGCCGACGCGCCGTGACGATGACCTGCGCTCCGTTTGCGGCAAAGAGTTTTGCCGTTTCCTTGCCTATACCGCTGTTGCCGCCGGTGATGATGGCGATTTTGCCTTCAAGCTTTTTCATGGTTTGACGCTCCTTTGTTGGAGCTCGAAGTAGCAACTCGGCGTGACGTCCAGTAGGTATATGTCAGGCACATCAATTTTGCGTTGGAGTTCGCAATGCGGAATCTACTCGAAGAGACACCTGGGCTGCTTGCATTCGTGAGGGCCGCGGAAAGTGGCTCCTTTACCTCAGCTGCCAAATTGCTCGGGACGGCGGCATCGCGAAGCATTTCCAGACTTGAGAAGCAAATCGGGGCCCGGCTCTTTCTGCGATCCACGCGGGCTCTTACCCTCACACCCAATGGCCATTTGTTTCTCGAACGCGTCGCCCCTCTCCTAAAAGAACTGTCGAACGCGGGCGACGTTCTCTCGAGAGGCCTCTCGGGACGGCTCAAGATCAGTATCCCGAATGAGCTTGCCGCGATGCTGATCGACGCGATCATGGAGAAAATCGCAAAGCCCAATCCCGCGCTTCGTCTAGAGATTGGCATTTCCGATCGGTTCGTCGACGTAATTCGTGAGGACTACGACGTCGTGTTCCGTGTCGGACGTCTGCCGTCGAGCGAACTGTCTGCCAGGAAAATCGCCGACATGGAGATGGTTATCGTCGCGTCTTCCGAACTTCTCGCGTCACTCGGCAATCCGCGTACCGTGGACGACCTGTCTTCTTTCCCGTTCGCACGTTACGCACAGGGAGGAAAAGGTTTCCAGATTACGTTCGAGGACGGATCGATAGCTGCGCCGCCCAGTGTGATCGACTGCGACTCGGGCTTTGGCCTTCATCGCGCGGCGCTACATGGTATTGGAGCGGCGTATCTCATGCGGTGTATCGTGTCGGACGACATAGAGCGGGGTCGATTGGTCGCCTTAAATGTCGGAGCCGATCTCCCGATCCTCCCACTGAGCGCAGTCCACGCCTTCGGGCTACACCCGCCCCATAAAGTGGTGTCGTTGTGCGATCTGATCGAGGCTATGCTTCGAAGTGCAGAGCGGGGGACAAGCCCCTGAAAAGCGCCGCCGCGGTTAGGCGACGGCGCGCGCGTGCCTGTTCAGGGCTGCGCCTTCACCGGCAGCCGGAACGGAGCGCCAAGCCGATTAAAAGCATTCATAGCTGCGATTGCGATCGTGAGGTCGACCAGATCTTTCGGCTCGAAAACCGCCGATACGGCAGCGTAGGCGTCATCGGAAGCATGGGTCTCGCTGACAAGTGTGACCTCTTCGGCCCAAGCCAGCGCCGCGCGATAATTGTCGGGAAAAAGGTATGGCACCTCTTCCCACACTGGGACCAGAGCGACCTTGTCAGCGGCCATAGTCTTGAGAAGGTCGCGGGTATGCAGGTCGATGCAATGCGCGCAGCCGTTTATCTGGGAGACACGCAGGAACACGAGGTGGATAAGTTCCTCGGGAAGATTCGTGTTGTGCGACACGTAATGATGGACCCCGAAAAGCGCTTTGGCTCCAGCTGGAGCTATTTCGTGCCAGTTAAGGCGGGTGGTTTGTTTCATGATGATCTCCTTTGACTGCGCCGGTGGTCGGCACTGATCCAATGACGAGATGGAGATTGAAGGCGTGACATGACGACGTTATTTATTTTCCGATTTTGATGCAGCAAGCGCAGATTAGCCGGTTCATCATGAGGAAATTTGAGTCCAAGGAGAGCGATATGTGGCACTACGGCGATAGCGAGCCGGACCAGATTCGAAGCAGTCCTACGGGGACGACAGCGTTTGAAGAGAGCTCCTCGGTATCGCCTGAAGATCGGAAACTGAGGGAATTTACGCTGCAGCGAAAGCGCCTGCTGCGCCTCGGATACCGGATGCTGGGCTCCATCACCGAAGCGGAGGATGTCCTGCAGGATGCATGGCTGCGTTGGTCACACGCTAACGAGGACATTCAAACTCCGACGGCCTACCTCACCCGTATTGTCACGCGGTTATGCCTCGATCGAATGAAGTCGGCGCGAGCGCGTCGCGAGCTCTATGTCGGTCCATGGTTGCCAGAGCCGCTAATTGAATGCGCCGACACGTACGACATCGTTTCCGACGATGTTACTGTTACGCTGATGTTGGCGTTGGAGCGACTTTCACCGCTCGAAAGGGCGGCTTTCCTGCTCCATGACGTATTCGACATGGCGCTGACCGAGGTGGCGGTTGTGCTTGAACGTGAGCCGACCGCTGTTCGACAACTTGCTTCCCGAGCGCGTAGGAATGTTCGAAATGCACGTCCACGTTACAATATCGGAAAAGCGGAGGCCGATGAGATTGTGCGCGCTTTCTTTGCCGCGTCGCGCGACGGTGATGTCGCGGCGCTTTCGGAGTTGCTGACACGCGACGTTGAAATACACACAGACGGCGGCGGAAAGGTTCGCGCATTGCGGGCTGTTATCTACGGCTTGGAGCGTGCACTGCGCCTCTTCGTTTCCGCTCGAAAGAAGGCGGTGCTTCTACCGACTTTCCTTCGAACCGTCACCATTGATGGCCTAAAGGGATTTGTGGGCCTGGACTCAAATGGCGTGCTTCAAACTACGGCTTTGGACATCCGCGATGGCAGGATCTCGGCGATCTTTATCGTGAAAAACCCCGACAAGCTGACGCGTGTTAAAATTTAGGGTCTGAGCAGGCCTTTCGCCTCGGACGTCGCATTTGCCTCTTTTCGATGGGAACGTACGCGCGCACTGGCACGCCCACGTTGGCGCAGTGATACCGGACTGACCGTATCTCTTCTTTGAATGATTCCATCACCCGGCGGCTATACGAGACTGGCCGCATACCAGCGTATAATTACGCGCGGAACGCGTTTGTTTCATATCTGGCCTATCGACCAACGATCACGACGCTAAGGCGCTGATCAAGCCTTGAACGGAGATATCAGGATACGGCCACGTTTTGACATTGTTGACTGCCGAGACAGCCCTCTCAAACTGCGTCTACTGAACGAACTTGAGATCGAATTTGGCGTAGATCAATTTCGCATCGCGCTTATCCGCATCCGGGTGCACGCACAGGCGGCTGTGGAAGCTCCATCAGGTTTCACAGCCAGAAGGCCCGAATGCTCGGCAAAGCCGAACCTTGGACTTCGATGACCCCACAGAGGAGAGCGGCGTCGATCTACAATCGCTTAGAGCGGTGCCGATCTGGAGCTCGCGGAAACTCTGATGCGGACCGCCGAAGGCATTTCGGACCAGGCTTATGACGCGATCCGGGATTTCTTCATGCCAAATATCGCACATCTGATGGTCGCGGTGAGTACAGCACGCAGGTGAGATCGTCTGGTATTGCTTGCGCAATGCGATCCTCGATCCTGCAAAACCTACATGACAGCAGCACGGCCAAATATTGAGCCGCCAACGGCTCCGGAGCGACTTGTCTCCAAGCCCGGACACCCCCAATCGAAATTCATTTTCCGCCAGCAACATCAACGTCTCAGAGAGTGTTAAGACATGCGCTCGAGCTATTCGGAGCAGAGTCCTTCTGTCCCACTTATTCCGGCTTCCTTCTACTTTACCATCATCCTGATGATGGCGGGTCTCGCGTCGGCGGCGGTTTACATCGCGGCTACGGCTGAGCCGCAACGGACGCGTGTATATGTGGCGGAGAACTCCACAGACCGGCAGACAAAGGGATCTCGTCGCAAGGTCGCATCCGGCTCGCTGTTGGTGTCACCAGCAGCGAGCCGAAAGATCGAAAAAGCTGTCTTGGACGGTTCGTCAGCCGCAGCTCTATCCGATGTCGCTTCCCGTTAGGGCCACACTCACCCGCCATAGCCGATCGGCAGCTTCCGGGTCGATGGCATATGGACGCACGCCTTTGCGCTCGGTTTCTTCGATCGCCGCGACGTCGCTGTTCTCGCAATAGAGGCCTCCCAAGCCATCGAGTAGCGGCGAGGTCGCACACCAGACGGTCGTCGCAGCGCCTTGGGCAAAGTTCTTCATATCCGCCTCGGGGTCGATGATGGGCTGCGCATTCTGGTCAAGCGCGCCGAACCCGTCGATCTCTTGAGGCGACAGATGGCGGGCCAGCGGCCCGACGATCGAGCCGGGATGCACTGAAAACGCCCTGATTCCGTGAGTTCTCCCTCGAACGTCGGCAGCGACGGTGAATAGCGCGTTCGCGGTTTTCGACTGTCCGTAGGCTTGCCACTTGTCGTATAGCCGCTTTTCGAACCGCAAGTCGTCGAAATGGACACCGTCGATCAGGTGTCCACGGGACGACAGTACAACGATCCGCGCACCCCTCGCGGCCTTGAGCGCTGGCCATAACAGTGTGGCGAGCCTAAAATGGCCGAGATGGTTGGTGGCGAACTGGCCTTCGTTGCCGTCCTCGTCGCGAAAGAGCGGCGTCGCCATTACGCCCGCGTTCAGTATCAGTCGATGGATGGGGCGGGCCGTTTCCAGAAATCGCGTCGCGAAGCGCTCCACGGACATTCTATCCGTGAGTTCCATCTCATGGACTTCCGTTCCCGGAATATCTTTGAGAGCGCTTTCGGCATCCACCACGCGCCTCGCGGGTACGACCACTTCGGCCCCCTTGGACGCGAGAACCCGCGTCGTCTCGAGACCGAGCCCTGACGCGCCGCCCGTGACGAGGAAGACCTTGCCTTGCAAGTCGATGCCGTCGGCCACCAACTGAGCGGTAGCAGCCGGACCCCATTTGGTTCCGAGTGGTGTTTGAGCGTTGTTTTTCATGAGTGCCTCACTTTCGTCTGGCACCTGATATGGCAAATCGAGACAAGACAAACTATGTTTAATGCTCCTGTAATCTGTAGCGAACGTCCGAAATGTCGTCCGATCCCTTTTCAAACATCTTGCGGCTGACCCGAGCCCGTGGAGTTTTGTCGACAGGTCTCCGCGCGAAAGGGCACTTTGCTGTCCGCGTCGAAATGCACGACGGCATGAAATTCAACGCGGTCACGGAAGGCGCATGCTTCCTTGATGTGGATGGGCATGAAAGCTACAATCTTCAAACCGGGGACTGCTTCCTGCTGACAAGGTCCACGCCCTTCACCGTCGGCAACCACCGTTCAAGCAGGGTGCTATCCGCTGACCAGGTATTTGCCAATGCGACTGCCGGATTCGCGCAACTCGACAATGGCGACGGGCCGACGGTGACATTCGTCGGCGGCAGGATGACATCGGACAGGAACCTGGAGTTCCTCACCTCGTCCCTTCCAGCGGTTCTCCTGTTGAGGGCCGGAACTGCGACCGCGGAATGGATAAGGGGGCTGCTGCTGCGGCTGGAAGCCGAAATGACCGAGGGACGCCCCGGGGCCGAGATCATATGTGAAGAGATCATGCATATGATCTTCGTGGAGATGATCCGGAGCCATTCCAACAACGGGCAGGCAGTCGGTTGGATTGCCGCCCTTTCCAACCCTCAAATCTTCAAGGCGCTTTCGGCCATGCATGCCGCACCCGGAAGACATTGGCGTGTCGGTGACTTGGCCTCGACAAGCGGTCTCTCGAGATCGCAGTTCGCCGAACGCTTCGCGCGGGTCGTCGGAGAACCTCCGCTGGAGTACCTTACGCGGTGGCGCATGACGCTAGCCCGCGAAGCGCTCAGAGATCGGACCGCAACAGTCGCGCAGATCGCCAACGACGTGGGTTACGGCTCGGAGGCGGCTTTCGGAGCCGCCTTCAAGCGCGTTTACGGAACCTCGCCGAGACGATCTGTTGAAGGCGATCGTGTAGTTAAGCGGCAACACGATGCCGCTGCGCTCGAAAGCGGCGGGACTGCTAGGCGGAGTTGATTGAGACCTGAGTGTGATGCGCGGTGGCGTCAGACCTTGATCTGCCGCTCCAGCTCCGCCGAGGCGGTGGCATAGCGATTGCCACCAAGCGCCAGGCGAGCCGACGGGGTCGTGGACCACCGGTCGAAAAACATGGTACCCATGCGATCCGGATGGGTCGGAACCAGGGATTCCTGTTCCAAAGGTGCCCCGAACCAGGTCGCCGTCCTGTCGGCGGTGACTACCCTCGTGTCGTTCGTTACCGAAAACGCCCTGCGCAGCCAGTGCGCGATGGCGTCGCGCTCGGGGCCCGCGATCTGAACCACCGCATTTCTCGGCTTTTCCAATGCGATCTCGGCCAAAATACCACCCACATCGTCGGCGGCGATAGGCTGCAGAAGCGCGTCGGGGGGATTTACCGAGTTCTGCTTTGCGAACCCCCCGGAAATGGTTGGCAGGAACTCGAAAAACTGGGTGGACCTGACGATCGTAAAAGGGGTCCCGGAAGATCGGGCCACCTGCTCCTGTCGCGCCTTGGCGGCGTAGTATGGGTTGCCGGGCAGATGATCTACTCCCACGATCGACAACGTCACATGGTGCTTGACGCCCGCCTCCATCTCCGCCTTTGCGACGTTCCTTCCCGAAACGACGAAAAAGTCCCGAAGCGTCTCCTCGTCGAACGAGTGGACATCTGACGCGTCGACGACGACGTTCGCCCCGGAGAGGGCCTCCAGGAGTCCCTCCCCAGTGGCCGTGTTGACTCCGGTTCGGCGGGAAGCGGCGACGACCTCGACGTCGAGACCCTTCAGCCTTTCGACGACCCTTGCTCCGATCATGCCGCTTCCGCCGAGCACGACTACTTTCGAAAATTCGGACATTTTAATTACTCCTGTGACTGAAGATTGCGTTTTGTTGGGCATCTCGCAAAATACCGTAGGTCCGGCGGATCACACGCCGCTCCTCAGGATAATGAGTTGATCGATGAGGTTGTCGCTGAGCACGAAGTAAAAGAGCAGGATCAGCGGTTCGGGCAGACCGGGGGCGTCGAAATCGCCCGTGATTTTCGCTGAAACGATCGCACCAGAGGGCCGGAGTCGTATATCCAGGATGGCCGCACGAACATGAAAGCCGATGATGTCCTGTTCGGCCCAGCCGATGATCTCTTCGATCCCGGACAACTCCTGCATTTGGTCGTTGATGACGGCATCACTGGCGAAGCCCCTGACAACTCCGGCGAGATCTTCGTCGTTCAGGGCGGTAAAGAAATTGTTGATCGTCTCCGGCAGTACCTGCACCGGGAGGATGACCTGTAAGTTTAGTGATTGTCGGTAGGCCATTGATCTGTCTCCGGGCTTCTATGCCCTGAGGAATACGCCATCATCGCGGAGTGTACGCAGTTAATGGTCGTTAAATTTCGTTATGCGTCTGATAAAGCATAATCTTTTCAAGAATTCGGCGCGCGACGCGCCTAGCCGTTACCTTTTGTTTTCTCACCCCAACAAAACTTCAGACCCACAACAAACCTTTTCGCATTCCAACGTCTCTAAACTCGCCGACACGAACTCTCTCGCCGAAAGTGATGCGGTCAACAGCGAGGAGATTCATACATGCAACTCAGCACCGACATCCATATGGCCAACCAGTCGCCTGAACCGCAACAAACTGTACACTTGGTCGAAAGCGACCTCGCAAGCCGCGCCACAGTGGCCCTCTTGCTTCGTGACAACGGCTACGACGTGGCTGAATACGATGATCGCGAGGAATTCGCGTCCGCTTCAGATGAACCCCGCGCCGGGTGCGTTGTGATCAGCGCGGATCAGGGCAGCACGGATTGCGGGATGGTCCAGCACCGGCCCGGTGGTCCCCTCCCCGTTATTTATGTCAGTCAGGTCGACGATGTTCGCGCCAGCGTCGATGCGATGAAATCCGGTGCGGTGGACTTTCTGCTAAAGCCGATCGACAAGCACGCCTTGCTCCGGGCCGTCGCTGCGGCGTTCGAGCTGGACCAGCGGGAACGGAGCGCCTCCATTGCCCGCCAGTCGATCAGGACCTGCGCGGTCAGCCTCACCCCCAGGGAACGCCAGGTTTTCGAAGCCGTCACGAGCGGCCTGATGAACAAGATTATCGCTTATGAGCTCGGTATCAGCGAGATCATGGTCAAGGTACATCGCGGGAGGGTAATGCGGAAAATGAACTCGCGCACATTGCCGGACCTTGTCAGGAAGTACGACATCCTTCAGCAGACATCCGCCGAATCGAGAGAGCCGCGAAAGATTACAGCCCTCAACTAGACGCGTATTGCTATGCATACTTTGGTTTGCATCGCACGACGTCGCGCATGGGCGTATCTTGGCAGAGCGCCCTCGGGGATCTCGAGGCGCAGTGTTCAATAGCGGCCGCGTCCAACCTGTAAGAATCGGTCGTCTCCGCCGGGCATCCCGGCTGCTGCGGGAGATCGCGAATGTCCTACAGGTTCGGATCGTTCAGGCTTTTGCCGATAGAACGACGACTGGAACGCGACGGCGTTCCAGTGTCGATCGGAAGCCGTGCGTTCGACCTTCTGTCGGTTCTCGTGGAAAACGGCGGTAGTGTTGTCTCTAAGCGCGATCTGACGGCCAGAGCCTGGCCAAATACCGTCGTCGACGAGGTGAGCCTGCGGGTGCATATCTCCGCTTTGCGGAAATCGCTCGGGACGAACGATAGCGGCGCGGCGTTCATCAGCAACGTGTCCGGTCGCGGCTACATGCTTTCGGCGGAAATCGAGACCGACGTCGCACGAAGCGACACGGTTGCGGCACCGATAGCGAAAACCGAAAATCACCTCCCCCCGCCGCTCCTTCGAATGGTTGGGCGGGAGACGGCACTGGAAGAGACTTGCGAGCGTCTCGTATCCCATCGATTCGTCACCGTTCTAGGCGCGGGTGGAATAGGCAAGACCACGCTCGCGATCGCCGCGGCCCACAAGATGTCGGATGGTTTCCGGGATGGGCTTCTTTTTGTCGATCTGGCTCCGGTGACGGATGGGGCCTTGGTCGCGACAACCGTCGCATCCAATCTCGGCGTCGCAGCTCCCGCGCAGGCGGCTGTTGCCGTGGTCTGCAATTTCCTCAAGGAGAAGAGAATCCTCCTGCTCCTCGATAACTGCGAGCATGTCATCGAAGCCGCGGCCGAGTTGGCGGAACGGGCGCACCGTTACTGCCCGGAGCTTTGCATCCTCGCGACCAGTCGCGAAGCGCTGCGGGTCGAAGGCGAGCAAGTCTACAAGATCGCTCCATTGACGACGCCAGGCGCAGACGTAGTCGGCGATGACAGCCGCCGTTTTCCGGCGGTACAGTTGTTTCTCGACCGGATGGCGGCGGCAGGTGGCGAGACAGAGCTCGGGCAAGGTGAAATCGATCTTGCAGCGGAGATATGCCGCAGGCTCGACGGGATGGCCCTCGCCCTTGAACTGACGGCGGCGCGCGCCGCGTCTCACGGCCTTTCCCGCACACTCGAATTGCTCCAGCAGAGGTTCGGCATCCATTGGGGCGGCCGTCGAACCGCGCTTCCACGTCATCAGACCGTGCTGGCCCTGCATGATTGGAGCTATAACCTCCTATCACCGGACGAAAAGCTGGTCCTTCGGAGAACCGGATGGCTGAGCGGGTCGTTCACCGCCGAAACGGCATCGAAAATATCTCGAATCGAGACCGACGACGTGCTCGACGCGCTAGCGGACAAATCGCTGATCTCCCGTGTCCTGAGCGCAAACGGCGCGCTGAGATACAGGCTGGCGGAAACGACGAAAGCATACGCGCTCGACAAGCTACATTGCGACCCGTCGGAGGTTGAGGGCGTCGCGCACGCCCATGCGGAGTACTTCCTCGACTTACTCAGGGCCCAAGCCCAGAAGGCAGACCCGTTTCATCTGACCGGTCTATCGAAAACTTTTCCCGAGGCGTTGGCGAACGTCAGAAGCGCGATCGATTGGTGTTACAGCGAGGCTGGTGACCCGGAGCTTGGAGCCCTACTCATCGCCTATTCGTCCCCGCTGTTCCTGGAGCTATCCCTTCTCGAGGAATGTTTCAGGTGGAGCGATCGGGCGCTCTCGTCGCTCCCTTCCGTGATGATCGACGAGGTCGCGGAGGCTTTGCTGCATCAGGCGCGTGCGGTTTCAGGGATCATCGTCAGAGAGGCGCAGGAAATCGTCACGGCTTCTTTCAAACGCGCCTTGGAAATCGCCGATAACCTCGGCAATCTCAGGCTCAGGCTCGAAATCATCGCGGGCTTCAACATTTTCCTCATGCGGGCGGGAGACTGTTACGCCGGCGCGCGCATAGCCGATGCTGCCGAGACAGCATGCATGGGCTCGTCCGACGTCCTCGCCAGGCGGCTCGTGCTCTGGATGAAGGGCATCTGCCATGCCTATAACGGCGACTTGATCGCTGCCCGCGCAGTCCTCGAAGAATCATGTCCGGTCGGCGGCTCCGTAGATCTCGATCTGACACTCGTGGTGTTCACCCAGTTCATTCGGGCAAAGGTCCAGCTCGCGCGCGTACAACTCTTCCAGGGCGACGGCAGGCGGTCGGAAATCACGGCTCGCGACGCGATCGACATCGCCGCTGCTTACAGCCATCCCATTCCGCTTTGCATCGCCCTCGCATACGCCGCTTCGAATGCCATCTGGAAAGGCGATCTGGCGGTCGCCAACGGTATGATCGAAAGGTTGGCCGAAGTTTCGGAACGACATTCCCTTGCTGCGTTCCATGCGGTCAGCAATGGGCTTAGCGGGGAAATCCGCATGCGCCAGGGATCTGCGGCGGAAGGCGTGACGATGCTGGGAAGCGCGATTGACGTAATGGCATCCCGAAACCACGATCATATGCTGGTGAGCTTTCATGCTGCCTTGGCAGAAGCATATGCCGCCGTCGGGGAAGTATCGCACGCAATTCGGCACATCGAGACCGCGATCAGCACCGCGCGGACTGGCGGAGAGATATTCCAGATGTCCGATCTCCTGCGAATAAGAGGCACGTTACTGATTTCAGTCCCGCTCGATGGGCACATCGCCGAGGGCAACGCAGACCTCAGACAGGCTTACGAGACGGCCCGCGAGAGCGGAAATTCGCTTCACGAGTTACGAGCCGCCACAACGCTCAGACGAATCATGAACCCAGCGGAAGCGGAAGAGATGATTGAGGCGACACTGGCAAAGCTTCCTCATGAGGAGAGGCTTTTTTACATGAACCTCGTCCAATGCCCACCTTACTGCGGCGGTCAGAGCGCCAACGGCCAAGTGCCGTGCTCGAGCAAGATCAACACCGTTTCGACAGCGCTGTCTGAAAGTGCATGAGGAACCTCGACCTACAGTCGCTCCGGTGTGTTATTGCCCTGAGTGCGAGCCGGAATTTTCGCGTTGCGGCTGCCCAGCTCGACATCTCCCGATCGGCGCTCAGTCGCGCTGTGGCCAGACTCGAGGCTGACCTCGGTGTGCGACTGTTCAGGCGGACTACTCGAAGCGTGTTTTTGACGGATGAGGGCGAGGCCTTTCTGTCGGAAATACATGGTGCCGTAGGCACGATCGACGGAGCGATCGACCGATTAAACCGCTTCCGCTCGACGCCGAAGGGAACGCTTCGCATCAGCACGAGTGAAGGGATGGCTCTTCAGTTGATGCAGCCGATTTTCCTAGCGTTCCTGGCCGCCCACCCCGAAATGTCCCTCGACATCGTTGCCGACGGGAAGTTCGTCGATATCGTAGCGGAGGGATTCGACGCTGGAATACGGTTCGCCGAAGCGGTCCCCCGTGACATGATCGGCGTGAAGATCGGCTCGGACCGATACGAGATGGCGGTCGTCGCGTCTCCGAAATATCTGGACTGGGTGGCGCGTCCCTCCAGCCCTCACGATCTTTCGAGACATGACTGCATACGCATCAGGATGCCGGGAGGCGCGATGTACTCGTGGGAGTTTTCCGGGGTGAATGGTGCGTTCTCGGTGCAGGTACCCGGCCGCCTTACAGTCAACTCCTATGCGTTAGCCGTAGAAGCGGCGCTTGGTAATCATGGGATTGCCTATACGGGCTATCCTCTCGTCAGAAAGCACTTGGCGGATAGGCGACTTTGCAGACTGCTGGAGGAATGGACGCCTCCGTTCCCCGGCCTCCAGCTTTACTATCCGATGAGAAGCGATCTATCGGCGGGGTTGAGGGCGTTCGTCGATTTTGTGAGACGACACACCAACGAAACCGCGCTTTGAGTGCCCTCCTCGATCATGCGAAACCGAATTCCGCCCTCATCAGCTTCTCATAATCAACCTCTCCGGCAGTGCGACGCGCGTCGATGAGATGCTGGATACCCGGTCCATTAAAGTAGCGCAGCTGGTTCTTGCCGTCGGTCGATGCCTCCCAGACGACATCGGCGATCTCTGCGGCCGTGGATCGCTCCCAGGACAACTCGCCCATTCGTCTACGGATTTTCAGCTGAAACTCTGTGTAGTCATGGGGAGGTATGTTGACTGTAGCTTGCCCGGCGATCTTCTGGAGGAACGGGGTCTCGATCCCACCAGGCTCGACGAGCTTGATACCGATGCCCAATCCGTCAAGCTCGTACCAGATCGACTCGGTGAAGCCCTCGAGCGCGAACTTTGTCGAGAGGTAGATCGACGTCGCGGGAAGCCCTATAATCCCGCCGCCGGAACTGATATTGACGATCGTGCCGCGGCCCACTTCCCGCATGCGCGGGAGAACGGCGCGTATGACGTTCATAACGCCAAAGACGTTCACCTCGAAATTAGCCCTTATGCGATCGTCGGCGATCCCCTCGAAAACTCCGAACTCGCCAAACCCGGCGTTGTTTACGACGACGTCAATAGCGCCGTGACGCTCGTAAGCGATCGCGAGCGCCCGTTCAATCGAGTGCTTGTCGGTGACATCGAGAGGTAAGATCGAGAGGTCCGCGGTCTCCGCCTGTCCATACGTCTCCGGAATTCTCAAGGTCGCGATGACCTGCCAGCCCTTTTTCAGGAAAAGCTGGCAAATTGCCTTCCCGACGCCGGACGATGCTCCGGTAACGAAGATTTTCTTTTGATCACTCATATCCTGCTTCCTCATTGGTGAGCTGGAAGGTAGCGGTCGAAAGCGTACAAGAGAATGCCATTCAAATGGCATGACGTGGTGATGATATCGGGACAATCGATTTCGTCCCGATATCGGTGCAGCGTGGCAAGCGCCTATCGAAGCGGTTTGCCAAAGGTCCCAGCTTCGACTTGGAACATTGAGGAAAATCCCTGGGAGTATTCCTGCTCGTTGATACGGCCCTTTCCGTCTTTGTCCAGTTCGCTCCACGTCTTCTGAACGTCGGACGCGCTTGCTTGATAGCCGCCGGATCTGACCTGTGTCTTAGCGCCGATGTACTCATTCTTGTCGACGAAACCGTCGCCATTCGTATCGTCACGTTCGAAATTGCTTTTGGCAAGCCGGGCAAGGAACGCTGCCGCGACCTCATCGTTTGCGAGCCCACCGGCAGAGCTGCTGATTGTCGGCGCTGGTGGCACTTCCATTGATTCTATGTTGTTGTTGGTTTTCGCTTTGGGCAAGAAAAGTTGGTAGATGTCTGAAGCTGATCCTACTCTCATGGAATCTCCATCTTCGGTTACGTTACATCTTTCGCTTCTCGGGCTTGTGCGGAGCTGGGGCGATCCGTGGAGAAATTATGCTTTCCGATTACATCCGAACACCATGAACCTCAGGCCCGTCCCGAAGAACCGTGACGGGTCGCCTTCCTCTCCGAAATCGGCAGGGGCTTGTAATGGCCCTCGTGGCCGACGCCGGATTCTTGCGCCTTGTAGGCGAACCCCAGCATGACGACGCCCCCGAGCAGGTTCCCGACGGTTACCATCGAGAGGTTATAAAGAGCGCCAGCCACGCTCACGGAGTCCGGCGCATTGCCCATTAGTGCGATAGCGAACGTGAACATGTTCGCCACCGAGTGCTCGAAGCCAGCCGCCACGAATATCATGATGGGCCAGAAGATAAGAGCGATCTTGGCGGCATCGTTCTCCGTTCTGCCGCACATCCAGATGGCGAGACACACTAACCAGTTTGCAAGAAATCCTTTCGCAATCAGCACCAGCGGCGACGCCGACATTTTCCCGACGACCGCAGCATAGAAAGGCGCGCTTCCGTCTCCCAGAAGGACGCCACCGCCCGCAGCGCGGAAGACCGCCGCCAGAAGGATCGCTCCGGCCAGGTTGCCGATCCAGCAAGCCGTCCAGACTTTCATCACGTCAGAAGTCGAAACTAGACGCTGGAATAGCGCGAAGGACATGTACATCGCCGTACCCGTGAAAAGCTCAGAGCCCGCGAACACCACAATCGTCAGGGCAGACGCGAACACAGCCCCCATGACCAGATGCGACCAAGCCTGGTCGAGGTGAGCACCGACCGTAAACATAACGATGTCGCCGAAACCGATGTAAGCTCCTGCCAGGATTGCGCCGATGAAGAACCCCGAAAGTTGGCTGTTCACCATCTCAGCTTTGTGGGACCCTGCCTCCGCGAACTTCGTCATGGTCTCGATGTACATGGCCTTGTCTCCGATTTTGCCCGCGGCATGATGCGGCCCTATCCTATGTTTAAAACTACGGGACCATTTGTCGGCGCATCAACGCATACTTGAGTATGTCTCACGCGAACGCCGCTCCGCGTGATCTTCTCACTGGAAATACGAAAGGAGATGGTGATGATCGACAAACGCCCTGAGGGTATCGAGGACTACACGCGCCCGGCTGGCGGGTGGGACGCCCTAAGGGCCACGGCGGAAGCACTGATCCATGAAAAAATCGTCATACAGGGCTCGATGACCCTGCTTAAATCGAACCAGCCTGACGGCTTCGATTGCCCAGGGTGCGCCTGGCCTGACCCGAAACACACGTCATCCTTCGAGTTTTGCGAGAACGGCGCAAAGGCCGTCACGTGGGAATCCACCGCCAAGCGCGTTGAACTGGACTTCTTCGAGCAGCATACCGTCAGTGAGCTGTGGGGTTGGAGCGACTACGAGCTTGAGGGCAAGGGTCGGCTGACACACCCGATGGTCTACGACAAGGCCACGGACAGATATCAACCGATCAGCTGGGACGAGGCGTTCGACGTTATCGGCACGAAACTCAACGCACTTCCCGATCCCCGGATGGCCGAGTTCTACACGTCGGGGCGCGCTTCGAACGAGGCGGCCTTCCTGTATCAGCTTTTCGTCCGCGCATACGGTACGAACAATTTCCCCGATTGTTCCAATCTCTGCCACGAAGCGACGAGCGTCGGCTTGCCCGCTTCGATAGGGATCGGAAAGGCCACAGTCGTTCTGGAAGACTTCGACCAGTGCGACGCCATTTTCAGCTTCGGCCACAATCCGGGAACAAACCATCCGCGCATGATGACGACGCTGCACGACGCATCACGGCGCGGCGTCCCGATCATCGTCTTTAATCCCCTCAAGGAACGCTCGCTGGAGAAATTCGCCGCTCCCCAGAACCCGGTGGAGATGGTCACGCTGACTTCCACACCCATCGCCTCGGCCTATCATCAGGTAAGGAGCGGTGGCGACGTTGCCGCGCTCAAGGGCATCATGAAGCGGGTGGTGGAACTTGATCGGGAAGACCTGGCCAACGGAGGCAGCGGCCTGCTCGACCGCGAATTCATCGAGACCCACACGGCTGGCTTCGACGCGCTACTGTCCGACCTCGCGAACACAAGCTGGGACCTCATCGTAAAGAAGTCCGGTCTGACGAAGGCCGCGATCGACAGCGCGGCCCTCGTCTACGTGCGTTCGGAGCGTGTCATCGTCTGCTACGGCATGGGCATCACGCAGCATCGCAACGGCACCTCCAATGTACAGCAGCTTGCGAACCTCCTCATGATGTGCGGCAACATGGGGAAGCCCGGTGCTGGCATCTGCCCGCTACGGGGTCACTCGAACGTACAGGGCGACCGTACGGTCGGCATCACCGAAATCCCGAACAAGTCGCTGCTCGACGGCATGGAAAGGGCCTTTGGCTTCCGGCCGCCCGCCGAGAAAGGACATAACGCCGTCGAGGCCATCGACGCGATCATCGCCGGACGATCGAAAGCCCTGATCTGTCTCGGAGGAAACCTCGCGGTCGCCATGTCCGATCCCGACCGGGTATTCGCCGGAATGAGGAAGCTTGAACTTGCGGTCCATCTCTGCACCAAGCTCAACCGCTCCCATCTGCTCATCGCCGAGAACTCTTTGATCCTGCCCGTACTCGGGCGAACCGACGTCGATTTCCAGGAGAGCGGACGTCAGTCGGTGACCGTCGAAGACTCGACATGCATGGTTCATGCGTCTCGGGGCTTTCTGAACCCGCCGAGTGAGCATCTTCTCTCCGAACCGTCCATCATCGCCGGGATGGCAAAAGCCACCCTCGGCGGGAAACATGGCATCGACTGGGATGGCATGATCGCCGACTATGACCGTATCCGCGACAAGATCGAAACCGTGTTTCCCGACTTCAGGGATTTCAACAAGCGCGTACGCCAGCCGGGCGGCTTCCATCTCGATGTGCCCGCGTCACGGCGGGAATGGCGGACGAGCAACGGCAAGGCGAACTTCATCGTCGCGTTGGAGATCGAGGAAGACCCCCGCCTCTCTTACCCGGACATCATCACCCTCACCACGGTGCGGAGCCACGATCAGTACAACACGACTGTCTATGGTTTGAACGACCGCTATCGCGGGGTGTTCGGCCGCCGGGATGTCGTCTTCATGAACGCCATCGACCTTGAGGAGCGTGGGCTTGAAGATGGATCGAAGGTCGACATCGTCGCCGCTCCAGACGACGGTGAGGACGAGAGCGTGAAGCGCGTAGTCGCTGGCTTCACTGCTGTAAAATACGACATCGCTCGGGGATCGGCTGCAGGCTACTTTCCGGAACTGAACGTACTGGTCGCGCTGAGCCATTTCGACAGGAAATCCGGGACGCCGTCCTATAAGGCGACCCCGGTTCGAATCCTGGCCGCCTCGACATGAGGCCCGCGTGAGCCGAGCTGCCAAGATACACCCTTGTCTAGCTTATCGCTGTCGTCCGCGGCGATAAGGTCGCTCTTGTAACCCAGCTACGAGGGCGAAAGGGCTTCGATGTCGCTGCAGTCACAGTATGAGTTCCTGGTGCTCCTGCTCTTGGTGGTCGTGATCCTGGAGTTGATGGCTCGGTATCTGCGGCTCCCTCCGGCAGCGGCGATGATCGGCGGCGGCGCGGCGCTCGCCTTTGTGCCCGGCATCCCGACCGTGACCTTCGACCCGCACCTCATCCTCGTGTTGTTCTTGCCTCCGTTGCTGCTCAGTAGCGCCTACGCCACGGTCTGGCGTGACTTCAAGCGTCATTCTGCCACCATTATCTCCCTGGCGGTCGGCGCAGTGTTCTTCACCTCGGCGTGCGTGGGCGTTGCGTTCCATGTCTTGTTTCCTGAACTCCCCTGGGCCGTCGGGTTCGCGTTGGGTGCGGCCGTCTCGCCTCCCGACGCGGTGGCCGTGAAAGCCGTACTGGAAAAGCTTCGCCTTCCCACACGGGTCACCACGGTGCTCGGCGGCGAAAGCCTGGTGAATGACGCCAGCGGTCTGGTGCTCTTCCATTTCGCGGTCGCTTGGACAGCCGCTGGCTCCTTCAGCGCGCCGGAGGCGCTCGGCATGTTCGCGCTGGTCGCCTGCGGCGGGATAGCCGTCGGATATTGCCTCGGCAATGCGGGGGTTATGGTCCTGCAGCGACTGGCCAGCAGCGAGATCGTCATCACCGGAACCATGCTGCTCGCAGCCTCGTCCTACATCGCCGCCGAGCGTATCGGCGTCTCCGGTGTCTTATCGACAGTGACGACAGGCCTGATACTCGGATGGCGGCAGCACGAGATTTTCTCCGCGGCGACCAGGATTGCCGCACGCAGCTATTGGAAAATTCTTGTCTTCGTCCTCCAGTCGATCCTGTTTATCCTCGTCGGGCTGTCGCTAAGGGGCACCCTGGATCGGATCGCCACCAGCGATCAGGCGATAACCGAACTCATAGTGCCAGCCGGGGTGATTGTCGGTGTGGTATTGATCTCGAGGTTCTTCTGGCTGTTCGGGTCCGAAGTCTTATGGATGCTGGCGAGCCGCCTTGGGCTTAGGGCCAGAATGAAGCCCGATCTTTCGGTAACGGTGATTTTGGGCTGGGCGGGCATTCGCGGGCCGGTCACCCTCGCGGCCGCACTGGCTCTTCCAGAGGATTTCCCTGGCAGGGACGTCATTCTGGTCTCGGCTTTCGGGGTGATCTTCGTGACCGTCCTGGTCCAAGGTCCGACGCTGCCGCTCTTGGTGAAGTTCTTGCCCTCTACCGGATCGCAGAGCTCGGAACGGCTCGCCCGGGACGAGGCGATGGCACGAATGAGGTTATCACAGGCCCAGCTAAAGGCGTTCTCGGCCGCCCTGAGCTCGCAGGCCTCGAAGGAGGAGCGATGCTTGCTTGAGCAATACCGGAACCGTGCCGACCGCGAGGCCTCTTCCCTCGTCGACACTGCGAGAGCTAGCGCCGCCGCCATGCCACCGTCCACAGCAATGCTGGCAGCGATCAAGGCGGGCCGCGCCGAACTCCTCAAGATGTATCGCACAGGCGAAATCAGCGATCGCGCGCTCGTCAAGCTGGAACAGGATCTGGACGCGCAGGAATTCGGCATAGAGCCGCGTTGAACGACGGACTTCGACCGCGTTCGAGGACAGGTGGCGCACCAACCCTTTGTATAGCTCTCACGCTTAATTGGTTCGGACTACAGTCGATGCGTCACCGTGAGGGGGCATCCAACGAGGCCTGCGGGCCTCTAAGGCAGGATGCTGGCTGATACGGCACGATCTGTGTGCCTCAGGCGTACGCCAGACGACCAGGCAACACTCTGAAGCCTCCATCGATACCACGCGATAACATTGTGAGGTCTGACCAATGCGGTTGATTCTGGTGGCAATGATAGCCTCCGTACTCAGTAGTCTCGCCTTCAAGTACGCGGATCATTCGATCGGACATCGTCTGATTCTCGAAGGGGCGGCGGAGGAAGACGGTCCGACGCCCCTGTCCTAAACAGCGATTTGCGAGGTGTCGACTTATGGGCAACCGCATTAGGTGGCTTCAGACGTTGCAATTGCTCCGCTTCAATCGCTGAAGCGCTCAGGTCACCCGAGCATTGGCTGCACCGCCAGCTAAGGAAGCTGGAAGCTTTGGCTACCGCCCGCGTGTTCATTTTCGAAATTGTCGGTGCCTTTGGCAATCCGATGTAGCCCTCGGGTATATCATCGGACACCTTCCCACCGCCGCCAGCGAAACTCATATTCAAACAGTCGAAGGCCTTTGCTCTACCCCGGTTGGTAAAGGTTTTCGGCTGTCGCCAAAATCCGCCGCCGATCCCGGTCCATCGCGGCTTGATGGGGTTTCGAGATGCACGCCGATTACAGACGCGAATACGTGGACAGCATGGTCGAGCTCTGTGACGCGTTTTACGCGGAGGCAGAGCACGAGAATATCGTCTGGGAGGCCGAATACCTCACCCGACGCGACATCGCCTACCATTATTACGGTCTGATGCAGTTCGGGAAGCCATGTAGCGTGGCACGCGAATATTCACCCGAGGCCTGCAAGGTGGAGCGGATCGACCCCGGCACTCTCGTGCTGACGCTCCTCGATTTCGAAGCCAATGACTATATAGCCCGCTACTCCGGCCCCAGCACCGACGCAGGTGACATCCTGACCGACATGGGTGACCTGTGGCGGTTGAAGCCCGAGGTGATGCGTATCTCTATGCTCGGTCACAGCCCCTCGATCGGGGGCGGCCAGATCGTGACCGCTACCGAGATCGCCTATATCGGTTTGACCGGAAGGGCAAAGCAGGCCCACCAATGCCTCGCGCCGATCAAGGACTCGCCATCACGACAATGGTACCGCGGACGTCGCTTCATACGGGAGCGCGCGCCGTCTTTTGCGTAGGAAGCCGCGACCGCCTCCTTCGCGCGAAATTCTCTCCGGTATTGCCGACAAGAATTTCGCCGGCGGAAACGCACGGCCGGAAATCGGGCTACGCTTGGACATCCACCAAGCTTACCTCGATGTCTTTCTGGGAAACCTCTGGCAAATCCGACGAATGGGACACGCCGAAGCACGTGTTCGACGCGCTCGGCTGCGTCTTCGACATCGATGTCGCGTCGCCTGCTGTGGGAATGACCTTTGTCCCGGCCGCCCGCTTTATCTCCTCCGGTTCTCTCGAAGCATGCTGGAGCGGGTTTGTCTGGATGAACCCGCCGTTCGGAGGAAGGAACGGACTTACTCCGTGGCTGCGCAAGTTCTTCGAGCATGCCAACGGCATCGCGCTCGTCCCGGACAGAACGAGCGCACCCTGGTTTCAGAATGCGTGGCGACAGGCCGACGCCGTCCTTTTCACACCCAAGCTCAGGTTCATCAGGCCGGACGGCTCCGAGGGCAAGTCTCCGTCCAACGGAACGGCGCTGCTTTCGGCGGGAAGCATGGGAAGGGAAGCGCTTGTCCGCGCCGCCGAGGCAGGCCTCGGCATACTCGGATTCCCGGACCGCACAACGCATGCGCCCCGAAATCAGTAGCCCGTCATCTCGAGATAACCGCGCCCAGAAACGGTGCCGTCGAACTCTATCGGCCCCTCCCAGTAGGGAGTGGACGTCGCCATCCAGGAGCGGTCGTTGAGTGCCTTTGTGCCGATATCGAGGCCACGGCTCGGTATCCGGACCCTCCACTCCACCGGGATACGTTTGCCATCGATGTCCGCCGTGCGAAGCGGCTCTAGTAGAATATCCCCGGAACCAATCGGCGATGTCGTCCCGTCGGCGGCGATCCAGTTGGCCGACGTGAATCCTCCGCCGCCATCGCGAAGCCGGAAGGCCATGACCTTCTCTCCGGAATCCAGATGGAGCGAAAACCAGTCCCACCCCGTCTGATCGGATGCCAGCGGCTGTGACGACCATTCCCGGTCGAGCCATGCTTTCCCAGTAACTTCAATAGATTGGCCGTCGAGGCTCACGTTACCTCTCACCTGATAGAAGGGTTGCGAGTAGTAGTAGCTCGCCTGACCCGCCAGCGACTTGACGGAATAGCCCCTGTCACCTTGGAGGACCAGCGGCCCTGTCGCCCTGAGCGCGAGCCGATATCCAAAAGTCCTGCCCGCCCGCGCGGAGATCGAGCTGGTCGAGGTCGCTTCCGTTCCCGACACCCTTCATGCCCCCGGTCGTCGATCCATGCCTCGAATGGAGCCGCGACGGCCCCGGCCTGTCCGACCCCGCCCCTCGCCAGGCGCTCGGCGACATACTGGCGGTCGGACGTGGTGACGGCGGCATGTCCGATCCATATCTGGGGATCGGACCAACCCGGTTTCTCCCCCGGAGCGAGCGCCGACCTGAACAGCGTCCATTGCGCGCCGAGCTTGCGACCGTCGGCGGCCTCTAGGTCGGCGGTGACGTACCACCATTCGATCCTGTAGTCGGGATGAGCGCCATGGTCGCGGGGGAATACCAGCGGCTCTCCTCGCCGGGGCATGGAAAAGCCTTCCGCGCTCGAACCGAGGCCAGCGAACCCTTGCGGCACCGCCTCGACGGGGAAGAGGGACGGGAGGACGATCGCGGCGATCGATAGCAGCGGTTTTCTAGCGCTCATTGGCGAATACCCTCAGCAGGTCGGCGGGATCGATTTTCGCAAGGCGTCGAACCGGAAGAAGGACCGACACAAAGGCCGCGACAAGAGCGATCACGGCAAGTCGAAGCCAGTCCAGCGGGAACAGGATCAGTGGCAAGCGCCATCCGAAAGCCTCGACGTTGACGATCGCCAGCAGGACCCACGCGAGAACGAGCCCGACAGGAACGGCGGCGACGAATGTGGCAAACCAGAGGACCAAAGTCCGTACTATCTCGATATTGGCGAGATCGCGACGACGTAACCCCATGGCCCAGACAGGAGCGAGTTGCGGCAGTCGTTGGGCCGACAGGGTGAGGAGGCTCGAGAACATCGCAAAGCCCGCGATCGCCAGGGTCAGGATGTTCAGCGCGCCCGTTACCGCAAAGGTCTGCTCGAAAATCGCGGTCGACTGCCGCTTCAGGGACGCCTGGTCCACGATATTGGCTTCCGGCAAACCGAATTCGGCGACAAGGCGACGTCTGAATTCTGGAACCATCCCGGGGTCCATTCGCAGGCCGTAGCGTAGCTTCGCGACCTCCGAGTAGTGATCGACGAGCGCGTCCACCCCCACGATGACCTGACCGCTCGGATTGCCGTAGTCGGAAAAGACGCCGACAACCCTCGTCCGCCACCTGCCGGGAAGTTCAATCTCCTGCCCGGGCGAGGCTTTTCCGGCGCGCCACATCTGTTCGTTCACCAGCGCTCCCCGTCCACTCGCGATCTCGTTCCATACACCCGGCTCCCCGACGATCATCGGCGAGTTGTCCCGGTAAGTCGGGTCGTTGGCGATCCCGAATATCTGCATTTTCTGTCCACCGACCTCGCCTTCGACACTCCAGATCGGAAGCACAGCCCGGGCCTGGGTCGGAAGCCATTGCCTCAACCTGGCGGCCTCGGCCTCGTCGCGCGCGGTGACGTAGACCTCCGCCGCGAGCCGCTGGTCCAGCCAAGCGAGGAAGGTCTGCCGGAAACTCGACACCATGGTGCCGACGCCGATGTTGGCGGAGAGCGCGAGCAGCAGCGCCATCAGAGCCAGCGACAGACCCGGCAACTGCTGGCGGGTGTCGGCCCAGAACCATCCGGAGAGAACGCCCCGCGACAGCCGTTGCGCGCCGCTCATCCCTAGCGCCAGAGCGGGAGCAAGGAGCAACGCCGCTCCGAGCAGGAGGCAGCCAAGCACCCCGAACCCAGCATAGAGGCCGCGACCGAGCAACGCCAGGATGAACGAAGCGAGCAGAAGTGTCGCCCCGACGGCTGCCTGAACCATCAGTTGCCTCGTCGACGCCCTCGCCCAGGCCCGCTGCTGGGCGGAGGCAAGGATTGGCATTTTCCAGACGCGCCAGAGGCTCTGCACCGAAGACATCGCGGTTCCGAGCATCGCCATGGCGAGCCCCGCGATCCACCATTCCGGCCTTAGCGACAATGTACCCGGCACGCTCGCACCGTAAAGTCCCCGCAGGGTAGCGGCGACACCGGGGAGCAGGGCCGACGCGACGAAATAGCCGATGATCAGGCCGAGCACGCCGGACAGTAATGCGAAAACCGTGATTTCGAGGACCAGCATGGCCGTCAGCGAACGCAGGGACACGCCGAGCGACCGTAACGTCCTCAAGGTGCCGCGACGCTGTTCGAACGACAATCCGGTGGCCGAGTAGACGATAAAGAGCCCCACGATAAAGGCGAGGAAGCCGAACGCAGTGAGGTTCAGATGGAAGCTGCCGGTCAAACGGGCGACGTCCGGACGTTCCCCGGCCCCCCGCACGGTCAGTTCCGGCGTGAGCTCTTCCAACGGCGTCAGTCCCGGTCTCTGGGCCTTGGCGATCACGATCCGGCTCAGCGCGCCGCCTCTGTTCAGCAAGCGGTCGGCGACGCCGATGTCCACAAAAGCGGCATCGTCGGGGAGATCGGGCACGGCCTTGATCGACAGGCCATCGGTCTGCTTGAGACGTGCGGCCGTGGATACCGAGACGACAAGTTGACCCGGATCTCCAACGAACGCGAGGAATTCTGTTGCGTCGGAGACGCGCACACCGGACCCGCCCGACGGGGTTGTCAGCGGGTCGATACCGATCAATCTGATCCGGACCTGCCCGAACCGACGGTCGCCCTCTATGACGGGGGAGACATCCCAGCCAGCCCGGCGCAGCACAGAATAGACCTGCCGGGGAATTCCCTCTCCGTCCCCGGCGACCAACTGAATCAAGTCGCTTTGCTCGAGGACCGACGCGGCGCGCTTGTAGCTCGCGCGGGCCTCGGCGTTGATGGCCTGGACACCCGACCAGAGCGCTGTCGCCAAGGCTACGCCGAGGACAAGCGTCGCGAATTGAAGCGGCAGGTGACGCCAGTGGGAAAGAAGCGCCGCGAAGGCGGGCCAGCTCATGCCGCGACTTTCCCGCCGCGCAACAGGACGCGTCTGTCGAGCTTGTCCGCCATGCGGTTCGAGTGGGTCACGAGAAGCAGCGCTATCCCGGCGGTCCGCGTGAGATCGAGCATGATGTCGAGCACCGTGTCGGCGGTTGCCTCGTCGAGGTTTCCGGTCGGCTCGTCGGCCAGGACGAGACCGGGTCTCGCGGCGAGCGTGCGCGCGATCGCCACCCGCTGTTGCTGCCCGCCGGACAGCTGTTCCGGGTAGCGACCGACAAACTGGTCGAGGCCGAGCGCCCGTATGAGCGTCGCCTCCCAAGCCGGATCGTATCTGCGCGCCAGCCTCGCGTGGAAAGAGACGTTCGACGCGACGTCGGGGCTCGGTATCAGGTTGAACTGCTGGAAGATGACGCCGACCTCCGTGCGCCGATACTCCGCGCGCCCGGTGTCGTCCAGACCGGACACGGTTCGTCCGTTGACCGAGATCGACCCGCTGTCAGGTTTGTCGAGGCCGCTGACCAGATGAAGCAGAGTGCTCTTCCCGCTGCCCGACTCTCCGGTCAGCGCGAGACTCTCTGAGGGGGCGAGCCTGAGATCGATACCGCGCAGGACAGGCGTTGGCCCTTCCGCAGTCGGATAGGATTTCTTGATGTCTTCGAGAATCAGGGTCATGGACGTCTCTGCGCGAGGTCCGACTTATATGGTATCGGCGACGTCGGTGGCCACATCGAACCGCCAGCCCAACAGTGAACCTTTGTATATCGGCGCGCGAAACCCGGCTGTTAAAATGCGGCAACGGCGATATGCTACCGAGACTCGCGACCTGGAATATCCAGACGCTGGCGACACCGGGACGAAAGGTGTTCGACACCAGCACCGCTCGGCTCCCGGCGGACTACGAGGACCTGCGCACGGTCGAGCGTGAACTGTCGGCGGATGTCTACGCGCTCCAGGAGATTTCCAGTCCCGCCGCCCTCTCCCAGGTCTTCCCGCTTTCGGAGTTCGTTCTTTGCTTCAGCGGACAAGGGAATGCGGACGCCCGCAAGCTCGGCCCGCAATACGATTTCGAAGGGCCCGCCGCGGGTATCAAGCCGGAGTGTTTCGAGGAGGCTGGCGCGACCTTGCCCGACACGGCGACGACGCCGCGACTGCCCGACGGCGCGGCCGACCCGTTGCTTGCTCAACACACGGCGCTCGCCGTACGTCGGGTCTCCGGCACACCGTCGATGCGGTCAAGGATCTGCCAAGGCTCGGTGTCGCGCAGAACGACTGGGACCGGGAGCTCGGTAAAATCGTCGTGCGCAACGTCCGCCGGGGTTTGGGCGGGTTCTCGTGGGCGCTGCACCAAGTGCAATTCGGTGACCGGCACCCTCACTTCTTTGTTGCCAAGCCCGTTTTTCCGGGCGACCATTTCCTGACAGACGGGAAACGGAGCATAACATGGACTTGAGTTTGTCAACCGCGGCGTCAGAGGAACTTTTTGTAGCAAAGATGCCCGAAAGGATTGAGAAGACTGACTATTTTGGAAAGCTACTGCTTCCCGGCGACGACATGACGATTACCATCACCGCCCACAGGATCGCGGTGTTCCTGAACGGCCAGATTTCCAAGGTCGGGCGCGCACGGAAGTTTGTCGACACTTACGTCAGCAACATCCGCAGCCAGACTAAAGCAGAATTCGAGGGCGGTTGCACCCAGATCAACATCATCGGTGTCTGGCACTACAACGGCCCGAACCCGAAATCCTTCGAACCCTACCTGGTTCAGAAGGCAGACGCAGCCGAAAACGTCGCGACGAGCCTCTATCGCTACCGGATTTTCCATTTCGACCATCATCGCTCCGGAGAGCGCCACGGTGTTACGATCGAGGATCTCGACGACCCCCGAGATGCTATCGACTTTTTCAAGGACCATACGGAGCGTTCCATCCCGCGCGACGACATCCCGGACGACGTCCGGGCAGATGGCCATCCGTGCGGAATTCTCTGGTACCCGCTGCCCGGCGTTGACCTTCCTCCGTTCGCCTATCGGTCAGTTGGGGTTAAGGAGTATCGCACCCGTGATGGCAGCTCCCTCGCCGTCGATGAAGTGACGAAATTTGATGCCGCGAGGTACTGGGCTTCGCGTCGCGCTTACAACGGGCTATCTGCGAAGGCTCCCGGCATGACACACTGAGGAATATTCGATCGTCCTTCCATTGTGCAATTCGCTCTTGCGGCAGACCGAAATCCGGCGAACACTTTCTACAGAGCCCGCTCAAGGGCAGCCAACCGAACAGATGAATGATGCAGCCCGCCATATCTCTCTGGCGGGCGCGACATCGCTTTGCCAGAAGGAGCAGCCATTGACCGAGCCCTATCTCTATCGTTTGTCACGTTTTCGACTTGCCGGATTTAGGCCCAATCCAAGGACCGGGTCCTCACCGAATGTCGCGGCTCGCCCGGTCTTTGCGGGACCCGACGCTGCTATCGAAATCGACGGAAGCACCATCCGTGGGTTCATTAACGGCGAGCCCTCGCACGTCAGCGGACAACTCGCGAAGCTCATTGAACGCTATAGCGGGAAACTCGTAGCTGCGGCGGAGACTAAGCGGGCTGGAGAGCCGTTGACGGTGATATTCTCAGGCACATGGCATCACATCGACTTCGGTGTCGCTCCCCGGTTTGAGGGATGTTTGACGCACGTCGTCGCGCGGGACGGATCGATCAAGACCACTCTCTATGACGAGCGTGTTTTCGAATGGGATACGAAGCCGTATCGCGCTGGCTACGGCTTCACCACTCTGATGTGCGGCGAACTCGACAACAATGCCGACGATCTCGACGAGATGGCCGACCACTCGATCTCCAAAAAGCGCGGCGAGCACAAAGGCGCAAGCGGACTTGGCGTGGTTGGCGGAATCATCTGGTCCACGCACGACGACGCAAAGTTGCCAATCCTGTATTCGGCAGCGACGGGCACAAGTAAGATCGAGATGGATTTCGAACTAGACGAAGAGGAGGAGGAATACCTTTCGGGACAGCCGATAATCGGAGACGGCTCTTTATCGGCCGCTGTCGTTTTAAAGTTGCGAGACCTCGAAAAGGAGGATGGCTGGTTTCGTGGAAAGGGCGTCGACCGGGCAACCCATCGACCCCGCAAGTTCAAGCTCTTCGAAGTTCCAGACGCCGTGAACGCGATTGGGTACTGGGTTCAATTCCGCACCCGCGGTAGCATCGTCTCGACGGAGTTCAGGCTGTTCGGAGGCGTTCCGGAGTGGCCGCAGGAGGTTCTCGAAAAGACAAGCGACGGCAATTGCGGTGACGATCTACTCGGCAATCTTTATGCCAGCGACTGGATATACGAACCGACCAACGATGCGCCGGATCAGGAAGTCAGGCTTCTAGCGCTCGGACCGATACCTCATGTTTCCGTTGCGCCCATCTGAAGGCGGCAGAACGCGCGCACCTACTGAAGCGTCCTCACGAAAATGCGGACCAACCGCATTTCCATATCGAGTTCATCGGGAGATGAAAGGAGACGTAGAAAACCTCGACCGTGGAGACGCCGACCGGTAGTGCCGCGTCGAGTTTGGCTCTAAAATCTTCCACGGCGGCAGAGTCCAGTTCTTCAAACTTCTTTTTCATCCGCATTTCGTGTTTCTTCATCTTAGGGAGAATCATTTTTCGGACCTTCCGAAGATGTTTCCGCAGCTTAGACATTGGCGCTCCAGTTCGTTTACTGACAATAGGCGGGACCGATAAAAGAAGTATTCCCTCGCCGAGTTGTAATTCAACGACGCCAGTCGATCGCAATATCGGTCATGTCTGGGCGT
Organism: Agrobacterium vacciniicorymbosi; assembly: GCF_040427045.1. Lineage (NCBI taxonomy): Bacteria > Pseudomonadati > Pseudomonadota > Alphaproteobacteria > Hyphomicrobiales > Rhizobiaceae > Agrobacterium > Agrobacterium vacciniicorymbosi. The sequence continues at coordinate 192,715 of NZ_JBETMF010000011.1, forward strand.
TCTCGACGTCGTCGCTACCGTAGCAAAAACACTCTGGCATTCCGAAGGCCGAACAGGCAGCGATCGTTGATGACCGCGACGTCATCATGAAACACAACATGCGTCTGGGTGTAATCAGTGAAGTGTTCGCACCGGCTATCGAGAAAGCGGTGAATGCGTCTTCGACAGGAAGTGACGCTCAAGATGAAATCGCTCGCTTGATCGTGACGGCGGTGGGTATCCGCCAAAACGATGGCAGTGAAGTGATCACATTCACCTTCACAACACAAACCGAGGCAGATGCATTCGATAAAGCGATTTGAAGTTATAGCGCAAGTCGGTCTTGCCAGCAGCTGAACGAGCGCATTCAATGGCAACCCGACCCGGTGCAGATCGGGTGCCTTCATTAGAAACTTCTAGACTTGCAGCAAGCCGCCATCGACGCATAGTTCGATCCCGGCAACGTAGCTCGCCTCATCGCTCAAGAGAAACAAGGCGGCCGCAGCGACCTCTGAAGGTTTTGCCATGCGCCCCATCGGAATCGGAGCGACAATCGCTGCGCGTGTGTCTTCTTCGACAGCAGCCATCATATCCGTATCTGTTGGGCCGGGTGCAACCACGTTGACCCTAATCCCTTTAGGAGCGAGTTCGGCAGTCCAGGTTCGCGCATAGGATCGAACGGCTGCTTTGGTTGCACAGTAGGTGCCGTAACCCGCATAACCCGCACTTCCGGCGATGGAGCCAATGAGGACGACCGAGCTACCTTCTGTCAGTGCAGGAAGAGCAGCCTGTAAGCCGAAAACCATCCCTCGGACATTGACGTCGAAGTGACGGTCGAAATGCTCCGGCGTCATCTCGGCGACCTGCGACGGCTCCGAAAGACCTGCATTCAAAACAAGCGCGTCGATCCGGCCATGTGCTTTGCGCACCGTCTCGACAGCTGCGACCATGTCTTCGGGAGAGCCTGCATCTGCGGCAATACCGACCACGCCATTGCCAATGTCTTTAGCGGCCTTCCGAGCATCTTCTACTCTGCGACTGGTGATAAACACGTTCGCGCCTTCTGCTGAAAGTCGCTCTGCAATAGCGAGGCCAATACCCTTTGCGCCGCCAACGATCAGTGCCACTTTGTTATTCATGCGAGCCATCGTAAATCCTTTCACTGAATGGTCTCACAATGATATACTGCGGATATCTGATATCAATTACGCACCTGGAATAGCCTAGATATGGACGAGTATACCGACCTCGAAGACCTCTCCCATCGTGCACTCTGCGACATGCCGCTGGTTCGGCCAGTGCTGGATAAAATTGCAGACAAATGGACGATCATGATCCTCACTGTGATCTGCCCCAAACCCTCACGCTTCAATGAAATAAAGCGCCGTCTCGACGGGATCACGCACAAGGCGCTGGCTGACGCTTTGAAACGACTTGAGCGAAATGGCCTTGTGACCAGGACGGTGCTTCCAACCCAGCCGATTGGCGTAGAGTACGCGATCACGCCACTCGGCCATTCCCTACGAGAACCATTCGAAGCATTGTGTTCGTGGGCCGCCGCCAATGGGGACAAAATCGAGGATGCGACGCAACGTTACGACAACGCTCGAACTCATCGCTAATGGCAATTTCGCATGACGGTAAGAACCAGCGTCATAATTGCCGTTAGATCTCGGCCTTATCGATCACAGACCACACACGCCTGATCTTCTTGCCTCTGAACTCGTAAAATACGTGCTCGTGAAAGACGACCCGTTTTCCATTGATGGGGAGCCCCATGAAATCTCCCACAGGTGAACAGTCAAAATTGAGACGAGCAGCAATCTTTGCAGGCTCGCAAACTAGAAGCTCGGCCTGAAAACTAAGATCGGGAATGTCCCGAAAATCTTTGACGAGCATGTCGCGGTAACCATCGAGCCCAATCGGTCGACCGTTGTGCTCGACTTGATCGTCTACGAAATTTCCAAGTTCGTCCCACGCTTGGCGATTAAGGCAGCCAAGATAAGCGAGATAGATTTCGCGTAGTTGATGATCGTTCATAAGACCTCCGACACTTTGCAATTTTCGACAAACTCCCAGTTGTGGACAGCGGGTGTCTAGTTCTCTGTTTTAACTTCAGATTCCGTTCGTGTTGGTCCTGTGGATCATAGGTGGACAATCTGCCTCAGCCAATATGACGATTGACTCAAATAGTACAAAGGAACAAATAGAGAACGCTCCCGGTTTTACCGGGTGGCATAATCGTCTGCAAAGGGAGTTCACCATGGGAATAGGCAACGCGAATGCGGTCATTGCCGAGCTTCGAGAGCAAATCGGACACCTAGAAAGGGCCGCTGCCCGAAAGAGGATGCTGCTGCCGTTCGGTGTGGACGATATCGACGAGTGTCTTCCGAATGGTGGTTTGAGTTATGGAGCGATTCACGAATTCGCGGGCGGTGGAACCGGCACGGTCGACGGCGCTGCAGCAGCCCTTTTTGCCGCCGGTATAGCAGCAAGAACCAAAGGCAAGATCGTCTGGTGTCTGACGAGGCCGGACCTGTTTTTTCCAGCTTTAGCGCAGGCCGGTCTTCATCATAGCCGCGTCGTCTTTGTCGAAGCAGACAAGGAGGAAGATGTCCTTGCCTCCCTAGAAGAGGGTCTATCGTTTGGTGGTCTTGGTGCCGTGGTCGGCGAGCTGGTTCGATTGCCAATGACGGCATCCCGACGACTCCAGCTCGCGGCCGAGAAGACCGGCACAATGGGTCTGATTGTCCGGCGATGGCGCAGGCAAACCGAAGCATCGGATTTCGGGCAACCAACCGCTTCGTCAACAAGATGGCGTGTATCGGTCCTTCCTTCTGAGGAGCTACCGGTGCCGGGAGTGGGCAGGCCCAGATGGTTCATTGAACTGATGCGAGTGAAAGCGGGCGAGTGCGCAGAGTTTATCGTAGGAGCGTGTGATGCCTCGGGTCGTATCAATCTATCTACCGGATTTAGCGACGGACAGGATCAGGAGAGACGATCCGGATATTTCCGTTGAACAGCCTATCGCCGTCATATCGAAATCCGGCTCGAAACGATGGGTTTCGGCAGTAGACAAGGCTGCACGGACCGCAGGACTGAAAGTGGGCATGCCCGCTGCAAAAGCACAGGCGATTTTCCGAGGTCTTTTCATGGTCGACGCCGATCCCGCTGCGGATTTCGTCGCACTTGAACGGATTACGTTCTGGGCTCTGGGCCAGCATTCGCCAATCGTTGCTATTGATGAACCGAATGGCATCGTCATGGACACGGAAGGAGCCGATCATCTTCAAGGAGGCGAGCTTCCGATGATTACCGGCATTGCCAATCGGTTTCGCGCAAAGAAGCTGACTGCCCGCGTTGCCATTGCCGATACCTGGGGCGCAGCGCATGCTTGCGCCAGAGTCATCCAGCGGGAAACCGTAATCGTTCCTGTCGGTGAGACGGTCCGGGCGGTCGAGAACCTGCCTCTGTCGTTGCTGCGGCTTCCAGCGAAGATCGTCGATGATCTCCACACCCTCGGCTTCAGGAGCATTGGGGAATTGGCCGCGACGCCCCCGGGCACCGCTCGCCCTTCGTTTTGGACCTGAAATCGGACGACGTATTGAGCAGATGTTTGGGCGGGTTTCCGAGCCTATCAATCCGATACGAACGCCCGACGTCATCGAAGTCAGTCGATCATTTGCCGAACCGATTGGATCGGCAGAAACCATCAACAAGTATGTCGGTCGTCTGGTGGAGCAGCTTGTCGTCGAGCTTCAGAAGAGAGGTCTCGGCGTTCGTCGCACTGATCTCATTGTTGAGAAAGTAGACGGCACTCGCCAGGCTATTCGCGCGGGTACCGCCAAACCGGCCCGTGATGTCGCTTGGCTGGTAAAGCTGTTTTGAGATCGCACCGAGAAAATCGATCCTGGTTTCGGTATCGAGAAACTGACCCTCTCAGCCATCATGACGCAGCCGCTCGAAGAAGAGCAGCGCTCGTCCGAGTTGATGGAAGACCAGGATGAAGACCTGACACCGCTAATCGATATTTACGGTAACCGTGGTCAGCGCGTCTATCGCGTTGCGCCGGTCGCATCCGACGTCCCCGAGCGCAGTGTCGCGCGTATTCCTGCCGTCGCGCTCGAAGACCAGGGGTCATGGGTTCAACAGTGGCGACGACCGGTGCGGTTGCTGGCCTATCCGGAGCGTATTGAAGCCATCGCCCTCTTGCCGGATCATCCCCCCGCAAGCGTCATGTTGCGAGGGAAGCGGCGTAAGGTCATACGAGCCGATGGTCCGGAGCGCATCTTCGGCGAATGGTGGACGCGCGAGACCGAAATGGAGGCAGTTCGCGACTACTTCCTCATCGAGGATGAAAATGGCGAACGCTTCTGGATTTTCCGTCATGGCGATGGTGTTGACCCTGAGACAGGGTCGCATCGTTGGTTTCTACATGGACTATTTGCATGAGTTACGCCGAGCTACAGGTCACAACCCAGTTCAGCTTCCTGCGTGGTGCCAGCAGTGCCGAGGAACTCTTTGCCACGGCCAAAGAACTCGGTATCGAAGCGCTGGGGATTGTCGACCGCAATTCTCTTGCCGGTATCGTACGCGCCCTTGAAGCGTCACGTTCCACCGGTGTGCGTCTGGTCGTCGGCTGCCGTCTTGATTTGCAAGAAGGCATCTCCATCCTTGTGTACCCGACAGATAGAGCTGCCTATTCCGGGCTGACCCGTCTGCTGACTCTTGGGAAAGAGCGCGGCGGCAAAGCCAACTGTGTTCTGACGCTCGATGACCTCTTGCGATATGCGGAAGGCATGATCGGCATATTCGTGCCGGACCTTCCGGACGAAACCTGCGCTCTCCATCTCCGGAAGATGCGAGAAATCTTCGAAGATCGCGCTTACGTCTCCCTTGATCTGCGACGCCGTCCGAACGACCAGATGCGACTTTTCGAGCTTTCCAACCTGGCCACACGGTTCAAGGTGAAGACTGTCGTCACCAACGATGTCCTTTTCCATGACCCGAGCCGTCGGCAGCTACAGGACGTCGTCAGTTGCATTCGCAATAACACGACCATCGATGAGGTGGGGTTTCAGCGTGAGCGTCATGCCGACCGATATCTCAAGCCTCCAGAGGAAATGCAGCGTCTCTTCCCACGATATCCCGAAGCACTCGACAGGACGATGGAGATCGTCGACCGCTGCAAGTTCTCGCTTGAAGAGCTGACATACCAGTATCCAGAGGAAGCAATCGTACCCGGCATGGATGCCCAACAATCCCTGGAGCATTATGTTCGCGAGAGCATCCCAGACCGGTATCCCGAAGGTTTACCTCAAAAAGTGCTGAAAGCTGTCAGGCACGAACTCGATCTCATTAAAGAGATGCGGTACGCGCCATACTTCCTGACCGTATTCAGCATCGTCAAGTTTGCTCGGAGTCAAAACATCATTTGCCAAGGTCGTGGGTCAGCTGCGAATTCTGCCATTTGTTACATCCTTGGTATTACCAGCATCGATCCGGAAACGAACGACCTCCTGTTCGAGCGGTTCGTATCGAAAGAAAGAGACGAACCGCCGGACATCGACGTGGACTTCGAACACGAGCGCCGTGAAGAGGTCATCCAGTGGATTTACAAGACGTACGGCACGCACAAGGCCGCTCTCTGTTCAACGGTAACGAGATACCGGGCAAAGGGAGCTATCCGTGACGTCGGTAAAGCACTTGGGCTGCCAGAGGACATCATAAAAGCCCTGTCATCCGGTATGTGGCATTGGTCAGAGGAAATGGTCAGCGACCAGAAACTGAAAGACCAAGGTTTGAACCCGGAAGACCGGCGTCTTGGGTTGACCCTGAAACTTGCACAGCAGCTGATGGGTGCACCTCGTCATCTCGGACAGCATCCTGGCGGCTTTGTTCTGACCCATGACCGACTGGACGATCTTGTGCCCATTGAGCCTGCCACCATGGTAGATCGGCAGATCATCGAGTGGGACAAGGACGATATCGAAGCCTTAAAATTCATGAAGGTCGATGTACTCGCAATCGGGATGCTGACCTGCATGGCAAAAGCGTTCGACCTCATCAAGACGAACAAGCAGATCGATCTCGATCTCGCGAGAATTCCGCAAGAAGACCCAGCCACTTACGCAATGATCCGCAAGGCAGACACGCTTGGGACTTTCCAAGTCGAGAGCCGGGCTCAGATGGCCATGTTGCCACGACTGAAACCCCGAACGTTCTACGACCTCGTTGTGCAGGTGGCTATCGTCCGTCCCGGTCCAATCCAAGGCGACATGGTGCATCCCTATCTTCGGAGACGCGAAGGCAAGGAAGCGGTGGAGTATCCGACACCAGAGCTTGAAGCGGTGCTGGGGAAGACGCTTGGTGTTCCACTATTTCAAGAGAGCGCGATGCGTGTAGCCATGGTGTGCGCAGGCTTCTCCGGCGGAGAGGCCGACCAGCTCCGCAAAAGCATGGCGACTTTCAAGTTCACAGGTGGAGTTTCCAAATTCAAGACCAAGCTGATCGATGGCATGGTGAAAAATGGATACACCGCCGAGTTCGCGGAGAAGACGTTCGGCCAGCTGGAAGGCTTCGGAAGCTACGGTTTTCCAAAATCCCACGCCGCGAGTTTCGCGTTAATCGCCTACGCCTCATGTTGGGTGAAGAAGCACCATCCTGACGCGTTCTGCGCTGCGCTGGTGAACTCGCAGCCCATGGGGTTCTACGCCGTCGCGCAGATCGTCGGCGATGCCAAAAACCATGGCGTCGAAGTCCGTCCTGTCTGTGTCAACCGCTCACGATGGGACTGCACATTGGAGAGGATCGGAAACACCGACCGGCACGCCGTCAGGCTTGGTATGCGCCTGGTCAAAGGTCTTGCCGCCGCCGATGCAGCTAGGATTGTGACTGCGCGAATGGATCAGCCATTTGAAAGCGTAGACGACACGTGGCGTCGCTCTGGTGTCCCGGCTGCTTCTCTAGTGGAGCTAGCCGAAGCCGATGCTTTCCTGCCATCGTTACAGATGGAGCGACGAGACGCGTTGTGGGCCATCAAAGCTCTTCGTGATGAGCCCTTGCCTCTGTTCGCTGCTGCTGCTGAACGAGAGTCCAGAGCCATTGCCGAACAGCAGGAGCCCGACGTCGAGTTGCGACAGATGACCGAAGGTCATAATGTGGTTGCTGATTACAGCCACATCGGTCTGACCCTACGAGATCATCCGCTCAAGTTCCTGCGCCAAGACCTGACCAAGCGACGTATTGTTACCTGTACGGAGACGATGAATGCTCGTGACGGCCGCTGGTTGATGACCGCCGGTCTTGTCCTTGTTCGTCAAAAGCCCGGGTCTGCGAAAAGCGTCATGTTCTTGACTATCGAAGACGAGACCGGCGCGGCAAATGTGGTCGTCTGGCCGAAGCTTTTCGAACGCAGCCCTAAAGTGGTCCTCGGTTCCTCCATGATTGCGGTCAACGGTCGCATTCAGCGCGAAGGTGATGTAGTCCATCTCGTAGCGCGGCAGCTCTTCGATCTGTCCGGCGATCTATCGCGTCTTTCTGATCGAAATCTTGATTTTAAGCTACAGACCGGTCGCGGCGACGAGTTTGCGCATGGTTTACCGGGTACAGATGCCCGGACGCCAAAGCCCCGCGACATCTTCATACCGGACCTGCATATCGATACGCTGAAGGTGAAGAGCAGGAGTTTTCATGGACATCCACCAACACAAAATGCACTAAAAACTGAGATGGACGTGTCTGGATACAAAAGCCGACCATTGATCGTGTTTGACCTATATCTGAGTAAGGCACGGCACAGGGCAGGACAGACTGTCAATAACTCCCCTGACACGCTTGGACGGGTGGATGCGGCGCGATCACAGTGATAATCTACTTCCGCGAAATCAATCCCTTTTCGATCATTGTGAACGTCTGTTTTGAGAAGATGTCGCACGGGTCTACTTCAGTGGCTAGTGTGAAGACACTCTAATTTTCCACTTGCCCGGAATGTGGCGCACCCAATGTTTGTAGTGAATTGGTGTGGCGTCTACCGCCGCCTTCCCTTTGCGGCGGTACGTAGCTAACTTATGTGAGGTGCGTTTATCGTCGGCTTTGCAACCACGCTACCAGGTCTGCCCCTCGGACCGCACGTCTTCTATTTGTTAATGATATAAAAGCTGGGAACGTGTCATCGGACTTAGCCAGACGATAAAGGCTAGACCGAGACAAGGTGAGAATCGCACAGATTTCACTTATACGGAAAAGTCTCAATTCACGATCGTACATGATGGTTCTCCTGATCGACTTTTGGACAGCGATGCGCTCCGGGTTTTATGTTCTGCACACCCGGAAAAACTCACACAGATCAAGAGCGACAACAAGGTTGTACACGGTTAATATTAAGCGATATTTCCTATCCGTTACGGAGCCGTTACATGATGATGTCAGCCCTCCACCTCTTTGCTCAGGCCTCAAAAACAGGTGCCAAGCTAATTACGATAAGGCACGACGAGGCGGAGGCTTCGGGTCTTGAAGCGGGAATTCACATCTTCACGGACCACTTCAATACGCCTTATGAGATCACGTCCGGATCGAAAGAAGCTGTTGAGGTCACGACATCCTTACTTAATGCTGAGACCGACAACGACTTTGCTGTTTTTACAAGTCGCTACGGTCCTCTACGGTTCACACGCCGCTTTGAGGCAGGAATGTGTACCCTAGTTCGCGAGCAACGTTTTATCGCGCAAGAACTCAAAAATCTGAACGAGAGCCTCCAAACTGGTGGATTTACTGACACGAACCCACCACCAAGCGGATTAGTGATGAGTCCGTTCACTGTTGGCTTCAATCTCTGGCTAAAGCCGAAAGAATGTTCTCGGGGATTTAATCCAGTATTCATGACTTACAGTCTGTACTGCTTCATTTCGTCCGAGATTATAACCCGGGCCATGGCAGGACGCCCGCTTTTGGTGTGCGAGAACTGTGCGGGATATTACCGACCGAGCCGACGCGACACGCGCTTTTGCGGAGGGCGCTGTAGAACAGCACACTCTCGGCTTCCTCGCGTCGAGATCGGCACCTCAGAAAGCCAGCCCCAGAAAGTTTAGTCAGAAACAGAGAACGCAACGATAACGCTTTAAAAGGACGAATTTCGAATGCATTATTTCAATATGGGTAGCAGAAACTCCCACAATTGCTTGCGCAGGATATCTTCTGTGTTTGCTTTGCAAAAACCGATAAGGATCGGATTATCTCTTCATCGGAGTGCCCAAAACAAACAACGTGCTGCCCGATTTCGCTGCCCAAAGTTCAGAGTTAAACAATTCAAATGGTCAGCGCAAGCTAAGTAAATGATGTTACTTATATTTTTTTGGTTGCGGGGGCAGGATTTGAACCTGCGGCCTTCAGGTTATGAGCCTGACGAGCTACCGGGCTGCTCCACCC
>NZ_JBETMF010000012.1:0-185124 GCF_040427045.1 Agrobacterium vacciniicorymbosi
ATGCCGCACGGTGTTGCCCCTCTTTCGTGTCCAAATCGTCGCCAAACGCTTGAATACGAGTAGAATCAACACCGTGCACCGTGTCTACAAATTTAAACCGGACAGTAGTGGGACAAGCCCGAGCATGACGGAGAGCGAGGGTTTCATCTCGTGCAAACAGACACCAACGGTGCCTTACCTTTAGTTATTCCGCGTGCATCACCGTAATGTCGCCGCCGCGCGTGATCTTCACCGCAGACAACCGCCCAGTCATAAACGCACCCGTATCGACATTCAGCCGGTTGTCGGTCAGCGACACGCTGCGAACCGGCGTGTGGCCGTGTATGGTCAGAAACAGATTGTCGGCCCCCGGCATGGTCTGATCCTTTGGGCGTATCCACAACAGGTTCTTGTCTTCCTGCCTTTGCAGCGGAATGCCGTTGACCACGCCCGCATGTACGAAGCAGAGGCCCGGCACGGCCAATAGCGATGGCAGCGAAGCCATGAAGGATATGTGATCGGCGGGGATCATCTCGTGGAGCTGGGTTCGGAGCGCCTTCAGGTCATCGGGTATCTCACCAATACCGTAGGACCTCAGCGTTTCCATGCCGCCGAACTGGAGCCAGAGATGGTCCCTGCGCGGATCAGCTAGAAAATCGAGCATTGTCTGTTCGTGATTTCCGGCAAGGCAGAAGCGCTCGATGTCGCCGGTCATCGGCTGCATCAGTTCATGGATAACATAGGAGGATTTCGGCCCGCGATCCACGTAATCGCCCAGCATCACGATCCATTTCGAGCCGTGCTGCTGCGCTGCATCGTCGAGGATTTTTTGCTTCAGCGCCTGCAGCAGATCGAAGCAGCCGTGCACATCGCCGATGGCGTAGATGATATCGGGTCTGTCGTGGGAGAATAGTTTGCGGCGCATCTCGGGCGTGTGCATATTTGGGCGGACCTTCTTGAACGGTGACGGCGTGGCCACGAATCCTGACAAGGTATGAACCAATGTGCTTAACGCGACATTGACGACCGGCCCGGGGCGCAATTTCTCCCTAAAATCGTCTCTTTTCCATGTGTTCTTTTGGACTGTTCAAGAAGGATGGGAGGGGAATATGCCGTTGCAAAACCGTGTCGATCCGTTTGGAGACATCGTCGATTTGCCTCTTCGCGGGCTTTTCACCGGCAATCGCGGCATCCTCCACGACCCCCAGACGAAGACCCTGACCATGAAGCGCTGGACATCCAAGGCTTGGATCGTTTGCAGTTGCAGCTACAAAAATGTCCGCCGCGAGGTGATGGCGACGCGCAGCTGGACGGAGCTTTTCTTCTTTGACGAAGCAACGGCTCTGGCCGCCGGTCATCGTCCGTGCTTCCTCTGCCGCAGAGACGATGCCGATCGGTTCAGAACCGCTTGGGCCACTGGCAATGCGAAGCCACTGCCCAATGCCAAGGACATTGATAGCGTCCTGCACAAGGAACGGCTCCAGTCGCGCCGCAAGCGTCTCAACATGCTGCTGTCACCGCTGGAGGAACTGCCTGATGGAGCGATGGTTGCCGCTGCGGGCGACGCCTTCGTCGTTGCAAAGGGCAAGCCATATCTCTGGGGTGCCAAGGGATACGAGCACGCCAGAACATTGCCCTTTGTCGATGGCCTGCTGACACCACCCTCGACGTTGCGTACATTGCGCGCCGGATATCGCCCCCTGCTTCACCCCTCACTTGCGGCGATGAATGGGAATGCCGCGGCATGATGGATGATCTTTTCTCAAACCTTGAAAACGCCAATGAAGAAATGGCGCAAGGTGCGTGGCTGCTGCGTCGTTACGCTTTGAGAAACGCGAGCGATTTGTTGAAGCAGATCAACGCAATATCGGTTTCCGCTCCATTCCGACATATGGTCACGCCCGGCGGCTTTTCCATGTCTGTCGCCATGACGAATTGCGGCCCCTTCGGATGGGTTACAGATCGTAAAGGCTATCGTTATCAAAGCACGGACCCGGAGAGTGGCAAGCCTTGGCCCGCCATGCCAGACGCCTTCCTGTCTCTCGCCGTCAACGCGGCCAAAGCTGCGGGATATCCAGATTTCGTGCCGGATGCCTGCCTGATCAACCGCTATGAGCCGGGCGCGAAAATGTCGCTGCATCAGGATAAGGACGAAAAGGATTTTACCAATCCCATCGTCTCCGTGTCACTCGGCCTGCCCGCTACCTTCCAGTTCGGTGGCATCAGTCGCAGTGATCCGGTTCGCAAATACGTGCTCAGCCACGGCGATGTCGTTGTCTGGGGCGGCCCATCGCGGCTGTTCTTTCACGGCATTACGGCGTTGAAGAAAGGCAGCCACGACGAGGCTGGCCGCGCTCGCTTCAATCTGACATTCAGACGCGCGGCGCTATAGATCGCCAGAGACATATTTGCTCTGTTTGATGAATATCCACATATCCTTGCTGATGTCGGTAATCTCCGCAATCGATCGTTCAAGAAGCTTTATCTCGGCAGCATCCACCGGCTCTACCTTGCCGTAACGAACCCGCTTATCATCCTCCACAAGCCGCATCAGCTGTGTGCTGGAAATGTCGCCGTTTTCATCGAAGGCATAGATGCAGTGATTGTATTTATTGCGCGTCTTCGACTCTTTTTTCAGACGCGCCATCGCGCCTAAAACCGCTTTCCGGTCGGCGGCTGGGGTCGAGCGGAGTTTGGCGAGGCGCTCAACCAGATCCATGCGCGCGCGCGTCGTGTTGAGCGTCAGGAACACGACGATGGCCGCCTCTTTCTCGACCTTCAACAGATGGGCGATGATGTAGATCAGCAGGCTTTCGGTGTTGGTCCAGACATAGTTGAGACGGCCCACCAGCAACAAGACGTCAGACATGGCTGCCATTTCAACCCTCCGGCCCAAAGCATGGGGCAATCATACAGCATCGGCCCGGAATTCGATAAGGATTTCCGGGCCGATGTGCCGGGAGGAAGAACGCTGATTTTCGTCTCAACGCTCTTTGAAGGCACGCGACATGCTGTCGGCAATCGGTTTCGTCAGATACTCGAAGAACGTCCGCTCGGATGTCTGGATCAGGACGTCAGCAGGCATGCCGGGCACCGGATGGAAGCCATGCACCTTGGCCAGTTCCTCGTCCGATATCTGGACACGGACTATATAGACGTCCTTGACCTGCATCCCGGCATTTTCCTCGATACTGTCAGCGGAAACGTAGAAGACCTTTCCATCCAGCACCGGCGTCGTGCGCCGATTAAGGGCCGAAAGGCGGATTGCCGCCGTTTGTCCCTCATGCAACTGGTCGATGGAAGTTCTCAACACCTGTGCTTCGAGAATGAGCGGCACATGGGCAGGCAGGATTTCCATGATGGGTTTGCCGGTGGTGATGACGCCACCCGCAGTATGGTAATAGGAGCGGATGACCGTGCCGTTGACCGGCGAGCGGATAATTGTGCGGTCGAGAACCTGCGATGCTTCACGCAATTGCTGGCGCACGCCATCGAGATCGGCCTCGGCAGTGTCCAGCGCGTCCAGCGCTGCCTGCTTGTTGGAATTGACGGCAATCACCGCTTCCTGATGGAATTTGGCGATTTCCGCCTCGCTCTGGTTCATTTCCCCGTCGAGACGGGCGATGTCACCCATGGCGTCCGCAATGGCGCGTTCCAGCGCCATCATGTCCGTTTTGCGGATGATGCCGTCTTTTGCAAGTTTCGCTTTGGAATCGCGCTCCTGCTCCAACAACGATTGCTGGCGTTCAAAAGATGACTTTTGTCCCTGATAGCCGGTGTAGCGAAATTCGAGTGACCGGATGTTTTTCTCGATCAGATTCAGTTGCTCTTCGAGCTTGATCTGCTTGCTGTGAAAAACGACGTTCTGGCCTTGAATGATGGCATTTACATCCGGGTCGCTTGCTTCCGCCATGACGATGTCTGGCACCTTGAAGGTCTTTTCACCTTGAGCTTCGGCGCGCAGACGGGAAACGATGGTTTCAAGGCGAAGCCGCTTGAGGTTGATCATTTTTTGGTTGGAAAGTGCGGCTGTCTTATCAAGAACGACGAGAACGTCGCCTTCTTTGACGACGTCGCCTTCGCTCACCATCATTTCCTTGATGATGCCGCCTTCCAGATGCTGAATGGTCTTGTTGTTGCCCGTTGCAACGAAGCTACCCTGGGCGATGATGGCAGAGGCCAGCGGTGCCGTGCCTGCCCAGTAACCGAAGCCTCCGAAGGCTGCGAACAATACGGCCAGACCCGTGACACTATACATACGTATGGAGCGCGGGACCTCACTGTACCATTCCAGCTGACCTACCTCCGCCTGTTTTTGTTTTCTTTTGAAAACCATGGCCTTAACCCTCTATCTGCGGAGATTGACTGGATTGCTGACCCCGGTTGCCGGAAAGTGCTTTCAGCACTTCGATCCGCTCTCCGAACATCGCGACCGATCCGTCTTTCAAAATCATGATCTTATCGACGCATTGCAGCAGGGCAGGGCGTTGGGTGATGGTGACCGTGGTGATGCCTTGCGTCTTGGCGTGCAGCAGCGCCTTTGCAAGCGCCTGCTCGCCTTGCGTGTCGAGGTTGGAGTTTGGCTCGTCCAGCACCACGAATTTTGGGTCGCCGAAGAAAGCGCGGGCAAGGGCGATGCGCTGCTTCTGGCCACCGGAAAGCGGTGCACCATCGGCTGCGACCACCGTCTCGTAGCCCTGCGGAAAGCCCGCAATCAGCTCATGCACATCGGCCAGAACCGCAGCCTCGTAAATCTGCCGGTCGTCGACATCGTCGCGCATGCGGCAGATATTGGCTTTGATGGTGCCGGGGAAAAGCTGCACGTCCTGCGGCAGATAGCCGATGCTTTCACCGAACTGGCGCTGGTCCCAGTTGCGAAGGTCCATGAGATCAAGGCGCACATTGCCTGACGTCGGCATTATAGAGCCGACCAGCATCTTGCCGAGTGTCGTTTTGCCGGAGCCGGAATTACCGATGATGGCCAGCGACTCTCCCTTTTTCAGCGAAAAGGAAATGCCGTTCAGGATCACCTTCTTTTGTGGTGGTGGCACGAACAGAATGCGCTCCACATCCAGCCGTCCTTCCGGGTTTGGCAGGCGCAGGCGCGGGAAGTTGAGCGGCGAGTTGATGAGGAGCTGTTTGATGCGCCCATAGGCAGACGCGGATTTGTTGAACTGGTGCCAACCTTCGATGGCACCTTCAATAGGAGCCAGCGCACGGCCAGACACGATTGAGGCCGCAATCACCATACCACCGGTCAATTCGCCGGAAAGCGACAAATGCGCACCCCAGCCCAGAAGCGCGATCTGGGTAATCATGCGGCAGGCCTTGGAAACGCCGGAGAACATGATGTTGCGATCCTGCGCGGCGACATGGGATTTCAGCGAACCGGCTGTCTCACGGCCCCACATCTTCACGGCTTCGGGTATCATCGCCAGCGCATTGATGATCTGCGAATTGCGCGACATGGAATCAAGGTGGAAATTGGCGCGGCTGACATAGCCGTTGGCTTCAGCGAATTGCTTGTGCGTGAATTTCTGGTTCAGCCAAGCGATGATGAAGAGGACGGCGCAGCACGCCATGATGATGATGCCAAGATGCGGATGAACCAGATAGACCACCAGCACGAAAAGCGGCATGAGCGGCGCATCCAGAAACGCGATCAGCGTGCCGGATGTCAGGAATGAGCGGAGCTGCTGAAGGTCCTGTAATGTCTGGTAATCCTTGCCGCTGCCGTGCAGGGAGGCGCGGGCCGCAGCACTGAGGATCGGCGCGCCAAGCTGCACTTCAAGCTCGACGGCTGTACGCATCAGAATGAAGCGGCGGATGGAGTCCATGAAGGCCTGCAACAGCACCGCGCCGATGACGGCAATCGTCAGCATGACCAGCGTATCCATGGAGCGGCTGGTCAGAACACGGTCGGAAATCTGGAACAGATAAAGCGGAATGGCCAGAAGCAGAATGTTGATGGCGATGGTGAAGAGCATCACGATCACCATGTTGCGGCGAACGGCGGAGATCCCCTTTGCAAGGCTTGCAGCGAAGTTGACGGGTTCGCTGCGTTTGTGAAAACCGTGCTGGTTGCCTCCGCCGCCCCCGCCGCCGCCACCATTGAGGTCCGGTTCCTTGCCGTTGCCGCCGCCACCGGTGGTGGGGCGGCGCTCATTCTCACGGATCGGACCGTCATTATTGTCGATGGTCTTGACAAAAGGGAGTTCAGGGCTGGATTTGAGATCGGCTTTTTCGCCGGGCGCGTCGCGTGATGCGGGGTGAACCGGCGGGATTTCCGGCTCGGGCGTTACACGCGCTTCAATGACCGGCTCGGCAGCTTTTGCTGGTTCCTGCGCCGCAGCCTCCTTGGCCGCTGCCGATGACAGCTGACGCAGATTATCGACGGCATCGTTGATTGCAGTGATACAGGCTTCGGTCAGGTTTCCATCACCCTCACCGTCCTTTTTTCCGGTTAGATCGAGAACGCGTCCCTTCTCGATCTCGTCTCTTGAAATATGATCCATATCCACGTTCCCCTGAAAAGTCCGTCAAGCGACGGCCGTTTGCATCACATCGACGGGATGAGCTTGCGACCAGGAAAGGTCGTGCCCTGCATTGATGAGACCGTCTGTGTGGTCGCTGGTGGTGCTGGTGTCGTCATGAAGAAAAGCGATGGCTTCGTTGGCCAGCGCCGCCGGATGCGGATGGGCAGGATCGTTCTCGATGAGACCGCCCTGTATCAGCACGGCATCCGAATAGAGGTGGCCACCGATATAAGTGGATCCGCCAAAGCTGTCATAATCGGTGATCTGCGCGATGTTGACGACGGCATTGCTGCCGGTATCGATGTGGACCATGGCGTTCTCGTTATTGGCCAGCACCTTCGATGCGGCCTGAGTCACGTCATCGGAGTCCCCCAGAACGCTGACCTGCTTGACATAGGTGACGTCATAGAGATTGCCGGTGATGTAGAGAACGTTGAGACCAGCATAGCCCGCAAAATTGGGGTCGGTCGAAAGCCCCTCGGGCATATGCGGATCACGTTCATTGATCGCCTTGGCGGCTTCGACCATATAGTCGGGCATCGATGCGAAGCGATCATTGGCGCCGACATTGTGGATCGATGCCTCATTCCAGATCAGGTTGTTACCGGTCTGGACGGTCGCGCCGGATGTCGAACCGGCCAGCGCATGAATTTTGTCGTTGTCATAGAGAACCGCGACCTGCGCGATCATGTTCATGTCCAGCACATTGCCGCCGACGATGACCAGATCATATTGCATGCCGATGCCGAGGAAGTTGGCCAGATTGACGGCGCTGTTGCCGCCCGTCAGAACGCTCACATCCGCACCTGATGTCGTCACCGTCATGGTGTCGTTGTCAGAAACGAAGTGATACTGCTCGATCCAATGAACGAAGGAGACGTCGCCTTCAATGTAGCTCACCCGCCACGCAGTCGGGAAGACCGCAGCATCCGGCGTGCTTTCTGTGTGGCTGCCATCGGCGCTTTCGCCCCACACCGTTCTCTGGAAGGCTGCGATATTGTTGGCGACGGTGCCTGCATGGTCCTCACGGGTGAAGGCCGCATCGACCGTGTCGTGATCGCTATAGACATAGGACTGGGTGATGGCATCGATCTGGTGATAATCGCCCATCACGGCCATGACCGGAGCGACGACGCCCGTATTGACCACGGATACGATGTTGGCGACCACATTGGCGCCGGCGGCCACATCCAGACTGTTGCCAGCACCGGTGTGACTTTCCAGCGGCGTATCGCTCTCTGTCGGGTCCGTCGGTGGCTTGGCAATGCCGCGATCCGGCATGAAGTCATCGACATCAGGCAGTGTCGTTGCCGCGACGCCATTCACATAGGTGCCGGTAATCGAATGGCTGGCAACGACGAAATCCTGATCCGCACCGGTGCCGAGCGACGAGACGTTGTTGTCTCTGGCTTGGGTGATGTAGTCGTGCAGATCCTTGGCGATGGATTGCAATCCATCATAGGTGTCGGTGCGGTGGTAGCTGTCGAAGGGGGTAAAGCGGGCGGCCTCGTTGTAATATTCGGTGGTGCGCTCGGTGACATAGGTCGTGTCGCGCGCAACATTGGGACCATCCGTCATGTTGAGATAGTCGTCATCCCGCAGCAGTGTCAGCTGCGACACATGGGCGATCGTGGAGCCCGGGCCGGTATATAGAACAAGCTTGGGCTGCTCCTGATACTCATCGACTTCACCCGGCATCCTGAAATGGGAGCCGGAGAAATCATATGACGCAGCGTGCGAATGTCTGCGAATGGCGTCTTCGAAAGACAAAGCATGGTGCGTGCGTGTGACGCTGAACTGGTAATGCCCGTCGCGGTATTTTACGCCCGGGTCGTAACCTTCAAGAGGTGTGTCATAGGTCTGGTCGAGGTCCTGGGCGCCCTCATGCGGTGGCAGCGCGGTGTCGTCATGCAGACCCTGGCCCCCGGCATAATGCGCTCTCAGTCTCGCCTCTTCGATTTCGGTATCAAAAAGCCCAATGAAGTGGGCGATCATGTCTGAAATCTTGTCCATATACATGGTTTGTCCCTCCTCTTCAGACCCGTCACGGTCTTGCTGCCGTGGCGGAAGCCGGGTTTCGGCTTCAGGCGGCGCGCCGTGCAGCTGGGTCTACCGGCCGTCCAGCCGGAAACTGCACCGGCATCAGCCGGTGCAGTCTTTTCAATCTAGAGAGTGAGGTCTCAGGAGCCGCTTGCGTCTTCACCAGTGTGGTGCGAGTCGCCGCCAATGACGCTACCGTCGAAGGAGTTGGTGAGAAGGTTTGCACCCTGCACCAGTTCCAGGTGGTAGCCGGAGTTCGCCAGAATGGAGGAGGCGTTTGTCGAGCTTGTGCCCGAAGCATCGTCGCCAACCTTGAGGTCCCAACCCTTGCCGTCCATGTCCATACCCTGTGCACCGTGGGCTTCGCCACCGCTGGTGCTGAGGTCGTTATGGGCGTTCTGGTTGTCCATGGTCACATTGTAGGCCGTGTCCTGATCAGCCAGATGGCTGGCCTGCACAAGGCTGAATGCACTGTCGTTACCATCACCGTTCAACGAGTTGTTGAGGATGTTGTCGACATTGAGCGAGAAGGAGAAGTCGTCACCGAGGTTGAAGGCGATGTCGCCACCGGCAACACCCAGATTACCGACATCCTTGACGTGTTCGATTGTCGAGAAGTCGCTATCCGTCTTGGAGAAAGCTGTGTTGAAGCTGTCCGACGTGGTCTTGATGTCGGTATCCGTGTTGGAATAGCTGAAGTTCTTGGTGTCGGTATCTGTGTGTGTGTTGGTGATTGTTTTGTTGTCGTTGTCACTGATGCTTGTCGACTTGCTGTCGTAGCTCCAGTCGTAATCGCTTTTCACATTCGTGTCGTTGTCTGTGACACTCGTGTTGTTCGAATTCGTGGTGGTGTTGGTGTCGATGTCAGTATGGGTCTTGCTGTCGTAGTTCCAGTCATAGCTGTTATCGCGGTTATCGCCATTGTCGGTCGCGACCTGTACCTTGGCATCGACATCCAGGTTCTGGCTATTGTCGGTATAGGTGTTGTCGCGGTTGCCGCCATTGCCAACGCCGACATTGCTGTCGTCAACGCTGCTGTCATTGGTGGCTGTGTTGGCAAATCCATCGGCGAGAGCGCCGACTTTCGTGATATCGTCGCCAGCTGGCTGCTGTTGTGGGTAACCCATGTTATATCCTCCGAAAAAGTTCGGAGCAGCTTTTCGAAATCCCTCTCATCTTAAATGGGATTTTACTCGCGCTCACTCCGAGGTTCACTCATATGCAGACGTACTCACCGACGTTTCGTCTGCGGCTATTGGCCCGGATTTTCAGGCCGTTGTTTTTGGGAATGCACAAGACACTGTTACGGACATGCGCATATCCAGTTCCGCAACCGCCAAGGCGCTTGCAGATGTCATGCTTTCTGTCTGTCTGATCATTTCGTCTCGGACTGCCCGTTCCATCGCAACATAAACAGAGATGGTAGGGTCGAACCGGTTGCGGTCTGTTGCAACGGGGCTGAATGTGTCTGAGATGTTTGCGGGTTTCCAGCTACCAAATGGGATTAAGCATTCCTTAACCCTGATGTGCGGATCGCGACCATTTTCGAACGGGTTACGCCCTTGATCGGCGAAATTTCTGAAATATAGTCACTTGCTGAAATAAAAAAATGCGCCTCGGCTTAAGTGTTCGCCCTGAAAAGTAGCGAAAAGCCATGAGTATGACGGAAAAAATACACAAGTAAAAATTATCGCATGATGTTTATGCAACTGAATAATGTAATTTTTTACCTATATTTTTATTGCGCGCGTTTAATGCATTAGAAAAATGAAAAACTCCCTACTTATTATGCCTTTAGCGCCACACTAACCCGTTTGGGCAATTTATTTCGAGTTCAATTTGTACTATTTCTCATGATTAATAAATAACTAACAAATGAAAGCAGTGATAACGTGGAAACGCCCGTTCAATGGCACTCCGCCGGTTCACCGCGCGCCAGCATGGAACAGAGTATCTGCGTAACGCTACAGGGAGGCGTATATGTTCATGGTTGCATCACGGGTTATAGACAATAGACAAAATAACAGGGCTTTGGCAGAAGGCGGCACGATACTTGTCGTGGCCCACGCGGATCTTTTTTCCGAATGTCTCGTGGAGGCATTGGGCAAGAAGTTTCCCGCATGCGATGTTTTGAGCGCATCTTCATCCACATCCATACCGGAAGGGCAGTTGCGAGACGTAAAGCTCGTTCTGCTTTACAGACTGTCCGGCTCAAGGCTTGGTGAGTTGCTGACGGAAGTCCGAACCAAACATCCTGACGCACAGATTGCGCTGGTGATAGATGCGATCGATATGATCGAGGCCTATCTGAAGCAACTGGTGGAAACACGCATTATAGATGGTGTCCTGCCGCTCAACCTTCGGCTCGATGTCTTCATGGCGGCGGTCGATCTTCTCATCAAGGGCGGAGAGCATTTCCCCTCCGCACTGCTGGGCAGGCTGACTGCGGGGCCTGAGGTTTCCAGCCGCACCGTTTATGATACGCGTGCCGTGGTTGCCAACCGGGCCGATGCGCTGACTGCCCGAAAAAACGAGTTTTCCGCACTGACGACACGCGAAGTTCAAATTCTGGATCTGCTCTGCAAAGGCACCCAGAACAAGATCATAGCAGATCGTCTGCACCTTTCGGAAAATACCGTCAAAGTCCACGTTCGCAACATCTATAAGAAGATGAATGTCCGTAACCGGACCGAGGCTGCATCCCGCTTCTTCAACAAGGATGATGCCACGAACGACGGTAATAAATGGCACAACTGAGTGGCGATTTTCGCCACTCCATCTCTGACGCATTCCGTTAACCAGAGTATTTTACTCAACTGTTAACTGTAAATACCATTTCGGTTTTCTAGCCCTCTTTGATTTACCTGTCGTTTCCTAAATGCCGCTAGCGTTTGCCCATAACGCAAGATCGGAAAACGACGATGAATACCATGCTGAAACAGAAAGCGACCTACAGGATTGATCGGCAGGCCGAATTCAGCGGCAAGCTGACGGCAGCCCACGCCAAAATCGAGAAGACGTTTCTCGATGGCGGTGCAGTGCTGGTCTCCGTCATGGAAATTCTTGGCAATCTTGTTGGTATTCTCGATGGAATGACCGGAACGATTGATGGAAAGACGGCGCAAAACACGCTCGATGGGCTGCGCCAGACCATCAACGATCTGGCCCAGTTGCCCAAAACGGAGCAGGCCCGTCAGGCCGCCTTCAATTCGCTGGCAGCCATGTGCTCGTCCACCGGCGGCCATATAGACGATATTCATGAGACCATCCGCTATCTGAAGACCTTTGCCGTGACAGTTAAGATCACCGGTGCCGGCCTTGCAGAATTCGCAGGCTTTGCCGACGAAATTCGCGAACGCATTCAGTCCGGCGCTGATGAGGTCGGTCGCTTCGCGAAGAATTTGGATGCAATGCATTCTCAGCTCGTCAAGGCCCGTTCCTTTTCCAGCACCACGCTGGCGGATTTCGACGCCACAATTCCGCACATCATTTCCGGCCTGAACGAAAATTCCGAGCGCATCTCCAAGCAGCACCAGGAAATGACGGATATTGCCGCGCAGGTGAAGAAGATCGCCCAGACCATTCAGGGCAAGATCGGCTCCGTCCTGTCCTCGCTACAGATCGGCGATATCACGCGTCAGCGTATCGAACATATTCAAAGCATGCTGGAAATGCTGGACGAGTTCGTCTCCTCCGCAGAAGGCAAGGAGCTTGATGGCACGGAACATGCCATCCTTCAGGAAGCCGTCCTGCAAATGGCCAGCGCCCAGATGGATGAAACCGCTGCCGATTTCCATCGCGACTGCACCAAGATTTTCGCCAGCATCTCCAGCTTCGCGGATGATGCCGCACGCATTCTGTCGTTGCGCGACGAGTTGATCGACAAGACACGCAATGGCGATAGCAGCACTCTGGCGCTCATGGAGCAGGGCATTGTCGAAGCCTGCGCTCTGGTGGCACGCGTTCAGGAAAGCAGTGCGGATGCCGACGACGTGGTTCTTTCGGTCACCAACAGCGCGCAGGAACTGTCGCGTGGCATCGAAATTTTGCGGTCGATCAAGATCGACATTCATTACATGGCGCTGAACTCCAACCTGCGCTGCTCAAAGCTTGGTGACGCCGGCAGGTCTGTCAACGTCGTCAGTGGTGAGATGCGCGTCTTCGCGGGTAAGCTGGAAACGCCAGCCGACGCCATCGTTGAAGAGTTACAGCGCGTCGAAAGCGCAACAAGCCAGCTTGCAAAGCAGGGGCAGGGGCTTTCCGCCGATATGGCCGTGCCTTTGAACGATGCCCTTCACGCCATTCGCGGCGCCAAGGAGCAGATGGACGCCGGTATCGAGTCGCTTGCTGAAGAAGGCCAAGCCGTTTTCAGCCGCATCAGCTCTGCGGTCGTCACGCTTGATTTCGAAAACGCGCTCGGCCACACCTTCAATGAATGCTGCCAGATCGCAGCGCAGCTCTCCGAAGGTTTCGATGCCGACGTCTCCGGCTTCAGCGACAAGGTCGAGGGCTTCAGTCACCGGGTTTACAAGCTCTACACCATGGCTCAGGAACGCGACATCCACGCCCGCTTTCTGCCCGCCTATGTCGCGACAGTCAATGCTGCCTCTGTTGCATCGGCCAGCCAGTCCGCTGCCGCTGACGACGACGATCTTTTCGCAGATGCGCTGTTCTAAACGTCGATAGGCTGATTGTCAGAAATTGTTTCCCGTTAAAAGCGGGAACGAAACCGGGCCATTTCCATTTCCTCCTCGCAAGTTGAAAAACAAACAGGAGGAAACAGAAATGATTTCTGGTGACCAGATTCGCGAGCACATGGAAGTGCGTTCCGCCGATGGCAGCCATGTCGGCACAGTCGACCATATGGACGGCAAAAGCCGCATCAAGCTGACCAAGACCGATGCAGCCGATGGCAAGCACCACCTCATTCCGCTGGAATGGGTCGATCATGTGGATGCCCATGTCCATCTCAGCAAGTCGGCTTCCGACGTGCGCAGCGGTTGGGAAACCCTGAACTGATTTCTTGAGATTGGTTCAAATATTCCAAAAATGCGGCCAGCCAGGCCGCATTTTTATGAGCGAATTCAGCTCTATGTCGGCGCTATTTCACGCGTTCCAAAATTGAAACGTAATTGGCAACCGCGGTTCCACCCATGTTGAAAACACCGGCGAGCTTGGCGTTTGGTATCTGCATGTCACCCGCATCCTCGGCCAATTGCATCGCGGCCATGATGTGCATGGAAACGCCTGTCGCACCAATTGGGTGACCCTTGGCTTTCAGCCCGCCGGATGGATTGACGGGAAGGCGACCGTCTTTTCGCGTAATGCCCTCGCGCACCACACGATGCCCTTCGCCGGGCTTTGCCAGTCCCATCGCCTCATACTCGATGAGTTCGGCGATGGTGAAGCAATCATGCGTTTCGACCAGCGACAGATCGTTGAGGTCAATACGAGCCGTCTCCAGTGATTTCGCCCAAGCCCCCCGCGCGCCCTCGAATGCCAGAGGGTCGCGGCGGCTGAGCGCTATGATGTCATTGGCCTGCGTACGGGCTCTGAAACCAATGGCCCGTTGCAGCGTCGCGGCAACCTCTTCATCGGCCAGAATGATGGCGGCTGCTCCATCCGAAATCAGCGAGCAATCCGTGCGCCGCAGCGGCGGCGCGACATAGGGGTTTTTGTCGGACACCGTATTGCAGAACTCGAAGCCGAAGTCCTTGCGCATGTGGGCGAAGGGATTTCCAATGCCATTTGCGTGGTTCTTGGCGGCAATCATCGCCAGTTCTTCGGAACGGTCGCCGTAGCGCTGGAAGTATGTCTGAGCGATGCGACCGAACTGTCCGGCAAACCCACCAGGAATATCGCCTTCTTCCGCACGGTAGCTAGCCGAAAGCAGAATATCGCCCACCTCTCCGGTCGGCAGTGCCGTCATTTTTTCTGCACCCACCACAAGTGCAATACGCCCACGACCTGCTTCGATGAAATCCATGGCGCTGTAGAGTGCGGCAGATCCCGTGGCGCACGCATTTTCGAAGCGTACAGCGGGCGTATGCGCCAGCCGTTCGTCGCTCATGGCAACGAGGGCTGCCTGAAAGTCCTGTTTGGAAAATCCGTTGTTCATGACGCCGACGAAAATTCCGTCGATATCTGTAGCCTCGATGCCCGCGTGCGCAATGGCCGGAGCAACGACAGAGGCCATCAATTGCTCGGTATTTTCGAGCGGTGATTTGCCGAACTGGCCATGCGCCCAGCCGACGATCTGCGCTTTACCCATTCCTGGTTCCTCCCAAAACCTCAATGTACCTCAGCCAAATCCTATGATAGCAGCCCGGGAGCCTCCGCGCCTGTTCTTTCGACATATTCCGTATAGCCGCCACCATATTGGTGGATGCCATCTGGCGTCAGTTCCAGAACGCGGTTGGAGAGGGCTGCAAGGAAATGACGGTCATGCGAAACGAACAGCATGGTGCCCTCATATTCGCCCAGCGCCTTGATCAGCATTTCCTTGGTGTCGAGGTCAAGGTGGTTGGTCGGTTCGTCCAGAACGAGGAAGTTCGGCGGGTCGAACAACATGGCGGCCATGACCAGACGCGCCTTTTCACCACCCGACAGAACGCGGCACTTCTTGTCGACATCATCACCGGAAAAGCCGAAGCAGCCGCAAAGCGCGCGCAGCGGGGCCTGTCCGGCCTTCGGGAAACGCTGTTCCAGCCATTGCAGAATGGTGGCCTCGCCGTCCAGCAAATCCATGGAGTGCTGCGCGAAATAACCGAGCTTGACGCTGGCACCGACATTGACGCTGCCGACATCGGGCTCTGCGGTGCCCGCAATCAGCTTGAGAAGCGTGGATTTTCCCGCCCCGTTCACGCCCATGATGCACCAGCGTTCCTTGCGGCGGATCATGAAATCCAGACCTTCATAGATGGTGCGCTGGCCATAGGCCTTGTGCACTTGCTTCAAAGATACGACATCTTCACCGGAGCGCGGGGGTGTCTGGAAATCGAAAGCCACCGTCTGCCTGCGCTTGGGCGGCTCGACGCGGTCGATCTTTTCCAGCTTCTTCACGCGGCTCTGCACCTGGGACGCATGGGAGGCACGAGCCTTGAAACGCTCGATGAACTTGATTTCCTTGGCAAGCATTGCCTGCTGGCGCTCGAACTGTGCCTGCTGCTGCTTTTCGCTCTGGGCGCGCTGCTGTTCGTAAAAGCCGTAGTCACCCGTATAACTCGTCAGCGATCCCGCATCGATTTCGATGATCTTGTTGACGATGCGGTTCATGAACTCGCGGTCGTGCGAGGTCATCAAAAGCGCGCCATCATAGGTTTTCAGGAAGTTTTCAAGCCAGATGAGGCTTTCGATATCCAAGTGGTTGCTCGGTTCGTCGAGCAGCATCACATCTGGGCGCATCAAAAGAATGCGGGCCAAGGCCACACGCATCTTCCAGCCGCCCGAAAGCTTGTCGACATCGCCGTCCATCATTTCCTGGCTGAAGCTCAGCCCCGCCAGAACTTCGCGCGCGCGTCCCTCGAGCGAATAGCCGTCCAGCTCCTCATAGCGTGCCTGCACTTCACCGTAACGCTCTATGATCTCGTCCATCTGGTCGAGCTGCTCCGGGTCGACCATGCGGGCTTCCAGTTCACGAAGCTCGGTCGCAACCGCGCTTACGGGTCCTGCACCTTCCATGGCCTCTGCGACCGCGCTGCGGCCCGCCATTTCACCGACATCCTGATTAAAGTAGCCGATGGAGACGTGCTTTTCGGAGGCAACTTGACCTTCATCCGGCTGCTCCTGACCGGTGATCATCCGAAACAGCGTCGTCTTGCCCGCGCCATTGGGGCCGACGAGCCCGACCTTTTCGCCCTTGTTGAGCGCAGCAGACGCCTCGATGAAGAGGATGCGGTGGCTGGCAGATTTGCTGATGTTTTCGATGCGGATCATTGGAGGTAACCGATAAGCTGGAGGATTGGCGTCCCTATGCCACGCCGGGCCTTCACTGTCACCCGATGAATCCTGATGGAATGCTTGTGATTTTTTTTGGAATGGATATTCCATATTGTGACGGGGATGGAAAAATAAGGGGGGACATCATGAGCGCCAATGCGGCACCGGCCACAGTTGAAGCGTTTCGGGAACGGTTGCTGGAGGTAACCGACAGCCTGCCGAAACGCCTGCGCCAATGCGCCGATTACGTCGCCGGTCATGCGGATCGCATCGCGGTGTCCACCGTGGCAGAGCTTGCGGAAAGCGCTGGCGTTCAACCGTCTGCCATGATGCGGTTCAGCCAGATCATGGGCTTTACCGGCTTTTCTGAAATGCAGCGCCTGTTTCGCGACCATTACACCGGCGGTCGGCCGGATTATATGACGCGGCTCAACAATCTGCGCGACAATGGCGAAGACGGCGGCGCGCTGCTTCTGGCCGAGTTTGTTGATGCAGGCCGCGCCTCGCTCGAAAACGTGCTGAAAACCGTCGATCCCCAGGAATTCGAGACCGCCATTCGCGTGTTGTCGCAGGCCAGCACCATCCACATCATCGGCCTTCGCCGTTCCTTTGCCGTTGCCAGCTATCTCGCCTACGCATTCGAAAAAATGGGTGTTCCCGCCATGCTGCATGCCTCTGTCGGGCAGTTGCACAACGAAAGCGCGATCCGCACCGGCGATGTCGTGTTGGCCATCACGTTTTCGCCCTACTCGGCGGAGACGATGGACCTCGTCTCGTCCAGTCTGGCAAGACGTGTCCCGGTCGTTGCGCTGACGGACACGGCGGTAAGCCCGATGCGCAAACTGGGTGCGACCATCCTTGCGGTTTCCGAGGTGGATTTCGGCGCGTTCCGCTCGCTTTCGGCCACTTTGTGTGTTGCAATCGCACTGGCTGTTGGTGTCGGCACGCACCGCCAAAATTGAATATTTATGTTGAAAATGGAAAAAATGGAATTTATAGTCCAAAAATAACCTGAAATGGAATGATGGTGGAGTGTCATTCCAGATGCAGGGTTCGCGTCACAGCGAGGGAGGACGGTCGTGAAAAAGCTCGATCTCATTACCATTGGCCGTTCGTCGGTCGATCTTTACGGCGCGCAGGTTGGCGGTCGGCTGGAGGATATGTCCTCCTTCAACAAATATATCGGCGGCTCGCCCACCAATATCGCCGCCGGTGGCGCGCGGCTGGGTCTGAAGACCGCCGTCATCAGCCGCGTGGGTGACGAGCATATGGGCCGCTTCATCCGCGAACAGCTGGTGCGCGAAGGCGTCGATATCAGAGGCGTGAAGACCGACCCCGAACGCCTGACGGCGCTTGTATTGCTCGGCATTCGCGACCAGTCGCAATTTCCGTTGATCTTCTACCGCGAAAACTGCGCCGACATGGCGCTGTGCGAAGACGATATCGATCCCGCCTTCATTGCTGATGCTGGTTGCGTCTGCGCCACCGGCACGCATCTGTCCCATCCGTGCACCGAAGCTGCCGTGTTGAAGGCGCTGCGGTTGGCGCGGGAAGGTGGTGCGAAGACCGCGCTCGATATCGATTACCGACCCAACCTATGGGGCGTCGCCGGTCATGGTGATGGCGAAAGCCGTTTCGTAGAATCCCAGGCAGTCACCGCCAAGCTGCAATCGACACTGCACCTCTTCGACCTCATCGTCGGAACGGAAGAGGAGTTCCATATTGCCGGTGGCTCGACCGATACGCTGGACGCGCTGAGAGCCGTCCGCAAGGTGTCGAAAGCGACGCTGGTCTGCAAGCGTGGCCCCATGGGTGCCGTGGTGTTTCCGGGTGATATCCCCGCAAGTCTTGATGACGGCGAATCCGGCGAGGGTTTCCCCATCGAGGTCTTCAACGTGCTGGGTGCGGGTGATGGCTTCATGGCGGGCCTCTTTCGTGGTTGGTTGCGCGGCGAAGATTGGCCGACGACACTGAAATACGCCAATGCCTGCGGTGCCTTCGCCGTCTCCCGCCACGGCTGCACACCCGCTTACCCAAGCTGGGAAGAGCTGCAATATTTCTTCCGCACGGGCATCAGGAACAAGGCGCTGCGCAAGGACGAGGCGCTGGAGCAGGTGCATTGGGCCACCAACCGCAAGGGTGACTGGAACACCATGCGCGTCTTCGCCTTCGATCACCGCATGCAACTGGAAGCGATGGCGGATGAGGCCGGTGTTGATCATGGTAGGATTGGCGACTTCAAGAAGCTTTGCCTGAAGGCGGCCCTTCAGGTGTCCGGCGGCGACGCCGGTTACGGCATTCTCTGCGACAGTCGCTTGGGCCGCGACGCGCTTTACGAGGCGAGCGGCACGAACCTCTGGATTGGCCGCCCCGTGGAATGGCCGGGCTCTCGCCCGCTGACATTGGAGCCTGAACTCGGCCTCGATTTCGGCGGGCTGAACGAGTGGCCCGCCAATAATGTCGTCAAGGTTCTGTGCTTCTATCACCCCGACGATGCAGCCGAGCTGCGCAAGGAACAGGAAGACACGGTGCTTCGCCTGTTTCAGGCCGCGCGCCGCAACCGGCTGGAACTGTTACTGGAGGTCATTCCATCCAAGGTCGGCGCCGTGGATGACACGACGACGGCACGGATTATCGACCGTTTCTACGAGATCGGCGTCTACCCCGACTGGTGGAAGCTGGAGCCGATGAAAAGCGACGCGGCGTGGAAAAACGCGACCGATGCCGTGCAGCGCAACGACCCATACGTTCGCGGCATCGTCGTGTTGGGTCTCGATGCACCGCAGGCGGAGCTGGAGGAGAGCTTCCGTCTGGCCGCAGGCTTTGATCTGGTCAAAGGCTTTGCCGTTGGCCGCACGATCTTTGCCGATGCTGGCCGTGCATGGCTGTCGGGCAAGATGAGCGACGCAGACGCCATCGCCCAGATGGCGGATCGCTACAGCGCGCTCTGCCGCATCTGGGATGAGGCGCGCGCCAAAAAGAACAAGGGAGAGGCAGCGTGACGACACTTCGATTGACGGCAGCGCAGGCAATGGTGCGCTATCTGGCCGCGCAGATGAACGAGGATGGCGAGACCTATATCGCCGGTGTCTGGGCCATCTTCGGCCACGGCAATGTCGCCGGTATCGGTGAAGCCCTTTACGGCATTCGCGATGAACTGAAGACCTATCGCGGTCAGAACGAACAATCCATGGCCCATGCGGCGATCGCCTACGCCAAGCAGCTCGGCCGCCGCCGTGCCATGGCGGTTACATCCTCCATCGGCCCCGGCGCGACGAATATGGTGACGGCAGCCGCGCTCGCCCATGTCAACCGCTTGCCGGTTCTGCTTATCCCCGGCGATGTCTTTGCCAATCGCGGCCCCGACCCGGTGTTGCAGCAGATCGAGGATTTCGGTGATGGCACCGTTTCCGCCAATGATTGCTTCAAGCCCGTCAGCCGTTATTTCGATCGCATCATGCGGCCCGAACAGCTTCTGACCGCACTGCCGCGTGTCATGCGGACCATGACGGACCCTGCCGATTGCGGCCCGGTTACGCTCGCCTTTTGTCAGGATGTGCAAGCGCAAGCTTACGATTATCCGGCCAGTTTCTTCGAGAAAAAAGTCTGGCGTCAGCGCCGTCCTGAACCCGATGTCGCCGAGTTCGAAGACGCCGTTGCGGCTCTGAAGGCCGCGAAAAATCCGGTCATCGTCGCCGGTGGCGGCGTTCATTTTTCCGGCGCAACAGAGACGCTGAAACACTTTGCCGAGACGCACGCCATTCCCGTCATCGAAACGCAGGCAGGCAAATCTGCGCTGGCATGGGATCACGACCTGAACTTCGGTCCTGTTGGCGTCACCGGTGCAGATAGCGCCAATGCCATCGCCGAAAAGGCCGATCTCGTCTTCGGCATCGGCACCCGCTTTCAGGATTTCACCACCGGCTCCTGGGCGCTGTTCAAGAACCCGGATCGCAAGCTGCTGGCGCTGAACGTCCAGCCCTATGACAGCGCCAAGCACAATGCTATCAGCCTGACGGCAGACGCCAAGGTCGGCCTGGAAAAGCTGTCCGCTGCCCTGGGCAACCACTGTTTTACGGCACCCGACACTGCCTTGAAACAGCAATGGTTTGCAAAAGCCGATGCTGTAACGGCAGCACCCACCGACGCCAACAGCCTGCCCACCGACATGCAGGTCATCGGTGCCGTGCAGCGGGCCTCGCGCGACAACACCGTCGTTATGTGCGCGGCTGGCACCATGCCGGGCGAGTTGCATCAGCTTTGGAAGGCCAAGCTGCCGCTCTCCTACCACATGGAATATGGCTTCTCCTGCATGGGCTACGAAATCGCCGGCGGCCTCGGCATCAAGATGGCGGAGCCGCATCGTGACGTGATCGTCATGGTCGGCGATGGCGCCTATATGATGATGAATTCCGAGCTGGCCACGGCTGTCGCCATGGGCGTGAAAATCACCCTCGTCATTACCGACAACAGAGGTTACGGCTGCATCAACCGGCTGCAAATGGGCACCGGCGGGGCGGAGTTCAACAATCTCTACGCTCATACCAACCACACCAACCCTATCGCCATCGACTTTACCGCCCACGCTGCCAGCATGGGTGCCGATGCCCACAAGGTTTCCTCGATTGCGGAGCTTGAAACCGCACTCAACGCGGCGCGTGAGGCGACGGTGACGACCGTCATCGTCATCGACACGGACCCGTACCCGACACCGGATGCCGGTGGTTACTGGTGGGATGTCGCGGTGCCTGAAGTGTCAGACCGAACGGAAGTCAACAATGCACGCGCTGCTTACGAAGCCGCGTTGAAGGAAAGACTGTAAGATGATCCTTTACGGCACCAACCCCATCGCCTGGAGCAATGACGACGATCGCACGCTGGGCGCCCATATCAGCCTCGACCAGTGCCTCGATGAGACATCGAAAATCGGTTTCGACGGCATCGAAAAGGGTCACAAGTTCCCGCAGGAGCCGGATGCGCTCAAAGCGGTGCTGGAGCCGCGTAATCTGCGCTTCGTATCCGGCTGGCATTCGCTGAACCTGTTGACCAACTCCATCGAAGACGAGAAGGCCGCCATGCAGCCGGCGCTCGATCTCCTGAAAGCCATGGGCTCAAAGGTCATCATCGTCTGCGAGACCTCCAATGCGATTCATGGTGACGACGGAAAGCCGGTCAACGACCGTCCCAAACTTGCCGATGCCGACTGGAAAAACTTTGGTGAAGGCGTGGAAGCGCTGGCGGCGTTCGCTGCCGGGCAGGGTATCGCACTCGTCTACCATCACCACATGGGCACCATCATCGAAAGCGAAGACGAAATCGACCGGTTGATGGAAAACACCGGTCCGCATACCAAACTTCTGCTGGACACGGGCCACACGCTGTTTGGCGGTGGTGATCCCGCACGTCTCGCCCGCAAGCACATGGCCCGTGTCGGCCATATCCACGCGAAGAACGTCCGACCCGATATCGCAGCCCAGGTGCGCAGCGAGAAGCTTTCGTTTCTGGAAGGCGTGCGCCGTGGCGTGTTCACCGTTCCCGGCGATACGGACGGCGGCGTCGATTTTCCATCCGTGCTGAAAATCGCTGCCGAACATGATTACAGCGGCTGGCTGGTGATCGAGGCCGAGCAGGACCCGGATGTGCGCAATCCCTTCGAATATCAAAGCCTCGGCCTGAAATCCCTGCGGGACTTCGCCAGGCAAGCCGGGCTGGATAAAGCCTGATCAAAGGAGACGAAGATGGCCAATCTGCTGCGCAAGCCAACCGGGACAACCGGCAAGGTCCACGACATCACGCCACAAAGTGCTGACTGGGGCTATGTCGGTTTCGGTCTCTACCGGCTGAAACCGGGCGAGACCGCTGCCGAGCAAACCGGCGACACGGAAGTCATTCTGGTGCTGGTCGAAGGCAAGGCGGAGGTGTCGTCGGAGGACAAGAACTTCGGCGAACTCGGCGACCGCATGAATGTCTTCGAACGCAAGCCACCGCATTGCGTCTATATTCCCGCCGGTTCCTCATGGTCGGTCAAAGCCACGACCGATTGCACCATTGGTGTCTGCACCGCGCCCGCCAAACCGGGCAGAGAGGCGCAGGTCATCGGCCCGTCAGGCATTTCGCTCAGCGAACGCGGCAAGGGCGCCAACACGCGCTACATCTTCCCCATCGCGATGGAAGACCGCGATGTGGCCGATAGCCTGCTGGTCACGGAAGTCTTCACCCCCTCCGGCCACTGGTCGTCCTACCCGCCCCACCGGCATGATGAGGACAATTTCCCCGACATGACCTATCTGGAAGAGACATACTACCACCGCCTCAACCCCGCCCAGGGCTTCGGTTTTCAGCGGGTGTTTACGGAGGACGGCTCGCTGGATGAAACCATGGCGGTTTCGGATGGTGATGTGGTGCTGGTGCCGAAGGGTCACCACCCCTGCGGTGCGCCTTATGGGTATGAGATGTATTACCTCAATGTGATGGCGGGACCGATGCGCAAGTGGCGGTTCAAGAACCACCCGGATCATGATTGGATTTTTCAGCGGGATAATGGGTGACGTAGCGGGTGGGGCCTACCCCCCTCTGTCCTGCCGGACATCTCCCCCTCAAGGGGGGAGATCGGCAAGGCGCATGCATCTCACTCCATCCGCGACCTTAGAGATGCGCGGGAGGTCTCCACGAGTCGATCTCCCCACCTGAGGGGGAGATGCCCGGCAGGGCAGAGGGGGGTAAGCCCCACCCGGTACATTAAATTAAACCCTTCTCACCCCTGCGGCTGCTTCGTCTTCCTCAAATACGGCAGCACCGTATCGAACGATCCAAACCGCGCAATCGCATCCTCATTCGAAACGGCAGCCGTGATAATCACGTCCTCGCCCTGCTTCCAGTTGGCCGGTGTCGCCACCTGATGCTTTGCCGTTAGCTGGATCGAGTCAATCGTGCGCAGGATTTCATCGAAGTTGCGGCCTGTGGTCATCGGGTAGGTGAGGATCAGCTTGATCTTCTTGTCGGGGCCGATGACGTAGACGGAGCGGACGGTGGCGTTATCGGCAGGCGTACGCCCCTCGGAGCTTTCGCCTGCGTCATCCGGCAGCATGTCGTAGAGCTTGGCGACCTTGAGATCCTTGTCGCCGATCAGTGGGTAGGCAACCTCGAATCCCGTGGCGGTCTGGATGTCCTGTTTCCATTTGGAATGGCTTTCCACTGGATCCACCGAAATGCCGATGACCTTGACATTGCGCTTCCTAAACTCGCCATCCAGACCCGCCATCGCGCCAAGTTCGGTGGTGCAGACCGGCGTGAAGTTCTTCGGGTGGGAAAACAGAACAGCCCAGCTATCGCCGATCCATTCGTGAAAGCTGATCGACCCTTGGGTTGTATCTGCTGTAAAATCCGGGGCGGTCTGGTTGATACGCAACGTCATGGCATGCTCCAAGCATAAGGTTAGAATTTGATTTTCTATCGTCGCGCGCCCAAAGTCGCCGAATAATCATCCAGATTACGCTAGTAGACGAGGAGAAAAATTCTTCTTTTGGCATTTGGTGGCAATGGCTTTGCGATGCCAGTTTTTGGCTTGGAAATATGAGATTTCGCAGCCCCTCCGCACCAGCGCTAGAGCGCCGCCTGTGACATCTCTGCCGCAGCCAGAGGTTTAGTGAATTATCGCGACAAAAACGGGCTTGGCTTTTGAACCGAGTTGCTTATTATATGCGCATCAACGTGAACGAGGGAGGTATTCAATGGCATATTTTTCCAACTCCCCGGTGGCATCGGCCATTCACGGTTGACGCTCTCTTTTTCTGTCGAACAAGAGATTGACGCGTAAAGATCGGTAGGCCGGTCCTCTTCTGATTTTCCCCAAATTATTTCGCGCATCAATTCGGCGCGGATTCCGTTTTTCCTTCTTTTATGGGACCGGCGTCTGCCGGGATGCTTTCATGTCTTTTGGTTTGAAAATGCGCCGTAGTCAGGCGTTTCGCAGCGTTTTTCGCTTTTGTTGGGCGCATTGGCGCCAGCAACCCGGTCGCGTCGGCTTCATGCTGTTCGCGGTTCTGTTTTCCACGCTTGCCGATGTGCTGACGCCCATGTTCGCAGGGCGGCTGGTGGATGCCGTCGTGTCTGGCACGGCGAGCGATCCTGTTGCGTGGAGCAACGCGCTCACAGCATTCTGCTGGCTCATGGGCCTTGCCGTGCTGGCCGTCATTCTGCGCCACGCCACCTTCATGACCATCATCAGCTTCACGCTGCGGTCGATGACGGATATTGCGGCGGATTCGTTTCATCGCATCCAGCGTTTCTCCTCGGATTGGCATGCCAACAGCTTTGCCGGATCGACGGTGCGCAAGGTCACGCGTGGCATGTGGGCGCTCGATCTGCTGAATGACGTGGTATTCGTCGCACTGTTTCCGTCCGTCGTCATGCTCATCGGCTCGACCGTGTTGATGACATGGTACTGGCCAATGATGGGCCTGCTCGTCGGTCTCGGTTCGCTTCTGTTCGTCGTCATTACGGTGTGCATGGCGCTTGGCTATGTTGCGCCTATGGCGAGCCTTGCCAATGCCTGGGATACCAAGCTGGGCGGCTCGCTGGCCGATGCGGTGACCTGTAATGCCGTGGTGAAAGCTTTTGGTGCGGAAGACCGCGAGGACCGTCGCCTGACACGCGTGATGGGCAAATGGCAGGACCGGACACGGCGCACATGGACGCGTGGCACCATCAACGGCACACTTCAGGCAAGTCTGCTCAGCATCCTGCGGGCAGGCGTGGTCGGGCTTGCGCTTTTGCTATGGGCTAGCGGAAAAGCCAATGCGGGCGATATCACTTTCGTTCTAACTGCCTTCTTCATTCTGCAAGGTTATTTGCGTGAAATCGGTATGCATATCCGTAACTTGCAGAAGTCGGTCAACGATATGGAAGAGCTTGTCGCTATCCACTCCCAGCCACTTGGCATCGAAGATGTGTCCGGGGCAAAAGCGCTTGTCATCGATGAGGGCAGAATAGAGTTCGACCGGGTAAGCTTCCATTACGGCAGGCATCTGGCGCCGCTTTACAAGGACTTCTCAGTCATCATCAAGCCGGGTGAGCGGGTGGGACTTGTCGGTCATTCCGGCTCTGGCAAGACCACCTTCATCAAGCTGATCCAGCGTCTGCATGATGTCAGCCACGGCACAATCCGCATCGATGGGCAGGATATTTCGCAGGTGTCGCAGGCGTCCTTGCGCCAACAGATTGCAATCGTGCAGCAGGAGCCAATCCTGTTTCACCGCTCGCTTGCGGAAAATATTGCCTATGCAAGACCGAACGCCACGCAGAGCGAAATCGAGAATGCGGCAAAACTTGCCAGCGCACATGGCTTCATCACGGCTTTGCCCAAGGGTTACGGCACGCTGGTGGGCGAGCGTGGCGTGAAGCTTTCGGGTGGTGAGCGTCAGCGTATCGCCATTGCGCGGGCGTTTCTGGCGGATGCCCCCGTCCTCATTCTCGATGAGGCGACATCCAGTCTGGATTCGGAATCGGAGATGCTGATCCAGAACGCGATGGAGCGGCTGATGCTGGGACGCACCACGCTTGTGGTTGCGCACCGTCTCTCGACCGTCAGGTCTCTGGATCGGCTGCTGGTGTTCGATCACGGCAAAATCGCGGAAGAGGGCACGCATCTCAGCCTCATCCAGAAGAAGGGCGGCATCTATCGCGGTCTCTTCGAGCGGCAGGCTCTGGAACTGACCAAGGGTCTTGTGGTGGATTTTGCCGAATAACGTAAAAGTCCACGGCATCGCTTGATGCCGTGGACCTGATGTTTAGCGCCAGCCGAGTTCCGGCGCGACGTGCTTCAGGATCGATTCCAGCGCGTGGACATTGTAGTCGACGCCCAACTGGTTCGGGATCGTCAACAGCAGCGTATCGGCTTCGGCGATCGCCTCGTCCTTTGCCAGTTCCTTGATCAGCACGTCCGGCTCTGCCGCATAGGAGCGACCGAAGATGGCGCGCGTGTTGGCATCAAGATAACCGATGCTGTCGCTCTCTTTGCTACCGCCGCCGAAATAGGCGCGGTCGCGGTCATCAACCAGCGCAAAAATGCTGCGGCTGACGGAAACGCGCGGCTCGCGGCTGTGACCGGCTTCCTTCCATGCCTGACGGAACGCCCGGATCTGCGCAGCTTGCTGCACATGAAATGGCTCGCCTGTTTCGTCGTCCTTCAGGGTCGAGCTTTGCAGGTTCATGCCCAACTTGCCCGCCCAGATGGCTGTGGCGTTGGAGCCAGCGCCCCACCAGATGCGGTCGCGCAGACCTTCCGAATGCGGCTCCAGACGGAGAAGGCCGGGAGGGTTGGGGAACATCGGATGCGGGTTCGGTTCGGCAAACCCTTCACCTTTGAGCACTTCCAGAAAGACTTCGGTGCTGTTGCGGCCCATATCTGCATCGCTTGCACCGTCTTTCGGCTGATAGCCAAAATAGCGCCAGCCATCGATCACCTGTTCGGGCGAACCGCGGCTAAGGCCCAGTTGCAGGCGACCATTGGAAATGAGGTCGGCAGCGCCAGCATCCTCCGCCATATAGAGCGGGTTTTCGTAGCGCATATCGATAACGCCGGTGCCGATCTCGATCTTTTTCGTTCTGGCACCAACGGCGGCCAGCAGCGGAAAGGGTGAGGCCAACTGGCGGGCAAAGTGGTGGACGCGGAAGTAAGCGCCATCGACGCCGATCTCTTCAGCGGCAACGGACAGCTCGATGGATTGCTGAAGCACGTCCTTGGCGGTGCGCGCTTGCGAATGGGCACCAGGGCTCCAGTGCCCGAAAGACAGAAAACCGATCTTTTTCATGATATTTCACCTGAATTGCGTATGTTTCGTTGCCAAACATATAGTGCGCAATTCAACGAATGTACGGCCAAGATTGTGAACAGTCTGTTCAGGCCTTGGCGCGAACGATGCCTGCGGTGGAGTGAATGCCGCTTTCCCCTTCCGTTACCTGCGCATTGACGATAGCGCTGGCAAGTTGGCGGAAACTGACCATTCCCAAAACCTCTCCGAACGGGCTGGCAACGGCTGCATCGTCCTGACCGCTGATCGACAGCAAACGCATGGCTTCCTCCACGCTGGTTCCCGCCAAAACCTGTGGACCGCTGAGCGGCAAGCCCGGCCTGACCGGCGACATGATGGCCTCCACATTGATGACGCGACCGCGGTTCACTTCCTTGACGAAGTTGGCGATGTAATCATCCGCCGGGCGCAGCACGATGTCCTGACTGGTGCCCTGCTGAATGACCTCGCCATCGCGCAGAATGGCAATCTGGTCGCCCAGACGCAGTGCCTCATCCAGATCATGGGTGATGAAGATGATGGTTTTCCTGATTTCCTTCTGAATATCCAGAAGCACTGTTTGCATGTCGGTGCGGATCAGCGGATCGAGCGCAGAATAGGCCTCGTCCATTAACAGAACCGGGGCATCGTTGGAGAGTGCGCGCGCCAGACCTACGCGCTGCTGCATGCCGCCGGACAGCTGGTTGGGGAAACGCGTTTCAAAGCCTTTCAGCCCGACACGCTCCAGCCAGCGCATGGCGATCTCGACGCTCTGCGCCCGCGCCATGCCCTGCACCTCAAGTCCATAGACAGTGTTATCCAGCACGTTCCGATGCGGCAGCAGCGCGAATTTCTGGAACACCATAGCGGTCTGGTGGCGGCGAAAGGCGCGCAGCTCCGTGGCATTCATCTTCACCACATCCACGCCATCGACCAGCACTTCGCCTGCGGTCGGGTCGATCAGCCGGTTGATGTGGCGGATGAGCGTGGACTTGCCGGAGCCGGAGAGGCCCATGATGACCTGAATGCAACCGGAGGGGATGTCGATATTGATATCCCGCAGGCCCAGAACATGGCCGTATCGTTCATTCAGCTCCGTCTTCGTCAGCCCGTTTCTCACCGCTTCCACATGGGCTTGAGGGTTGCTGCCGAAAATCTTGTAAAGATTGCTGATTTTGATGCCGCCGAAAGCGTCAGCCATGGGCCATCTCCTGATGTTTCTGGAGCCTTTTGCCATAGGCCTGGCTGATACGGTCGAAGATGATGGCAATGCCGACAATGGCTAGGCCATTGAAGATGCCGAGCGTGAAATACTGGTTGGCGATGGCTTTCAGAACCGGCTGGCCAAGCCCCTGCACGCCGATCATCGAGGCAACGACGACCATGGCGAGCGCCATCATGATGGTCTGGTTGATGCCGGCCATGATGGTGGGAAGCGCCAGCGGCAATTGCACCTTGAACAGTTTTTGCCAGCCGGACGAGCCAAACGCATCGGCTGCCTCCAGCACATCGCGGTCCACCAACCGTATGCCGAGATTGGTCAAGCGTATCATCGGTGGAATGGCGTAGATGACGACCGCGATCAACCCCGGCACCCTGCCGATGCCCAGCAGCATCACTACCGGAATGAGATACACGAAACTCGGCATGGTCTGCATGACATCGAGGATGGGATTGATGACCCGCTGCACACGGTTGGAATGTGACATGGCGATTCCGATGGGAATGCCGATGATGATGGATAGCACCGTGCAGACGAAGATCATCGAGATCGTCCGCATCGTATCCGTCCACATGTCGAAATAGCCGATGGCGAGAAGGGTCAGAAGACAGCTGAGAACGATCTTGAGATTGCGGCTGGCAAACCAGGCAATGGCCATAATGATCAGGATGATGATCGGCCAGGGCGTCTGCGTCATGAAGCGCTCTGCGGCGATCAGAAACTGTTGCAGGGGTGAGAAGAAGCCCTCTATCGTGCCGCCCCAGGCACGCGTGAATTCACGAAAGCCGTCATCGATCATCTTTTTCAGATTTCGAAGCGTCTCATCGTTCATGTGCGGAAACGTGTAAAACCAATCCATACAATTCCCCTATGATCGCGGCGACATGCGACTGGTTTTGCCAATCGCATGTCTATTTGCGTGGCTGCCGGACTGCGGGT
Organism: Agrobacterium vacciniicorymbosi; assembly: GCF_040427045.1. NCBI lineage: Bacteria > Pseudomonadati > Pseudomonadota > Alphaproteobacteria > Hyphomicrobiales > Rhizobiaceae > Agrobacterium > Agrobacterium vacciniicorymbosi. The sequence continues at coordinate 29,445 of NZ_JBETMF010000012.1, forward strand.
CCAGGCAGCAGGGAAGGTCGTCAGAGCGAAGCCTTGATCTTTTCCGCAGCGTCGGCAGACACCCACTTGGTCCAGATATCTGGGTTTTCTTTCAGGAAATGCTTGGCGCTGTCTTCACCCGTTGCCTGATTGTCCGTCATCCAGGCCATCAGCTTGTTGACGGTTGCGTTGCTCCAGGACCGCTTGTTGAGATAGTCCATAACGGCGGGACCGGCCTTTTCCGAGAAGGGCTTGGCGACCAGTGTGACGACCTTATCGACCGGCCATGCGTTCGGCTTCGGGTCCGGGCAATCTGCAACTGTGTTGCAACGCTTCCACTCAGCAGGATCAGCGGCAACGCCGGGCTCCAGCTTCACCATTTCATACTTGCCGAGAAGGGCGGTGGGTGACCAGTAGTAGCCGACCCATGGCTGTTTGCGCTCATAAGCCTTTGCGATCGAGCCATCGAGACCAGCGGAAGAACCGCTATCGATGAGGTTGAAGCCAGCTTTCTCAGCGCCGAATGCCTTGTAAAGCTGAGCCGTGACGACGGTGCCGCCCCAGCCCTGCGGGCCGTTGACGATGGCGCCCTTGTCAGGATTTTCGGCATCCGGGAAAAGCTTGGGGTTTTTCAAGAGGTCGCCAATGGTTTTGATATCGGGATGGGCTTCGGCCACATATTTCGGTATCCACCAGCCCTGAATGCCACCATCCGGCAAAGCCGTTGCGGCAACGACAAGTTTGCCTTCATCCACGCCACGCTTGACCACATCTGGCAGCGTATCGGCCCATGCTTCCGGCGCGATATCCGGCTGGCCTTTTTCCACCATGGAGGTGATGGTCGGCACGGTGTCGCCAATGGTGATATCGGCACTGCAACCATAGCCCTCGTTGAGAATGATCTTATCAATGGCAGAGAGCACTTCCGCGCTCTGCCAGTTCATGCTGGCGATGGTGGGGCTACCGCATTCTGCGGCATTCGACGCGGATGCGCCACCCAGCAGACCGAACACCAGACAGGTCGATGCAAGCAGTTTCTTCATATCTGTTCCCTTTATTGGCGGCGCTTATAAGAGGCAAACCTGCCGCGGGGCGTGCCACTGTTCTTGTCTTTTGCAAGGTTGAAGGGATGATGGCGCGAAGCTGGCCCATAACCTACGCAAAATGCGACGGCCATCCGCCAAACCACGACAGGTCACGGTATTTTAATCTTTGCGTAACTTTCCTGCCTTCGCGCCCGAATTCTTGGCAATTCAGAGAAAATCGGGGGCTCGAACGCGCCCGGCACAGCCATTCTTTGCTGATGAATGTCAAAAAAAGCTGGATAGTTGGTTTTCTCGCGGCGATAGTACCAATCTGTCCATCAACGGACGGGATGGTATTGAAATATGCCGTTTTCAAATCAATTCGTTTAGGGGGAAATACCTTGGCTCGAATAACGCTCCGTCAGTTGCTCGATCACGCGGCAGAACACGGCTATGGCGTACCTGCCTTCAACATTAATAATATGGAACAGGCGCTGGCCATTATGGATGCGGCGGATGCCACCAATTCGCCTGTCATCATGCAGGCATCTCGCGGTGCGCGCGCCTATGCCAACGACATCATGCTCAAGCACATGATGGATGCGGTCGTGGAAATCTATCCGCACATTCCCGTCTGCGTTCATCTGGACCACGGGAACGAAGCAGCGAGCTGTATGACCGCCATTCAGGCCGGTTTCACATCCGTCATGATGGATGGTTCGCTGAAAGCCGATGGCAAGACGCCCGGTGACTGGGATTATAATGTCGGCGTCACCCGCCAGGTAACCGACATGGCCCATTACGGCGGCATTTCCGTTGAGGGCGAATTGGGTGTCCTTGGTTCGCTGGAAAGCGGTATGGGCGAGGCTGAAGATGGCCACGGTGCCGAGGGCGTGCTGTCGCACGACCAGTTGCTGACCGACCCGGACGAAGCCGTGAAGTTCGTGCGCGAAACCAAGGTGGATGCGCTGGCCGTTGCCATGGGCACAAGCCACGGCGCGTATAAATTCACTCGCAGGCCGGATGGCAGCGTGCTGGCCATGAATGTCATCGAGGAAATTCATAACAAGCTGCCCAACACACATCTGGTGATGCACGGTTCTTCCACCGTGCCGCAGGATTTGCAGGACATTATCAACGCATATGGCGGCGCGATTAAGCCGACCTGGGGTGTGCCTATCGAGGAAATCCAACGCGGTATCAAAAACGGTGTGCGCAAGATCAACATCGATACTGACTGCCGCATGGCCATCACCGGACAGATCCGCAAGGTTCTGGCGGAAGATCCGGCTGAGTTCGATCTGCGCAAGTATCTGAAGCCTGCCCGCGACGCGATGACCAAGCTCTGTAAGGAACGCTTCGAACTGTTCTGGACTGAGGGGCAGGCATCTAAGATCACGCCTATCCCGCTGCGGGAAATGGCGAAGCGTTATGCGTCAGGTTCGCTGGACCCCGTGATTTCGTAAGCGACTAGAGATGCTTAAGTCTCTCGGTCGTCATGCTCGGGCTTGTCCCGAGCATCTGCTACGGTTCGTAATTCACGACGGTAGCTGACCATAGATGCAGATTGTAAAAACCAAAAAACCGGAGGCGATCAATTCGCCTCCGGCCTTTACGTCTACGGCATAGACTTACGTCGAAGTCTGCTTGACCGTCGGTAGACCCTCGGGACAAGCCCGAGGGTGACGAAAGTTGGGGTACGTTACCCCAGACATAAATGTGGTCCGCCGCATAACCGGGGGCAGCGAGCCGTCCCCGGTCTCCTTTATTCCGCAGAATTACTTCTGCCAGCTTTTGACCAGTTCGTCATAGTTGACGGTCATCGGCTTTTCTTTTTCATCCGCGATCTTCAACTGTGGTGCAAGGTTGCCCTTCGCAACGGCGTCCTGGTTCCAGTATTCGAGATCGTGCTCTTCAGCCAGTTTCGGACCGATTTCGCCCTGAACGCCAGCGCGTTCCAGACGTTGCATGACCTTTTCCTGTTCGGCGCAGAGCGAGTCCATCGCACCCTGTGCTGTCTTGGCACCCGAGGACGCATCACCCACGGCCTGCCACCAGAGCTGTGCCAGCTTTGGATAATCAGGAACGTTGGTGCCGGTTGGAGACCACTGAACGCGGGCAGGTGAACGGTAGAACTCGATCAGGCCGCCGAGATCTTTGGCCCGCTTGGTGAAGCTTTCGTGGTTGATCGAGGATTCACGAATAAGCGTCAGGCCGACATGGCTCTTCTTCACGTCCACGGTCTTCGATGTCACGAATTGCGCGTAAAGCCATGCGGCTTTGGCGCGGTCGTCAGGTGTGGATTTCATCAAAGTCCAGGAACCCACGTCCTGATAGCCGAGCTTCATGCCGTCTTTCCAGTAAACGCCATGCGGCGAGGGGGCCATGCGCCATTTCGGCGTGCCATCCTCGTTGACTACAGGCAGTCCCTTCTTGACTGCATCAGCCGTGAAGGCCGTGTACCAGAAAATCTGCTGCGCCACTTCGCCCTGCGCCGGAACGGGGCCGGATTCGGAGAAGTTCATGCCCTGCGCTGCTGGAGGCGCATAAGCCTTCAACCAGTCGAGGTATTTCTGGATGGCGTAGACCGAAGCAGGGCCGTTGGTGTCACCACCGCGCGCAACGCAAGAGCCGACTGGCTGTGACTTCTCGTTGACCTTGATGCCCCATTCATCGACAGGCAGACCGTTCGGCAGGCCTTTGTCGCCGTTGCCAGCCATGGAAAGCCAGGCATCGGTAAAGCGCCAGCCAAGTGACGGGTCTTTCTTGCCATAGTCCATATGGCCGTAGACCTTCTTGCCGTTGATTTCGCGACCGGTAAAGAAAGCGGCGATGTCTTCATAGGCCGACCAATTGACGGGAACACCCAGCTCATAGCCGTATTTGGCTTTGAAGTCGGCCTTGTTCTTGGCGTCGTTGAACCAGTCATACCGGAACCAGTAGAGGTTGGCGAACTGCTGGTCGGGCAACTGGTAGAGCTTGCCGTCAGGTGCTGTGGTGAACTTGGTGCCAATGAAGTCCTTCAGGTCGAGACCGGGGTTGGTGACATCCTTACCTTCGTTGGCCATCCAGTCCGTCAGGTTGCGGGCCTGCTGGTAACGCCAGTGGGTGCCGATGAGATCGCTGTCGTTGATGTAAGCGTCATAAATGTTTTCGCCCGATTGCATCTGTGTTTGCAGCTTTTCCACCACGTCGCCTTCGCCGATCAGATCGTGCGTCAGCTTGATGCCGGTGATTTCGGTGAAGGCTTTGGCCAGTACCTTGGACTCGTATTCATGCGTCGTCAGCGTTTCAGAGACGACCTTGATGTCCATGCCGGCAAAAGGCTTGGCGGCATCGATGAACCACTGCATTTCTTTTTCCTGATCCGCACGGGTCAGGCTGGAAAGATCACCGATTTCCTTGTCCAGAAAGGTTTTGGCCTCGTTCATACCGGCATTTGCCACGCCTGATATGGCCAGCAGCGCCGCTGCCGTCGTTGTTAAAAGATGCACTCGCATAATCATCCTCCCAGTGTTTACGATTGCTTGCAGATGTATCCGGGCGGTCCTCCCTCCCGGTATTTCAGTCGGCTGTCTAAACGAAGCGAAACACGCCAATCGCATAGACAACCGAAAGAGCCAGTGCCCACCAAAGGCCGGGGCCAACAAAGCCGAGCCATGCCAGGTGGATGAATGCGGAGCCGAGCAGCGACACGAACAGCCGGTCGCCGCGTGTCGTCTCGAAGCGCAAGATGCCGACGCGCGGATTGCCGCCAGGCGAGATATATTCCCAAACCGCCATGCCAATCAGCAGCATTAATATGGTCAGAAAAAACAGCGCCGTCGGCAGCGTCCATGCCATCCAGGAAAAATTCATGCGGCTTCTCCTTCGTTAGACGCGGCCGAGGGCAAAGCCCTTGGCGATGTAGTTTCGGACGAAATAGATGACCAGCGCGCCGGGAATAATGGTCAGCACACCGGCGGCAGCCAGCACGCCCCAATCCATGCCGGATGCGGAGACGGTACGGGTCATGGTGGCGGCAATCGGCTTGGCGGCAGTTGTTGTCAGCGTTCTGGCCAGCAGCAGTTCCACCCATGAGAACATGAAGCAGAAGAAGGCCGCGACACCGATGCCGCTGGCGATGAGTGGCATGAAAATTTTCACGAAAAAGCGCGGGAAGGAATAGCCGTCGATATAGGCGGTTTCATCGATTTCCTTGGGCACGCCGGACATGAAGCCTTCGAGAATCCAGACCGCCAGTGGAACGTTGAACAGGCAGTGGGCAATCGCCACCGCGATGTGGGTGTCGATCAGCCCAAAGGCGGAATAGAGCTGGAAGAAGGGTAGGGCGAAAACGGCAGGCGGTGCCATGCGGTTCGTCAGCAGCCAGAAGAACAGGTGCTTGTCACCGAGGAAGCGGTAGCGCGAGAAAGCATAGGCGGCGGGCAGCGCGGCAGCGACCGAAATCACCGTGTTCATCACCACATAGATGATGGAGTTGATGTAGCCGTTGTACCAGGCCGGGTCGGTAAAGATGATGGTGTAATTGCGCAGCGTCGGGTTTTGCGGCCACAGCGAAAAGGCACCGAGAATCTCGCCATTTTCCTTGAAGCTCATATTCACGAGCCAATAGATCGGCAGCAGCAGGAAGACGATGTAAATCGTCGGGATGAGGAAGGAGAAGCGGGTAATGGATTTGGAATTGCTCATGATGTTCTCCTTTCTCAAGCCTGTTCGTCGCTATTGGTCATGACGGTGTAGAAAATCCAGGACAGCGCGAGGATGATCAGGAAGTAGATGATCGACATCGCCGCTGCCGGACCCAGATCGAACTGTCCCACCGCCATCTTCACAAGGTCGATGGACAGGAAGGTGGTGGAGTTGCCGGGGCCACCGCCTGTGACAACAAAGGGTTCGGTGTAAATCATGAAGCTGTCCATGAAACGCAGAAGAACGGCGATCAGCAGCACGCGCTTCATCTTCGGCAACTGGATGTAACGGAATACCGACCAGCGCGATGCGCCATCGATGCGGGCGGCCTGATAATAGGCGTCCGGGATCGAGACGAGACCGGCGTAGCACAGCAGCACGACAAGGCTCGTCCAGTGCCATACATCCATGATGATGACGGTCGCCCAGGCATCCACCGGATCCTGCGTGTAGTTATAATCGATGCCGATCTTCGAGAGATAATGGCCGAGGAAACCGATATCGACACGCCCGAAGACCTGCCAGATGGTGCCGACCACGTTCCACGGAATGAGAAGCGGCAGCGCCATCAGCACGAGGCAGACCGGCACGCCGAGGCCGGTTTTCGGCATGTTGAGTGCAATGAGAATGCCGAGCGGGATCTGGATGGCCAGAATGACCATCGAGAAAATCAGGTTGCGCATCAGCGCATCCCAGAAGCGGGGCGAGTGCAGCATCTGCACGAACCAGTCGGTACCCGCCCAGAAGAACTGGTTGTTGCCGAACGTGTCCTGAACCGAATAATTGACGACCGTCATCAGCGGAATCACGGCGGAAAATGCGACGAGGATCAGGACCGGGATGACCAGAAACCAAGCCTTGTTATTGACGGTTTTTTCCATGGCTCAGGCTCCCGTGCCAACGCGCCAGCTATCGGCGTAGATGCCGATGGCTTTCGGATCGAAAGTGACGCGGGGTTCAGACGGAATGTCGCCATCTTCAGGCACCACCACGGTCAGCGGATGCCCGGCAAAACTGGCGCGGACGATCTTCTGGCGGCCGATATCCTCGACCTTGCTGATCGTAACCGGCATGCCCTCGCGCCCGAGCGAGATAAATTCCGGGCGAATGCCGAGTTCCGTTTTCGCACCAGTCTCAACATTTGGTGCTGCGTCGAGCAAGACATGCTGATCGCCTATTTTCGCCTGCGCGCCGTCCAGTGACACGGGCATGAAGTTCATGCCGGGCGAGCCGATGAAATAACCGACGAAGGTGTGGCTGGGCCGCTCAAACAGTTCGGCAGGGGTGCCGATCTGCACGATCTGCCCGTCATACATGACGACGACTTTGTCCGCGAAGGTCATGGCTTCGGTCTGGTCATGCGTGACATAGACCATGGTAAAGCCGAACTGTTTGTGCAGCCGCTTCAACTGCGAGCGCAGCACCCACTTCATATGTGGGTCGATGACGGTCAGCGGCTCATCGAAAAGAATGGCGTTCACGTCATTGCGGACCAGCCCGCGCCCAAGCGAAATCTTCTGCTTCTGGTCGGCGGTCAGGCGATGCGCGCGGCGTTTGCCCCATGCGCCGAGGTCGATCATTTCGAGGATTTCGTTGACGCGCCTGTCGACATCGGCCTCCGGCACGCCGCGATTGCGCAAGGGAAAGGCCAGATTGTCGTAGACCGTCATGGTGTCGTAAATGACCGGAAACTGAAACACCTGCGCAATGTTGCGCTGTTCCGTCGGCAGGTTGGTCACGTCCTTGCCATCGAACAGAATGCGGCCATCGGACGGGTTTATGAGGCCGGAGATGATGTTGAGCAAAGTGGTCTTGCCGCAACCGGATGGGCCCAGCAGCGCATAGGCGCCGCCATCGCTCCACTCGTAATTCACTTCCTTCAGGGCATAGTCATTGGCGGCCTTGGCTTTGGCGTTGTAAGCGTGACGGATGTGGTCGAGACTGATGCGTGCCATGGTCTCTTCTCCTCACGCGGCTGCTTGTTGCGGGGTTGCAAGCGAGCGGCCATTCGCATCGAATGCCATCAGATGGCGGGTATCCAGATAGATATCGATCTGCTTGTCCGGCTCGATATCCAGAATGCCGCGCGTCAGCATCACCCAGCGATTGCCGGCAAAATCGACGTGAATGAAGCTTTCTGAACCGGCGATTTCGGAGATCAGCGTCTTTGCGGAAAGTTTGACTGCGCCGCCATGAGTGGGCGTTGGGTAAAGATGGTGCGGGTGGAACGCCACCGTCACCGGCCCATCTGCAATGCCCGAGAGGTGCGCGGGTACGTCGAAAACAGGTTGGCCATTATGCACAAACGAAGGGCCGGAACGGGTGAGGGCGATGATATTGAGTGGCGGGTCAGCAAAGGTCTTTGCCGAGACGAGATCGACAGGGTTTCTGTAGAGATCAATGGTGCTGCCATATTGCGCGATATGCCCCTGATGCATGGTGGCCGTATTGCCACCCAGAAGCAGGGCTTCCGATGGCTCGGTCGTCGCATAAACGAAGATCGCCCCGGATAGAGCGAAAATCTTCGGCAGTTCCTCGCGCAATTCCTCGCGCAGCTTGTAATCGAGGTTGGCGAGAGGCTCGTCCAGCAGCACGAGGCTGGCATTCTTGACGATGGCGCGGGCGAGCGCCGTGCGCTGCTGCTGGCCGCCGGAAAGGTTGAGCGGGGTGCGGTCGAGGTACGGCGTCAGCCGCAGAAGATCGGCCGCGCGCCGCACTTCGCGGTCGATGGTCGCCGCATCCTTTTTGGCGATGCGCATCGGGGAGGCGATGTTTTCGTAGACGGTCAGTGCGGGGTAATTGATGAACTGCTGGTAGACCATGGCAACGCTGCGATCCTGCACGCGCTTGCCGGTGACGTCTGCGCCATCGAACAACAATTGTCCTTCGGTCGGCTTGTCCAGACCGGCCATCAGCCGCATCAGCGATGTTTTTCCAGACAGCGTCGGCCCCAGCAGCACGTTCAACGTGCCTCGCTTGAGGGTCAGATTGGTGGGGTAGATGTGGTAATCACCACCCACCATCTTTGCAATGTTGCGTAATTCCAGCATGCTGTCCCGAGGCCTCCCAACCTGCAAGATATCTGCTTCAATATTTTAAGAGCGCCCTTGCGGGCTCTCGTCAGGCGGCCACTGCCGCCTTCATGTAGTCGTCGAGTATAGCCACTTGCTCAGATGAGAAATGCAGGCCTTGCTTCGTTCTGCGCCACAACACGTCGTCGCTGGTTCTGGCCCATTCCTGTCGCATCAGCCATTCGACTTCGCGCTCATAAAGATCGCCTCCGAAATGCTGACCGAGCGCCTCCATGCTGGTCGCATCGCCAAGGATCGCATTTGCCTTCGTTCCGTAGAGACGCACCAGTCTGCGCGCCTGACGCTCGGATAGAAAGCTATATTTTGTGTTGAGCTTTTTAACTTCCGCCTCATAGCCGGTGGCGGCGAAATCACCGCCCGGAAGCGAGCTTTTGCCCGTCCACGGCTTGCCCTTGTCGCCAATGGCTTCCGCCACCTTCTCCAGCGCGTGTTCTGCCAGACGACGATAGGTCGTCAGCTTGCCGCCGAACACGTTCAGCAGCGGCGCTTCACCGGAAGCATTCTCAAGCTTCAGCACATAATCGCGGGTCGCTTCCTGCGCGCTGGATGCGCCATCGTCAAACAGCGGACGCACGGCGGAGTAGGTCCAGACGATATCGTCCTTCGTAACCGGCTCAGCAAAATATTCACTCGCAGCATTGCAAAGATAATCCGTCTCCTCGCCGCTGATTTTAACATCGGCGGGGTCACCCTGATAATCCCGGTCCGTCGTGCCGATCAGCGTGAAATCGGTCTCGTAGGGAATGGCGAAGATGATGCGGTTATCGGGGTTCTGGAAAAAGTAAGCGCGTGGATCGTTGAACTTCTTTTTCACGATGATGTGGCTGCCTTGGACCAGCCGCACATTGTGCACCTGATTTTTGCCTGCCGCGTTGGACAGAACTTTGTCCACCCACGGGCCCGAGGCGTTGACCAGCATACGTGCCTGAACGGTTTTCACAGTTCCGGTGGCGTTGTCCTTGACGTCTACATTCCAGAGCCCGTTTTCGCGACGAACGGAAACCACCTTCGCGCGGCTCATGATGTCTGCGCCACGGTCGGCGGCGTCCCGCGCGTTCAGCACAACCAGACGCGCATCATCCACCCAGCCGTCAGAATATTCGAAAGCTTTAGTGAAGAGTGGCTTCAGCGGCTTGCCAGCGGGATCGCGGCGCATGTCCAGAGATTTCGTGGCGGGCAGAAGTTTCCTGCCGCCCAAATGGTCATAAAGAAATAGGCCGAGACGGATAAGCCAAGCAGGGCGAATGCCGCCCTTGTGGAAGGGCAGAACGAAGCGCATCGGCCAGATGATGTGTGGGGCCATGGCCCACAGCACTTCGCGCTCCATCAGCGCTTCGCGAACCAGTCGAAACTCGTAATGTTCAAGATAGCGAAGGCCGCCGTGGATGAGCTTGGTCGCGCCAGAGGAGGTGCCGGATGCGAAATCATTCATCTCGGCCAGCGTCACGGAATAACCGCGACCGGCAGCATCACGTGCGATTCCGCACCCGTTGATGCCACCACCGATCACGAAAATATCGCGGACCGCCTGCTCACTCACTTGGTCTCTCCCTGACGCGGCATTGTGCCGCTTATTCTTGGAATTCGAAATTGAGGGGAGTTAAAATGAAAACAAAGTGAATGTCAAACGAATGTTAATCGTTTAATTTTCCGGCTTCTCACCTTCGGTTTCGATGAGTTCGACGCCGTTTTCGCGGCAGATGGCGCTGACCGATGGAAGCGGACAGTGGTCGGTGATGAAGGTGTGAACCTGAGAGAGGTGGCCAATCCTCACCGGTGCCGTGCGCTCGAATTTGCTTGAGTCGGAAACCAGAATGACGTGCCGGGCATTGGCCATGATGGCCTGCGCCACTTTCACCTCGCGGAAATCGTAATCCAGTAGCGCGCCGTCTTTGTCGATGGCCGATACGCCGATGACCGCATAGTCCACCTTGAACTGGCGAATGAAATCAACCGCCGCTTCTCCCACGATGCCGCCATCCGATCCGCGCACCACACCGCCAGCGATGACGACCTCAATGCCGGGGAATATCCTTAACCTGTTGGCAACATTGATATTGTTGGTAATGACCATCAATTCGTGGTGGTTCAGCAAGGCTTCGCCAACGGCTTCCGTCGTCGTGCCGATATTGATGAAAAGCGAAGATTTATTGGGAATGAGCGCTGCCGCGGCACGGCCAATCGCCTGTTTTTCCGTCGCCGCGATGGACCGCCGGGCTTCGTAACGGACGTTCTCCGTGCTGCTAGGAAAGATCGCGCCGCCATGGATTCGCGTCAGCGCGCGTGCTTCGCATAATTCGTTCAGGTCTTTGCGAATCGTCTGCGAGGTGACCGAAAACTGCGTCGCCAGATCCTCGACGATGACCTTGCCTTCGGACTTAGCGAGTTCGATGATTTCCAGCTGGCGCGGTGTGAAGAACATTATGCGGTGACCCGTTGATATGTGCAGGCTTTCGTTTTTATTTCATTTTGATGAAAAGCGAAAGTGGTGGGTTTGTTTTGTACGTCGACGTTTTCCACAATCAATTTTCGCAACACCCTCAATTTTCCCAGTCGGTAAATATTGGGGTTGCGCCTCGGCGCGTTTTGTCCTTGTTTGCGCGTTCTCACACTTTATGGGGAAATAAAAAAATGCTTTCGATAAAAACAACAACGCGCGCCGCACTCCTGCTAGGCTCGCTTCTGATTGGCGCAAGTTCAGCTCTCGCAGAAACCGTTCTGCACCGTGGTAACGCCGGGGAGCCGCAGACCCTCGATCAGGCTCAGACTTCGATCAACATCGAAGCCTTCATCCTGAAGGACCTCTATGAGGGTCTGACGATTTATGATGCGTCTGGGAAGGTCGTTCCGGGTACTGCAGAAAGCTGGACCGTGTCCGATGACGGCACCGTTTACACCTTCAAGCTTCGCGCAGATGCAAAATGGTCCGACGGTACGCCTGTAACCGCAGAGGATTTCGCGTTTTCGTTCAAGCGCGTTGAAGACCCGGCCACTGCCGCGAAATACGCCAATATTCTTTATCCGATTAAGAATGCCGAAAAGATCAACAAGGGCGAAGCCAAGGTTGATGAACTCGGCGTGAAGGTCGTGGACGACAAGACGCTGGAAATCACGCTTGAGCGCTCAACACCGTTCTTCCTTGAGCTTCTAACCCATCAGACGGCACTTCCCGTTTCAAAGGCGAGCGTCGTGAAGAACGGCACAGAATTCGTGAAGCCGGGCGTTATGGTTTCTAACGGTGCTTACACGCTTCAGGCACATGTTCCCAATGACAGTCTGACGGTCGTCAAAAACCCGAATTTCTGGGATGCCGCCAACACCAAGATCGACAAAGTCGTTTTCTATCCGATCGACGATCAGGCTGCAAATGTCCGTCGTTTCGAAGCCAAGGAAATGGACATCGCCTATAATTTTTCGTCGGACCAGATTGAACGTCTGCGGAAGTCTTATGGCGATCAGGTTCGCGTCGCACCATGGCTGGCGACGTACTACTACACATTCGACACACGCGAAGCACCATATAACGACGTCCGCGTTCGCCGCGCACTCTCCATGGCTGTGGATCGCGACTTCCTCGCCAAGGAAATTTATAACGGATCGCAGCTTCCGTCATACTCCATCGTCCCGCCGGGCATGAGCGGCTATGGCGAACCTGCGAAGCCGGATTTCGCATCGCTTTCGCAACTGGATCGTGAAGACGAAGCCCTCAAGCTCATGAAGGAAGCGGGTTATGGAGAAGGCGGCAAACCGCTTTCTATTGAAATCCGTTATAACACCAATCCAAACCATGAGCGCGTTGCTACTGCTATTGCCGATATGTGGAAGACCACGTTTGGTGCCAAGGTTTCGTTGGTCAACCTCGATGTGGCATCTCACTACGGTTACCTGCAGGAAGGCGGAAAGTTCAACGTTGCACGTGCGGGCTGGGTTGCGGACTATGCGGACCCGGAAACATTCCTTGCGCTCTCAATATCGACCAATAAGACCTTCAACTATTCGAAGTACAACAACCCTGAGTTCGATGCGTTGATGAAGAAGTCTTATGAGGAAGCTGATCCTGCTGCTCGTATGAAGATTCTTCATGAGGCTGATACGATCCTCATGAACGATCAGCCGATTGCTCCTTTCCTGACCCAAGCATCCCTCTGGCTGGTTTCCGACCGCGTCAAGGGCTGGCAGGACAATGCGGTTGATGAGCACCTTAGCCGCTTCCTGAGCGTTTCCGAATAAGCAGTGCTGCCACGGTGGTTCTGAAACATGTCGCGCATCACTTTGCGCGACATGTTTGTAGGAACGGGCTAAAGTCGTTGTGTGAAACCGCATCGCCATTCGCCGCCGTGCCATGCCGGAGCCTAAAATATAATGATCTCTTTTATCCTGCGCCGTTTGGCGAGCGCCGTGCCGACGTTGTTTATCGTCGTCACGATTTCGTTTTTCCTGATGCGTTTCGCACCGGGTGGTCCGTTCAATCTGGAACGGCCATTGCCACCGCAGACGATGGAAAACCTGATGAGAACCTATCATCTGGATGAACCATTGTGGCGCCAGTATCTCATTTATCTGAAGAATGCCGTGACCGGCGATTTCGGTCCCAGCTACATCTATAAGGACAACACCGTTGCCCAGTTGATCGGCAAAGGTTTGCCCTATTCGCTGGAGCTTGGTTTCTACGCACTTATGCTGGCATTGATCGGCGGCGTGCTGGCCGGGACATTTGCGGCATTGAGGCAGAACAGCCTCTTCGACTTCTCGCTAATGTCGGTTTCTACCGTCGGCGTGACCGTGCCCAACTTCGTGGTGGCACCGGTGCTGACGCTGATCTTCGCCGTTCTGCTCGGTCTTCTGCCAGCCGGAAGCTGGGGCGACGGTTCGCTACGCTATCTCATTCTGCCGATGATTGCGCTTGCTTTGCCGCAGCTTGCCGTCATTGCGCGCCTGACGCGCGGATCGATGATCGAGGCTTTGCGGATGGATCATATCCGCACCGCGAAGGCTTACGGTCTTCCAAGTCGCACCGTCGTCATCGTCCATGCCATGCGTGCGGCAATGTTGCCGGTCGTGTCCTATCTCGCGCCTTGCGCCGCTGCCCTGCTGACGGGTTCTGCAGTCATCGAAACGATCTTCACCATTCCCGGTGTCGGTCGTTACTTCGTGCTGGGCGCCATCAATCGTGACTATACGCTTGTCATGGGAACCGTGGTTCTCATCGCGCTTTTCGTCATCGTTTTCAATCTTGTGGTCGATATTCTTTACGGCCTTCTTGATCCGAGGGTCAGACATGACTGATATCCCCGGCACATCAGCCGTTCCTGCTTCGGTGAAAAGCCGAAGCCTCTTCCAGCTTGCCACCATGCGTTTCCGCCGTAACAAGGCAGCCATGGCCGGTTCGATCATGCTCGTGCTGATCACGCTGTTTTCGTTCCTCGGGCCGCATTTCATCAGCCACACCTATGATCAGGTGTTTTCGTCCTATGTCTCGGTTTCACCGAGCCTGGATGCCCGCCCTGACGTCAATAATCTCCAGGGTGTTATGGAAGGCATTACCGGCCGTGCACGGGTGGAGCTGAAGGAATTTGCTGTCGAAGGACAGAAGTTCACCGCAACCGTCACGTCTTCTGGCGAGATCGATCCGCGCACGACGCGTTACTTCGATCGTGCCAACGAGTTCGAGAACACCAAGGTCGTGGCAACCGAGGATGACGGTCGCACGCTGAAAATCGAAGGCGATGTGAACCGCGAATATTTCTTCTTCGGCACTGACAGCAACGGGCGCGATCTTCTGGCGCGCGTCATGCTCGGCGGACAAATCTCGATTGCCGTCGGCGTGCTGGCCAGCCTTGTGTCGCTCGGCATCGGCGTCGTTTACGGCGCAACCGCCGGCTATATCGGCGGGCGTGTCGACAATGCGATGATGCGTTTCGTAGAAATCCTCTATTCGCTGCCCTTCGTATTTCTCGTCGTCGTCCTCGTCGTGTTCTTCGGGCGAAGTTTCATTCTCATCTTCCTCGTCATCGGGGCGGTGGAATGGCTGGATATGGCGCGTATCGTGCGTGGGCAGACACTGGCTCTCAAGCGGCGTGAATTTGTGGGCGCCGCACAGGCGCTGGGCCTGACGGATTGGCAGATCATCCGCCGTCACATCATTCCCAACACGATTGGCCCCGTGGTCGTTTTCGTCACGGTCGTCGTGCCGAAGGTTATCCTTCTGGAAAGCTTCCTGTCCTTCCTCGGTCTTGGTGTGCAGGCACCTTTGACCAGCTGGGGCGCGCTGATTTCCGAAGGTGCCAGCAATATGCAGTCAGCCCCGTGGTTGCTGATATTCCCGGCGATCTTCTTCGTGCTGACGCTGTTTTCTCTGAACTTTGTGGGCGACGGGTTGCGTGATGCGCTCGATCCCAAGGATCGTTGACATGAATACGACATCTGAAACCATACTGACCGTGCGTGACCTGAAGGTCGACTTCACGACACCGGATGGCATCGTCAATGCCGTTAAAGGCATTGATCTTGACGTGCGGCAGGGCGAAACCCTTGCCGTGGTCGGTGAATCCGGCTCCGGCAAAAGCCAGACCATGATGGGTATTATGGGTCTGCTGGCCGCCAATGGCCGGGTTCAGGGCTCCGCGAAATATCGCGGACGCGAACTGGTCGGCCTGCCGGTCGATGATCTGAACGACATCAGAGGCGCGAAAATCACCATGATTTTCCAGGAGCCGATGACCTCGCTCGATCCGCTCTACAAGATCGGCAAGCAGATTGCCGAGCCGATCATCCATCACCGTGGTTCCAGCAAGGCCGAAGCGCGTGCAAGGGTGCTGGAACTGCTGAAAGTGGTGGGCATTCCTGACCCCGAACGGCGCATTGACAGCTATCCGCACGAGCTTTCAGGCGGGCAGCGCCAGCGCGTGATGATTGCCATGGCACTCGCCAACGAGCCTGACCTGCTGATTGCCGATGAGCCAACGACGGCGCTCGACGTCACCATTCAGGCGCAGATTCTCGATCTGCTGAAATCGCTGCAGCAGCGTTTCGGCATGGCTGTCGTTCTTATCACCCACGATCTGGGTGTGGTGCGACACTTTGCAGATCGCGTTGCGGTCATGCGTCGTGGCGAGATTGTGGAAACCGGAACGACGGAAGACATCTTTGAACGTCCGCAGGCGGATTATACCAGGATGTTGCTGGATGCCGAACCGAGTGGCCATAAGCCACCCGTCGGCCCTGAAGCGCCTGTCGTTCTCTCCGGTCAGAATGTGACCGTGGATTACGAAATACCGGGTGGCATCTTTACCAAAGCCTCCGCGTTTCGTGCTGTCGATGGCGTCAGTGTCAATCTGCGCCAGGGACAAACCATCGGCATCGTCGGTGAGTCCGGTTCGGGCAAATCCACGCTTGGCCGTGCGCTGTTGCGGCTGACGCCTTCTACCGGGCGGCTGTTCTTCGGCAAGAAGGAAATATCCGGTCTGGACCGGAAAGCCATGCGGCCCATGCGACGCCAGCTTCAGCTGGTGTTTCAGGACCCCTATGGTTCGCTGTCGCCGCGTCAGACGGTGGGTGAAATCATCACCGAAGGTCTGTTCGTCCACGAGCCGCAGCTGAGCCGTGCCGAGCGCGACAAGAGGGCGATCGAGGCACTGAAGGAAGTCGGTCTCGATCCGGCAGCACGCAACCGCTATCCGCACGAGTTTTCCGGCGGCCAGCGTCAGCGTATCGCCATTGCGCGTGCCATCATCCTCAAGCCAGACGTCGTCATTCTTGATGAGCCGACATCGGCGCTCGACCGTTCGGTGCAGGGGCAGGTGATCGATCTGCTGCGCGATCTTCAGAAAACGCATGGTCTGTCCTATGTCTTCATCAGTCATGACCTGTCGGTCATCAAGGCGATTTCCGACTATGTGATCGTGATGAAAGACGGAAAGATCGTCGAAGAGGGCGAAACGGACGACATCTTCAACAATCCGACGGCGGATTATACCAAAACGCTCATCCAGTCCGCTTTCACGGCGGAAGTCGCAGCTTAACCCTCAGCCCGGCCGTTGTGGCCGGGCTCTTTACTTTATGCGGCTAAGGAACAAGCACCTCACATCTGCGTTATCTCCGCGTGAACATTAATGTGCCGTCTGAAGAGGCACTGAGGAGGTAATATGCTCAAGGTGATCCAGATTGCCGGTCTTGCCGTTACGATGGCGGTTTCGGGTATTGCTCTGTCCGCGCCTGCAAGCGCGCAGGATATGGAGTTGAGAATTGGCCGCGATGGCGTCCGCCCTGTTATTCGTGACCGAGACCGCGACATGGACCGCCGTGGCCCACCCATGCGCGGATGCAGTGAGCGTGAAGCACGCTCCGCCGCCCGTGCCTCCGGTCTGCGCGATCCGGAAATCGTTCGCGTAACACCGCGCCGCGTGGTCGTTCAAGGCTATACCCGCCGTGGCTCCGATACGATTACTTTCGCAAATGAGCGTGGCTGCCCGGAAATCTGAAGAGTAATTCTTTCAGAAAATAAGTTGTGTTACATTGAAACTCGCCTTTAGCGGGTTTCTTTGCATTGAGGCCATCCACTACAATTTGGATTAGTAATTTCTAAATTTAACTGTACTAATAAACATAGATGGTTGCACATTATTGGGGGTATATCCGCAGTGTTCGCCGTACTTGAATGTGTTGCGTTACAACATGATCGACGGATCGTTGTTCTGGCTGCCGTAATCGCACTTCTCGGAATGCTATCCTTCTATCATCTCCTGCTTCGGGCCGATGAGAGCCCTTTGAAGCGCAGACCCTATTGGGTTTTGGTGGCGGCTTTTGCATCTGGCCTTAGTGTATGGGCCACGCATTTCATCGCCATGCTTGCCTATCAGGGCAGCGTTCCCATTGGCTTTGATTTTCCGTTCACTGCTCTATCCGCCGTCATCGCCGTCTTCGGCTTCTGGCTCAGCCTCCAGTTTTTGTGGCGCGAACGTGGTGCTGCACTCTTCTCCGGTGGTATCATTACTGTCACCGTCGGCGCGATGCACTTCATTGGTATGGCTGGAATGCAGGTTGCTGCCACGTTGGAATATCGCATCACTCCCATTCTGGTGGGAACAGTTGTTGCAGCTGTACTCTTCTCCCTTTCATTTCTTCTGTTCCGGCGTTTGCGTGGCTGGAAACAGGTAACGAGTGCAGCCTCGGCCGCAATTCTCGGCGTATTGGCGCTTCACTTCACCGCCATGTCATCCACGATCTTGATACCGAACCCCAGCGTGCCTGGCCCGCAGATCGACGGACTGGACCGCATGTTCCTGATGGCCGCGATCAGCGGTGTGACGTTCCTCGTGCTGGCCATCACGGGTGCCGCCGCGCTTGTGGACCGTTATCTCGTAGACCTCAAAGGCCTCGTCAGCGCGACGCTGGATGGACTTGCCGTGGTGCGGGATGGCCGCATTGTTGAGGTCAACAGCCGCTTTGCAAAACTGTTCGATGCAAGCGAAGCCTCGCTCATCGGTGAAAATGCCGCCGAGCTGATGCACGCCGATGACGGCAACGCTGCTCATCTTCCCCGCGCTGTTGCAGTGGAGGCGGTGCCGAACCGCGGCGATCGATCCCGCACATTCGAACTGGCAGTTCGCACCATCGAATATCGCGGACGCCCTTGCGAAGTGATGGCTGTGCGTGACCTGACGGAGAAGCGCCGCGCCCAGCGCGAGATCGAATATCTCGCCCGCCACGATGTGCTGACCGGCCTTGCCAACCGCACGCTGTTTCAGGAGCGGCTGAAAAACCACATTACCATTGCCCAGAACAGCGATGAATTTGCGCTGATGGCGCTTGATCTCGACCGGTTCAAAGCCGTGAACGACCTGTTTGGCCACGCTGAAGGCGACCGCGTTCTGAAAGACGTTGCGCGGATGTTGAAGCAGGCGGCACGCCCCGGCGATCTCGTGGCGCGTCTGGGCGGCGACGAGTTCGTCATCCTCACCGCTTTCGGCACAACGGGAGATGAAGCCCGCGAGCTTGGCGAGCAGATTCTCTCCACTTTCCGGCGCGAGATGGATTGCGTCAGCGACCCGACTGCGGTGGGCGTTACCATCGGCATCGCAGCCTTCCCGGCCAATGGTGATGACAACGAAACGCTGATGCACGCGGCAGACCTTGCGCTTTACCGCGCCAAGATCAATGGCCGTGGCATCATCGCTTTTTACGATCCGGCCATGGATCAGGAAACAAAGGAACGGCGGCGGCTGGAATCCGACCTTCGTCAGGCCATCAGTCGCAACGAACTGGAGCTTCTCTATCAACCGGTGCATTCGGTGGAAAATGGAGAAGTGGCGAGCTACGAGGCGCTGGTGCGCTGGCAGCACCCCACGCGCGGAATGGTGCCGCCCGACGTCTTCATTCCCATTGCGGAAGAAAGCGGCATCATCATTTCGCTGGGTGAGTGGATATTGCACGAAGCCTGCTCGGCAGCCATGCGTTGGGATCCACATATCAAGGTGGCGGTAAACGTCTCGCCAGTTCAGTTCTCATTGGCAAACCTTGCCTATACCATCTGCTCGACGCTGGAGAAAACCGGCTTGCCGCCCACACGGCTTGAACTGGAAATGACGGAAGCCGCTCTCCTAAAGGACCGGGGCGTGACGCTGTCCACCATGCGGCAGTTGAAGCGTCTGGGTGTGACGATCGTCATGGACGATTTCGGCACCGGTTATTCCTCACTCAGCAATCTGCGAAGCTTCCCCTTCGACAAGATCAAGATCGACCGCAGCTTCATCGCTGCCATGAAGCAGGATGAAAACGCTCACTCGATCGTGCGTGCCATCATCGGCCTGGGCCGCAGCCTCGACCTGCCGGTAACGGCGGAGGGCATCGAGACCGACAGCCAGTATCGCATGGTTGTGGATGAGGGCTGTGCGCAGGCGCAGGGCTACCTTTTTGGCAAGCCAGGCAAGGTGCCGAGCCGCAGCAAAAAGGCCAGTAAAGCTGTTTTTGGGTGAGCCGTGAGACTCTGTTTTGCCCGGGCTGAGCGGGGCAGGCAAATGGCTTTTGGTTCTGGATTCAAAGAGGTTAGCACGGAGTGGCCACATCACGTAACGTGACTGGTTGCCGTTTGGACACAGAGGTTCAATTACCGATCAAATCTTTTTCAATTTTCGGCTTCAAAGTTATTGCAGCTTCATGTCTTGATGCTATTCCTGCGTGTAGGTGATTCTATCATGGGGAATTGGGATGAAGAAGCTTGCGTCGGTTCTTCTTTTGGCTTTGCTGAGCGGTTGTGCAAAGCCCTCGGATGGTCCGACTGCCGGGAATATCCGGTCGGCAACCTTTCCCCTGACAAATGAAAAAATTCGCGTCGTTGACCTCGCCAATGCACCGGCTGCTTCGATAACGCCATCGTCGCTCGAAAGCGCAACCGGTCCCGGCCTCACCATTCTTCGCAATACGGGTTACAACTCGCAGCGCCTGCGTCGCGGCGATGTGGTTGATATTACCGTGCTGGATACGGGCGAGGACGGCTTGTTCTCCTCCACGCAGAGCAAGACGCTCAATCTGGGCCGTTTCACGGTCGATCAGAGCGGTAGCGTCAACCTTCCATTCATCGGCAAGCAGCGTGTGGTCGATTCCACGCCGGAAGGCTTGCAGTCGCAGGTCGTCAGCGGCCTCAAGGGCTCCGCAGTCAACCCGCAGGCTGTGGTCACGGTGGTCGATAAGCCGACCAGCGCCGTCATGCTCAGCGGCTCGGTCAAGACACCGGGCAAAATCGTCCTGACAGCGCGTCAGGAACGCGTTCTCGACGCAATCAATCAGGCCGGCGGCCCAACCGTCGCGCCGGGTGCGGCCAAGGTAACCGTCGTTCGTGGCACGCAACGTGCAACCGCGTCGCTCGACCGCATCATGCGCGAAGATCGCCAGAACATCCGTCTTTCGCCCGACGACCAGATCATGATCGACGGCGAAGCGTCGAGCTTTACCGCGCTCGGCGCGTTCAAGAGCGCTGGGGAATTCCAGTTCGAAACCGGCAAAATGACACTGGCGCAAGCCGTTGGCCGCGCCGGCGGATTGCTGGATGACCGCGCCGATGCCCGCAACGTTTATGTCTTCCGCAACGAGGTCGTGCAGGTTTCATCGTCTGTCGCGTCCACCTCCAAGGGCCCAGCCCCGGTTGCAACAACCCTGCGTCCGGTGATCTACCACCTCAACATGCGCGATGCCTCCAGCATTGCCTTGATGCAACTGTTCCAGATGCAAAAGGGCGACGTACTCTACGCCAGCAACGCGCCGCTGGTCGATACGGCAAAGCTGCTGACGGTGTTCCAGAAGAGTGTGCCGACAGCTGCTGCTCCACAGCCGGGTGGGCTGAACTGATAGATTGGCTGGGCGCGGTTTTGCGCCCTTAGCTTTTTGAATGCCGGAGAGGGATCTGCTTCGACGGGGGCGGCGTGAGTGCGATACTAACCGGCAGTGGGTGGGACTTACCCCCCTCTGTCCTGCCGGACATCTCCCCCACAGGTGGGGAGATCGAAACGTGGTGACGTCTCGCCCATCTTGAACGCTGCCAATAAAATGAACAGCGTACGCCCAGCCAATCTCCCTCCTTGTGGGGGAGATGCCCGGCAGGGCAGAGGGGGGAGCCACACGGAATGCCTTTGAACTCAGGCACAGCCCACCTCACAAAACCCCGAGTGCCTCCTCAATCGACTGCGGACGCTCCAAACCATCCT
Organism: Agrobacterium vacciniicorymbosi; assembly: GCF_040427045.1. Lineage (NCBI taxonomy): Bacteria > Pseudomonadati > Pseudomonadota > Alphaproteobacteria > Hyphomicrobiales > Rhizobiaceae > Agrobacterium > Agrobacterium vacciniicorymbosi. Next base: position 50,931 of record NZ_JBETMF010000012.1, read on the forward strand.
TCGTGCAGACCTCTGCAAACATACTGAGCTTATCATCCTCTACATCCGGTGACGCATTCAACATCCGCTGCGCCAATCTCCCCAGCCCATAAACATCCTGCCTCGGATGGGCCGGCATGCCCGCAAGCTGTTCCGGCGCAGCAAATTCTGTCGATCCGGCAAACGCTATGCCCGCGTCCGAGGGGCTTTCACCAATTTTCCGCGCAATACCGAAATCCCCAAGCTTCGCGCTTTCGATTTCGCCATCGGGCAGCAGAATGTTTGCTGGGGTAATATCGCCGTGCACATAAGCTTCCGCATGTATGGCAGCCACAGCCTGCAACACGCGACGGAGCAAGGACGAAATCTCATCTAAAGTCAGTGGTCGCATTGCCAGTCTGGATGCGAGGGTAACAGGCATCCAAGGCTGGAGGAGTCCGGGTCGCCCATCCGCCAGACGCAAAAGGGCTGAAGTCTCCAACAAGCACGAATGCCGAAGCGCGATCCCGATTTCGGCCTCCCGGCGCAAGCGTTGGATCAATTGCGCATCATCGCGTCGCTTTTCAGGCGTCGTCTTGACCGCGAAGCGTGTGCCGAGGTCGCGATGTGTGACCTGCAATATTTGCGTCGTTTCCGTTTGATATGCCACCGCATCGATCGCAAAACTGCCTTCGATGAAGTGAGGCTGCTGTCTCGCCAGCCCATCCGCTTTGCGATCCAGCGCATCACGAATACGGTCGATCATATCCAGGGGCTGCTCCGACGCTCGGATCGCTGCCCAGAGATCGGCGAAACGCTGCGCCACATCACTGTCGTCAGCGCTGCTCAAGCTTGTTTCCGATGACGATGGCGCTGATGTTCTCGCGGCTGTTTTCGATCAGCGCTTCCTGCATCAAGGCATTGGCGCATTCATTGATGGGCGTATCGTGCAGAATTTCCGCGACGATGCGCTCCTTCAACGCCTGCATCAGCGGGAAGCTGCACAACAGCAGCCGGTCATGCGTGCCCCAATCATCGCTGATCGTGCTGGGGCGGAACTGCTGCGACTGGCCGACACATTGGGACAGCTGCTTCTTCATGCCAACGATGACGTGGTCCCTCGTCAATGGCTGCATTGTGCCATCGCGCAGCAGATAGGCGCGGGCATCGCCCGACCATGTGATGCTCATCGTCTGGCCGACGAGGCACGCGACCACGACACTGGCCATGGGACGCACCACGTCCGTCGCGATCTGACGGGAGAGCAGCAGGCTGTTGACGGTTCCGAGCTTGCCTTTGATATCCTGCGTGATGGCATCGATCCTGTCGCTCTCGGCAATATCCGTCAACGCATTCGTCGTCAGCCGTGCCGCTTCGACGGCGGCATTGCCATCTCCCAGACCATCGGCGATTGCAAAGAGTGCTGGCGTCTTGGAAACGAACAGCGCATCGGCATTGACTGTGAGGCGTGTGCCGGGATGGGTGGCGTAGCTGTAGATAATCGAAGCAGGGAGTGCCTCTCTCGTCTTAGCCTGCGGCGGCGCTGCGCTTGCCGTCCGCACATCAGGCTTTGGCTCACTCGCCGCCGGTTTAGGCTCGGCCTTGGCCGCAGAGGGCTGTTCCTTTTCCGCGGCAGTCTGGTCCCGGAACAGCTTTACGAAATCCGTCGCTGCCGGTTTGCCCTCGAACTTCACGCCGCGCGGCCGTCGGCTTTCGGAGTCGATATACCACCAGAGGCTCGTCGGCTGGCCGGTCTTAGGCGAGGTGGGGACATCCTCATCGTCGCCTTTTGGCTTTGGCATGCGCAGGCGTTTGATGGAACTCGTGAAGCGCGACATGTCGAAATCGAGCGTCATTGATGTCTCGGCCAGCGCTTCTGCCGCCATGAACCAGGTGTCATCGAGATAGAGCGTTCTGGGGTGCTGGCGAAAATCGACCAGTTGCGCGAGGATGATGAGCGGATATTTGCGTCCCACCCGGTCCTTGCTCGGCAGTAACACACCCGCATAGGCGCTGCGCCCCCAGATCCCGCGTTCGATGATGAAGCGGAGGGGCGGGGAGTTGGTGAAAACAGCACTCCAGCGATCCGCGAAAATATCCGCGCAGGCATGCAGGCCGGATCGCAGCCAGCCATCGAGAGCGCCGAGAAGCTCGCGGTCCAGACCTTCGGAGATGAAATCTCCGTGGCTTGGAATCTTCCCGTAAAAGCCAATCCTGTCGGTCTCGACAGCAGCTTTTACGGGTTTGGTGTTCGGATTTGCCATCAGCCAGGCAGGCCTGCGCTGCCGTGCCGTTCCATGATCGTTTTCATATCCCCTCCGTTACTGTTTGGTCTGCCTCATCCCGTTAGAACTGGGCCGGGCAGGCGAATTTCGAGAGTGCATCCAGCTTGAACGGATTGAGAACCGAGCCAAACTGTATGTCGAATTCAGCAGCTTGGCCGCTATTCTCAAACCTTGCTCTTAACAAATCTCCTGACTGGTTTTCGATCTGCGCATCATCGAACAGGCGGAAAGGCGACCAGTCGCCATTTTCCGTTTTCGCCTGCTGCCAGCCGCCGGGTTGGAAGGCGATGCGAGAAAGGTTTGCGGAATTGGCATCTGATGGCCAGGTGATGGATTTCGCCTGTATCGGGCCGTGGTAATAGACCACCCGCTCGCCTTCGATTTCCAGCATGACAGCGCTGGATTCATTGGTCAGCGACACCGGCTTCACGTTGATGGAGACCGCCGGAACTTCGCTTCCATTGGGGAAGAAGGCCCGGAAAATCTTGTCCGCGTTCTCGAACTGTTCAATCGCGTCGCTCGGAATACCGGCAGCCCCGAACGTCCCTTTCCAGCCCCATGGGCTTGTTGTCTTGTCGACGAAGGGCTCCATACGTTGCTTGAAGAAGCTCTGGAAAGTTCCCGTTGGTCCGAAGAGACGCGTGAAATCCGCCATCGCAACATCTCTTGGCGATGCCCGATCAAAAGGATAGCGCCCCGATACGATGGATGAGCACAGCGATGCGCCATCCGCTGCCCAAAGATCGGCAATCCGGCTGCGTGCGGATTTCACCGCAAGTGAACCGACATCCGCAGCAAGTCCGGCCACCCAGACATCCAACGGTGCCGGTAGCTGGCGGGCCTGTTGCAGCAGGTCCTGATTGGCCTTGGTCAGCTGACTATCGACATCGAAGACCTTGGCGACTTCGTCCGATGTTGTCGAAGAGCGCGCAAGCTGCTCATGCAGAGACTTGATGTTGGACAGCAGCTGTTCTGATGGCGAACCTGCCTTGGCACCATTGGTCTGACCGCTGGAAGCCGTTTCAGGCGAACCTGCCCCCTTGGCCGCCAGCATTTCGCGCAGGCGGGAATAGGGATCGGCAGCATCGACCGTTGCCGAAAGAATGGCGGAGGTCGCGTCACCATCGGCAGTGGAAGCGAGTGTGGTGAGGCTGGCACCGGCATTGGGCCGCAAATCCGTTGCCTCAGCAATGGATTTGGCTGCCTCAATCACGATGTTTCTGTCATTGGCCAAAATGCGCGTGGTTTCCACCGCATCGCCAAGGCTTTGCGAAGGCTTGATCCGCACATCGGAAAGAAGATCGTTCCAGCGTTTCTCGAAACGGTCGAAGTAGATTTGAAGTGCCGCCTGCGCGACATTTTCCACCGTCGCGCCACGCAGCGCATCATCTGAGCCACGCACCCATGCCTCGGAAAGCGCGACCCGTGAGGCGTAAGCCACCTGTGGAATGACAACACTGCGATAGCCATTGGCCGTAAACAGACCTTCGATGCCATCCACCATCGGTACTTTGCTCGCACGCTCCACGGCGCGTTCACCCAGCGGGCCGAATGCGGCTGATGGGCTCCAGTCGGGAAGGGCGCGGGCTTGCGGCAGGCCAGCCAGAATATCATAGGCGCGTGCGCCTATGGCCTGGCTGCGAATGGTGTCGCGGGCCTTGTCGATTAACCGTGCATCCAGTTCAATCGGCGCAAGCAGGCCATCCGCCAGCGCGCGGGCATGACGATTAAGCGCATCCCGTGCTGCCGCCCGTCCATCGCCTGGATAGAGCGAGGCAAACATATCGCGAGACTGCACGGTCAGGAAATCGCGGTCCAGCGTGCCAAGACCGCCCAACATTCCGTAGAGCTTCAAGGAGTTGAAGGTGCGGGTCACATCATTCTGGTCTTCCAGCTGCTTTTGTAGCTGCACAATCATGCGTGGCAAGAGCAGGGCGTTGAGCGCGCGCTGATAGGCATCACGCTGCCTGCCTGCAATCTTTTCCTCTTGATCGAGCCCAAAGCCGACCTTCCAGACTCTGTCCTTGTCAAAGCCTGAGTTTACGTCGCGCAGATTATCCAGCGCGGGAAGAATGCGCAGGAAGTCGGCATCCGAAACATTTCGAACCGGAATGCCCTGAACCAGCTGCTGGTAGGCATTCAGCTTGCGGTCTGCCTCTGCCAAGGCCTGCGTGTTGGAGAAATAAGTGGAAATCCAGCCGGTGAAAACAATGGCCACCAATGCCGCTGAAACACCGTAAGCGATGCGCCGGACCAGAAGCTGCCGTCCGGACAAGCGCTTGTCGCGCATGACGAGTGCGGCTTCCGCGAAGATGACTTCCTTGAACAGGCGGGCGAGGAAGTAGCTGCGGCGAGCGCGAGGAGCCGCCGTGCCAGCTTCGGCCTGCGTGCCAGAGGCGAGATAAACGCCGCGCAGCAACGGCGCTTCGATAAGCGGGGAGCTTGCACAAAGCTCGGTCAGCGCCTCATACAGACGGTCCTTCAGCTTGGCGAGTTCTGCCGGGAAGCGGAAAATGCGACCGCGGATCTCGGCATTCTGCTCCTGTTGCAGACGTTCGATCAGCATCGCATCCACGCGTTGCTGCAACAGCTCGAATTCCTCCAGGAAGCGCTGCGGCAGGTCCTGTGCGGAATAGCTCTCATCCAGCTTGAACGTGGTTCCCCAGACCTGATGGCGATCCGTCTTGTTGAAGCCATCGAAAAACTCGACGAAACCATCCAGAAGGTCGGCCTTGGTCAACACCACATAAACAGGCACGCGAGCGTGGAGATATTCATCCAGTTCCGACATGCGCTGGCGAATGGAGCGCAGTTCCTGACGCTGCTCTTCCGGGTCGCGGCTCAGAAGGTCGGGGATGGAGAGCGTAACCAGCGCGCCGTTGATGGGTTGGGAGCGGCGATAGCGGCGCAGCAGGTTGAGAAAGCCTTCCCACCCGGCCTTGGACGAGCCATCAAGATCGTCCTGCGTGGTGTATCGTCCAGCGGTATCGATGAGGATCGCCTCATCCGTGAACCACCAATTGCAGTTACGCGTGCCACCAATGCCCTTCACGGCACTTTCGCCAAGGGCGTCGCCCAACGGAAATTGCAGGCCGGAATTGGTCAGCGCCGTCGTTTTGCCGGAGCCGGGGGCGCCGAAAATGACATACCACGGCAGGTCGTAGATATATCCGAAGCGCTTCTTGGTCACGCGGCGCAGAAGCGCCAGCGCTTCCTTCAGCCGGGTCTGTATCTCGCCGACTTCGGCATTCCGGTTGTTCAGCGCCTCCTGCTCAATGCTATCGACAAGTTCCTTGTCCTGTTTGCGGGCGCGGTAGGCGGTGATGACGATATAGACCACCCAGATCAGCAGAATAATGCCGATGGCAATCAGGCGGGCTTGCGTCGTTCCGAAGGGTTTGAAGGTGCCGAAAGCGACCAGATAACCGTAAAACCAGATGACGACGCAGAGCGCCACGGCCCAAAGCAGCGAAATGAAGCGCCTGCCGATGAGCGATGCGTAGCTATCGACGTAGGACCGGATCGTATAAAAATAACTCAGCGGGTTCATTGCTGGGTCTCTCCTGATGGCTGTCCGGTTGTCGTTGTGACGGCGGGGGCAAGAATGCCCGCATCGCTGAGCTTTTCGTCAGGATTGGTCAGCACCATGATTTCTGTTCTGCGGTTCTTTTCACGGCCATCCGGCGTCGTGTTCTCGGCAATCGGGTCGCTGTCCGCACGGCCTTCGGTGAGGATCGCTTCGGGTCCCGTGAACATGGACAGAAGATCACCCACCGCCTTGGCTCGGGCTTCGGACAGATGCCAGTTGGATGGGAATTCGACGGTCTTGATCGGCACGTTGTCGGTGTAGCCGATCACGACAGCGCGGAAGTTTTCCGCCGCAAGCGCGCCGCCGATCCGTTGAATGAGATCACGGAATTGCGGACTGACCTGCGCACTGCCGACTTCGAACAGGCCGGAATTGTTGATGCGCACGCGCAGGCGACCGTTGACATTGGCCAGCGACACGAGATTTTTCTGCACCTCCGGCTGGAGGAAGGTCAGCAGGTTTTCAAGACGTGTCGGCTTTGGCGGCTCGATCACTTTTGGAGGCTGCTCGGCGACAATTGGCGGGTCATCTTTCACAGGCTCCTCTGGTGGGGCCGGTGGGGTGGTGATCAGAACGCTAGGCGTATCTGTGGGCGGAAGCGATGCCAGCCGCTCAAAGGTCGCGTCGGACGCGCTGTTCAGTGTCAGTGTGAAGAAGAGATAGCCGAAGGCGAAGGCAAGCGCGATGAGTGACAGCAGCGTCCAGAGTGCCGCCATGGTGCGCAGAGGCGTATGCCGGGCCTCCACACCTTTCCAGTGCGGAGAAAGCTCTCTCTCGAAGACGCCATATTGGCCAATCAGCGTTTTGTAGAGACTGTCGCGAATGCGGGAAAGCTCCAGCGCACCTTTGGCAGAAACGCGTGTTCGGCCCTCGAAGGCCAGAGACAGGCACAGATAGATCAGCAGCAGCAGATCCTTGTTTGCGCCGGGTGACTGATGGAAGTGGTCGAGAATATCGAAAACCCGGTCACCGCCCGTCACGTCATTGTGGAAAGTGGAAACGAGGCCGGAGCGGGCCCAGCCTGCGCGCACGCCCCAAGGCTTGCTCAAGATCACATCATCCACGGTGGCGCAGACCACGTAATGCGCGGCTCTGGCCCGTTCAGGGCTGATGCGGGCTGAGGCCAGATCACGCTCGTAGCGGGTGATGGCCTCCATGCACGCCCGGCGCAGATGATCCGGGTCTGGTTGCGCATCGCTGAAGCGCAGCACATGGGCAAGGTTCAGCAGTGGTGCTGCGGATTGCACCAGCGTCGGCACTTCTTCTCCGCCAAAACGGAAATTGGACAGCAGCGCATCGATCGGCAACGCGCTGTCGCCGCGCCGCTCGCGGGCGGGCGTCTCGTCGGTCTCGATGATGTCATCGAGAATGGCCGCCATGTTGCAGGCATTTTCATTTCTGCGGCGGCTTTCATCGGTGATCTCGACCACCGTTGGAAGATCCTGCCAGGAGGAGGGCTTTTCATTGCTCATTCGCGTAATGCCCACATTTCCATCTCAAGCCCTGGGAACTCACCAGCGAGATGCAGCGCAATGGCGCCGGAGGTTTCAAGCTGCTTCCAAAGAGGTGTTTTGGTATCGATTTCGAAATAGATGGTGCCGGAACGATAGGGCAGCTGGCGCGGCAGTACCGGCAGAGAACGCACCGGAATGCCCGGCAGCGCGACGTTGACAAGTTCGGAAATCCGCTCCACCGGACCGACCTTGATCTGTGCGGGCAGCTTGCGCCTGATGTCCTCCGCGGACATATCCGCCCGAACGGCCAGTACGAAACCGGCGTCGCGCAAAAGCGTGCGATCGTGAATGGTGCCGACGCGCACACCGTGCCTGCGTTCGACAAGTTCGATGGCGACGGCGGCCTGTTCCAGAACCGCCGAGAGCGAGGTGCGCAGATCATCGAACACGGCGGCGAAGCTGGCCTTCAGGTCGTCATGGCGATAGGGCGGGAAGTCCGTCGCGCGCTTCTTGTCAGTCGTGAATGTGGCCAGTTCACCCGCCAGCTGAATGCAATCCTCGTAAAAACGGATGGGGTGAAAGCGCGTGGCGTTGGCGGAAAGATGGGCCAGCAATGGATCGGCCCGGTTCAAAATTTGCAAAAGAAAATAGTCGCCAACCTCAGCCGTACCGCGAATGGTCGGATCACCGATACGCTCGGAAATGGCCTGCGCGCGGTGCCGGACGATGCCCAGAAGCTCGGTCAGAAGCTCGCTGAGCCGCGAAGAAGCCGCGCAGTTGAGGGCGGGCGGTATAAAATCCGGATCCAGAATGACAGCACGATCAGATCGAACTTCAATAACCCGCGCTAAACCTATGAGATCATAACCAGAAAGATCGTCTCCTGTTTTCAGGAATTTCAGGCTGAGACGCCCGACATCGATAGGGGCAACGAAATCCGTGTCCACATTGGCATCGGATGCTTCATAGCTTGTGGCAACGACGCGGACGCTGTTTGTATCGGCTTTGGTGCCTGTGGACATGTCTGCCTTGCCCGGCTGGCGGGCGGGAAGCGCCAGATAAACGATGGCATTCTTGACACCCTCGTCCAGATCGAGTGGCGGCGGCAGATCGGAATCTTCCGGCGCTTCGAAGGGCGTTCCATCCGGCAAGATGCCGCGCAGGTTGGACAGAGCGAACTGCCCGATCGCCAGCGCGCTGCGGTCTATGCCGATCTCCGCTATACCCCATGGATAGGGCGAGAGGTTGCGCGTCGTGTTGCGCACCAGCCGTTCCGTCCAGCGATCAGATTGTTGAAAATGTTGGACGCGAAGGAACATGCCTTCGCTCCAGGCGACACGGTTTTCATGCCTCATTTTGCTTGCTTACCCCCTTGGTATCTGTGTGAAGCAGAGAGGGCGTTTCCTCGGGCGCGGCGTCTGCGCGCGCGGCCCGTTGCAGAAACTCCCGGACAGACAATTGCCGACCGTCCTCTTCGAATTGGTGTTTGAACGTGGACCAGTAGTCGGTTCTGGCAATGACCGACTTCCACTCCTTGCGGGCGATCTTGGCCCGCCAGTCGTTCTGCGCATCGGCCTTCGCCTCGATCAGCCTCGGCTCCAGTTTCTGCGTGCAGGTGTGGATAAGAACTTCCAGCGAGGATGCCAGCAAACGCTGCTGGCGGATGAGCGCTTCAAGACGCGCTCTTTCGCCGGTGCCATTGGCCTCGATGCCGATAACGGACTGATCCATATCCAGAATCGCCAGGCATTCGGCACTCTCTTTTTCCAGCTGGATCAACAGATCATCGACCGGATCATGCGCCGCAGGTGCCACAATCGGCTGCGGCTCGATATCCGTCTCATCGCTACCATTCGTGAAAACGGCGTCGAAATCTTCCACCCGCGCCGGTTTCTTGACCGGGCGGGAGACGAGAACGGGAATGTTCATCGCATCGGTGTGTTCGTGCTTGCTGCTTTCGACCGGCTCTTCGTTCCAGTCATTGGGCAACACCGCACCCACGCCGCTGATGGAGGGAGGCGCGTTCCAGCCGACTTCGACATTACGAGAAATGGACTTCGCCTTCTTGCCAGACGGGCTGGGCGTCGCTTCCGGCCAGTCATCATTGGAAGCACCGCCCGCAATTACGCCGCGCGCAGAGCGACCATTGGGAGCGATATCGGCCAGAATGGCGGAGATCGTCATCGCCTCGTCGCTGACGCGCAGCGAACGCTCCGGGTCGCCGAAATCCATCTCGGCTTCACCACTGATGATGACCTCGAAGGTCTGCCCGCCAATACCGATCTGCGAGCCGTTTTGCAGGCGCATCGTCTCGCCTTCCAGCAGCAGGCGGCCATCGACCTGCGTGCCATTGGCGCTGCGGTCGAGAATGGTGAAACCTTCGCGGTCGCGGCTCAGCGTGCAATGCTGTTTTGAAACGCGGCGCGCATCGTCATTCACCTGCCAGTCGCAATCGGTGGAACGACCGATGATGCGGCTTCCCTGCTCGAAGCTCCACTGGTTAGGCTTTCCGGCCCCGTTGATCTGTTTTTCCTTTAGGACAAGTTTCATGCTGTCGTCCTCACGCTGAAAGAGCCGAGCCTTCGTGCTCGGTCACGATTGCGTCGGTGCTGTCTTTTGTCGCCGGTGCCAGACGCGCCCAGCTGTTCCAGCCAAGGCGCGCGGGGGCATCCGCCTGTCCCAGCTGGCAGAAGGGAACGTCTTCCTTTTTGAGAATGACCTGAACGTCGAAATCAAAACCGCTGCCGACGAAAAGCCGGGCGACAGCGAATATCTCGGCCAGCCGTTTCGAGCCGGGGGTGAGCGCCAGATAATCGGCATAACCAACTGGCCCCAGGACGATGCGGAAGCTGCCGCTGAAATCCTCGATAGCACTGCCTGCCGTCACGTTCTGGCCAAGTCGCAGGCCGCCGCTCTGGCCGAACTGGCTCTGCTCATGCACAGGCAACGGCACCCAGCGACGGCGGAACTGTTCGACTGTGACGGGCAGGCCGGTGAACTCCTGCAACATGGAGGTCAGCGAGGTGGCATTGCGGTTACGGTTTGACAAAAGTCCGCTGAAGCGAAGAAGCACGTCTTCCTTGACGCCGACCTTCGCGCTCAGGCCCGTGGTGCCAAAGCCGGTGAGGGAAAGAAGCGTTTTGCGGAAGGCATTGTTCTCGCGGTTCTGCGCCCAGCGAAGGCCGCGTGCCAGCCGATATTTCTCGGTGGCTGAGACGAACAGCTCGCTGAAGCGGGCGGCAAACAGATTAAAGAAACTGGTCAAGGCCTTGGAACGATTGCGTTCCTCGCGCTGCTGCAATTCGCTATAGCTGGGCGGCAGCGAGCCGAGTGGGCCGACGATAGGCGCAAAAGCGGAGCGTAGTTCCGCTTTGCCGCTTTTGCTGCGATAGCCTCCGATGGCGACAGGCGTTGGCCGCGCGCCGCTATGGGAACCGACCGTCAGCTCGTCCGCAAGTGCCAGATGCTGCGCCACGCGGAAGGCGGTTGCCGGTTCGAAACTGCCCGGGTCCTTTGCCAGAAGGGCTGCCTGTTGTTCTCGCATCTCGATCTGCTGTGGCTGCATTAGCGCGCTCCTACAGCAATGGCCGGTCTGCCGCGCGGGCAGGCCACCGGGCCAGAGGTTCGGAATGGCCACGCATCTTTGCAGTCAGCCGCGTGAAACTGTTGATCGACGTATAGAGCCCGAAGAAATGGTTGAGCACGCTGGCAAAGATGAAGGCCGCAGGCCGGTCGATTAGTGTCGGGTCGAATTCCAGCGTAATATCGGTGCCGGGAACCATGGCCGATCCAATTCGGGCGTGCGAGTTGCGAGCCTCGACGGATGTGATGGCTTCCACCAGCTGCCTTGTTTCCGGAGAATCCCGGAAGGCATAGAGGGAAAGAATATCCTTGAGCGGCGCGCCGCCATTGTCGAACAGCGACAGGTGGTTGAGCAAGAGGTGCGAGACCAGACGCCATTCACGGGCGGAACGTTCATTCATCCGCACCGCAGGGATAGGCGGCATCAGCGCATGGATCGACCCGATTGCCTCATTGCCAGCAGACAGTTGCAGAAATGGATGCCCGCCGCCGAAGGGAAGCTGGCTCGGCAGTTCGCGATTGATGCAGAGCGTGTCGACACTCGCCACCACGTCCAATGGGCCAAGCGGGCCGCGCTGTTGATCGACAAACGCAATATCCGTGTCTGACGAACCATCATCGTCATCGAAACGTCGATAGGTCTGCCAGAAGACGTTTGAGCCATTGCTGCGCTGGGTGCGACCGAAGAAGGGTGACGTCTTCTCGATCTGGCCCGAGCGGCTGGTCAGCTGGACATTTTCCACGCCGTAGATTTCGCGGGTCCGCTGCCGTCTGGCATCGGGCAGTAAGCGATATTCGGTACGGGTGCCGTCGAGGCTCAAAGGCTCGCAACTTTGCTTGAACAGATTGATGACCGGTGATGCGTTCAGCACGAAATCCTTGGCCGACACCATTCGCTCCAGCCGCGCATCGGCAGCATCGAGATAGATGTAAAGCTCGCAGTCACCACCGTTCCACTGTTGCAGCCCCTCGATATCGAGGAACAGGAACTTTTGCGGCAGCGCGAAGAATTCCGTCAGCAGGCGGTACCCATCAAAGCTGTTGGCCGGATAGGGCAGCATGGCCTGATCACGGGAAAAGCCAGATGGTTTCAAATTCGAGGCGGGCAGAAAGATGGCGTTGCGGTCTTCCGAGTGCTGCGCGAGTGACAGCCCGACGCAATGATTGGCGAGCAATTCGTAAAGCGCTGTTGCCTGCTGCCACGCGGACGAAATGAATATCTGTAGCGAATTCAGGCCGATATCGCTAAAGGTTGCGGGGCGAGGTGAGGTCGTTCTCAAGGACAGCTTCAGGCAGCTTGCCGCACCGGCAGATGACGCGGAAAAGGGCGCATCGATGGGCTGGCTTGCCAGCGTTGCCGCCGCAATTTCCAGCGGAATGATATCGACATCCTGCGCCGTGCGAAACCGGCAGCTTTCTCCGCCAATGGGCTCTGCCAGAATTTCGCTGTGGCGTGGCAATGTCTGTACGCTGGTCAGCGCCGGGCTGGGCGCGAAATGCACGACGCTCATGGAAGGCAGCGGTGCGAGGTAATGCGGGTACAGCGTTTCCAGCAGGCTATCGGAAAGTTCGGGAAACTCGTCGTCCAGCTTCTGGCGCACGCGGGCTGCGGAATAGGCAAAACTCTGGATCAGCCGCTCAACATGCGGATCGTCAGCGACTTCGCCCGTCATCCGCAAGCGGCCAGCGATCTTGGGGAAAGCGGCTGCGAAACGCGATGCGCGTTTTCTCAGCGCGAAAAGCTCGTCATTGTACTTTTCCAGAAAACCGTCAGCCATTGCCAGCCTCCACAAGAAAGCGCTGGGTCGAAGGATCGATTTTGGATTCGAAGCTGATCGGCGGCATGCCTTCATGCAGGCGGAAGGTTGCCTGTATTCGCATTCTGAGCGCACGGTCCCCATCGATGCGGTTTTTCATGATCGTGACGCGCACATCAGAGAGACGCGTTTCGAACATCGAAATCCGCCGCTCGATGGTCTGGGCCAGCTTTGCTTTCGACGCATCCGTGACCAGATTGGCTGAGAGGATACCATCGACGCCATAGCTGACCAGCGCGTCCGGCAGTTCCTTGTAGATAGAAGGCGGACCGGCGGGATTGCGCCTTGTATTGAGCAGGGATTCCAGATCACGGCGAATGACTTCACGCATTTCGCGCACCTGATCGGAAAGGCTCGCGGGCGGATCGTTCTCCATGTCGGGCGCATCGTCCAGCAGCCGGTCGAGGACCGAGCGGGCCAGCGTTCTTTGCTTTGGGCGATATTGCTCCAGCGGATCAACCACGCGCAGTCTGCCTTTCCTTGGTTTCGGATGGAGCCGACAGGCTGGCAATTTCGTGGAACGGCACGAGATCGTCACCGATCAAGAGGCAGCGCTGGCCGCGACCGGTGACCAGCGGACCATCCTCGTTCCACAGCGTTTCGCGACCAAGCAGCTGCGCGGTCGTATCGTCTGCGCTGTGATAGATCGATGGCAGCAGGACCGATGCGATGGCACCATCGCGCAGTGTCAGTTCCGCCTGTCGGAAGGCGAGATCGCGCGGGCGGTTCATCGGTTCGATGGCCAGGCTTTCGATCCTGCTATAATCGATCCAGAGATATTTGCCGCCATTCGTCAGCACCTCAAGCGCATGAGGAATGCGGTCATCCAGATCGCGAATGTCTCCCGCTGCGCCACCGTTGAGGATGATGGATGCCTCACCACGCTTTGCATCCAGTTCTTCCAGAGCCCGTCTCGCTTCATCTGCCTTGCCGTCACGGGCTGCGATATTGGCCTTGATGGCAAGCTGGTCGAGTTCAGACGGGCCGTGGGTGAAGTCTGGCACAGCGCCAGTTTCAAACCATGCGACGCGGGCAGCCATGGCGCGCAGATGATGCCGGAAGAGGGAGAAGCCGACGGCATCCTGCGGTGCGAAGGTGGCTGCAAGATTGCACTGCGCATCCGCCTTCTCATATTCGCCAGCCAGGATCAGCAGATCGATATAGAGGTAACGACCCTCCTTGTCGGACGGCTTCTGCTTCACATGCTCTTTCGCAGCTGCAATCGCGTCTTGAAGTTCGTCAGCATCGAGCAGGCGGGTGATGTCGTCGCGCAGGGTCATGCGGGTATCCTTTGTGGCTCAGCCGAAGACCGCGTGATGGATGCGGTGGGCGTGTTGGTTTCGGCAATGAGGTGAAAACTGGTGGAGACGTCATCCAGCTGGAAATGCGGCTGGAGACGCACGGTGCAGGAAAAGCTGCCCGGCTTTCCGGGAATTTCGTAAACCTTGATACCGGCCGAGCGCAGCGGATAGCGCGTGCGAAGCGATGCTTCGGCGTCGTCATTGCCGAGAGTGTAGGATGACAGCCAGTTTTCCAACTTGCGTTCAATGGTAATCGCATCGCTCAACTGGCCGATATCATCGCGCATGATGACCTTGAGGTAATGCGAGAAGCGCGAGGCGCAGAGCACATATTGCAGCATGGCCGCCAGCCGCGCGTTCTGGCGGGCGCTTTCCTTGGAATAATGGCCCGGTGCGTGGAGCGACTGGTTGGCGTTGAAAATTGCCATGCTGGAGAGATAGGTGGTCGAAACCGGCACGATGCCGAGATCGGAGAATTGCTGTTCCTGCCCCACGGTCAGCTGCATTTCGACGGGTGGCTGGGCGGACAAGCCATTGCTTTCGATACCGAGATCGAGAGGCGGCAATTGCGATGGCGACAACATGCCACCGTCGATCTCATCCTGCGTCACACCGCGAATATCGGCAAACCAGCCGGAATCGATGAAATTGCGCACCACGACGGATGCAAAAGCAAAGGCTGGATTGCCCCAGAGCAATGTCTCGCCATTTTCGGATACGTGCTCGCGGAAGGGAAACGGGTCTTGGCGCCTGCGCGAGAAGGGTCGGTGCGGCGAGCGCAGAAGAATGCGCGGTGCGACGAGGCCGACGAAACGGCTGTCATCGCGGGCGCGAAGTGCATTCCAGCGCAGCCGTGTCTTTTCCTGTTTGAGCCAGGAGAAATCGTGAACACGGCTGAGTTCGGAAAAATCCTCCAGCCCCATGGTCGATGGGGACGCTGCCGCAATGAAGGGACAGAAGGCCGCGGCCGCGACCATGCCGATCTGCGACAGCGTGGTGATGGAATCCACGCCCTCGAAATCGTCAGGGGAAAAAGCGTAATCGCCAACCAGAAGGCCAACGGGTTCGCCGCCGGGCATGCCGAATTCGCGGTTATAGATGATTTCAAACAAATGGCTTTGGTCGAAATCCGTTGCCCGTTCCATGCTGCGGGCGAGTTCGCGCCAACTGGCATTGAGAAGTTTGATTTTCACTTCCGGGCTTCGGCTCGCCTCACGCACCACCATGGCAAGCCCGCGCCATCTTGCTTCCATCGCCTGAAAATCGGGATGGTGCAAAATGGCGTTCACCTGACCGTTCAACGCATCATCGATAAGTGCGATGAGCTGATCGGCCTGACTGCGGATGTCCGAAACGGACCTTTGCGTCATGAAATGGGCTCCGGGCGGAAATGATGTGGGGAGGGGCATTGCTGCCCCTTCGCCCTGTTCAGTTCTTTGTTGGAATACGGGCAACCATGCGCAGAGACGTGGTCAGCTCTTCCATCTGCAACCAAGGACGCATCCATGCCACCGCGTTGTAGGCGCCCGGCTTGCCCGGGATTTCCTGAACCGTGACCTTCGCATCCCGCAGCGGATACTTGGCGCGGGATTCCTCGCCTGCCTCATCATTGGCGTTGACGTAGTTGGAAATCCAGCGGTTCAGCCAAACCTCGCAATCGGAAGCCTCCATGAAGGAGCCGATTTTGTCGCGACCCATGACTTTCAGGTAATGGGCAAAGCGCGAGGTTGCCATCATGTATGGCAGGCGCGCAGAAACGGCGGCGTTGGCCGTTGCTTCCGGGCGGTCGTAGAGCTTCGGCTTATGGGCCGTCTGCGCACCGAAGAACACGGCGTAATCGGTGTTCTTGTAGTGGCAGAGCGGCAGGAAGCCGAGCTTGCCCAGTTCGGCATCGCGGCGGTCGGTAATTCCGACTTCGGTCGGGCATTTCAGGTCCAGATCGCCGTCATCGCTGGAGAAGACGTGCATGGGAAGGTTTTCCACCTTGCCACCGTTTTCCGCGCCGCGAATAGCCGTGCACCAACCATATTTGGCAAAGGCTTCGGTGAGCTTGGTGCCCATCACATAGGCCGCGTTCATCCAGCAATATTCGTCATGCTGCAAATCGCCATTCACGGAACCATTGGTTTCGTCATAGGCGAATTCATCGACCGGGTTGGTCTTCGGGCCGTATGGCATGCGTGCCAGAACCCGCGGCAGAGCGAGGGTAACGAAGCGGGAATCGTCGCTTTCGCGGAAGCTGCGCCACTTGGCATATTCAACCGTGTCGAAGATCTTTTCCAGATCGCGCGGGCGAGCGAGATCGCGATAATCCTCGAAGCCGAACATGCGCGGGCTTGCCGCCGAAATGAAGGGTGCGAAGGCCGCCGCCGCGATGGAGGATGCGCCTTGCAGAAGCTGCACATCGTCGAAGGAGTTGTCGAACTCGTAATCGCCGATAATGGCGCCCATGGGTTCACCACCGGGCGTGCCAAACTCATCTTCATAGATCGACTTGAACAGACGCGACTGGTCGAACTCAACTGCCTTTTCCAGATCGCGCCCGAGTTCGCGCTTGGACGCATTCAGCACCCGGATCTTGAGGTTGACGCTGGTTTCGGAGTTTTTGACCAGATAGTTGAGGCCGCGCCATGTGCCTTCCAGCTTGGCAAATTCCGGCGCTTGCATGATGGCGGAAAGCTGCTCGGAAATCGCCTTGTCGATTTCGGCAATCGCCTGGTTCAGCGTGACTGTCAGGTTGCGATCATATTTGACCGTGCCTTTCAGGGCCTGATCGGTCAGCGTGCGCAGAAGGTTCTGGGCGCGGTCCGGTTCGGTCTGACGTGTTGCGGCAACCACCTTGGCCAGAAGGCCATTCTCTTCAGCGGTTGTTGCCTGTGCATCGTTTTTCAGCAGGCTTTCAGCGCTCATTTTTCAATCCTTCCAAATGCGGTTTTTGTTTTGCCGCTAGAACAGGTGAAGCCCCGTGCGCCGGGGCATCTCGAAGAAACAGTCCAGATGTCGCCAGGCTATTGCGCTGTGCCATTTTTCTCTTTCAGTTCGGAAACCAGCTTGCCGAGATCCGTCTTGTTTTGAAGAATGTCTTCCAAAAGCCGCTCCAGATCTTCCGAGCGGTCGGCCTTGGACAACAGATCGCGTAGCTCGTTGCGGGCATCCAGAAGCGATTTGAGCGCCGGGACCTGATCCACGACGGAAGCTGGCAGGAAATCATCCATGCTTTCGAACTTCAGATTGACCTGAATATCCGTGCCGTCATTTTGGAGCGTGTTGGGAACGCTGATGTTGAGGCCCGGCGTCATGCGGCGCATGACTTCGTCGAAATTGTCGCGGTCCACCTGCACGAATTTGCGCTCGCCGAAAGGCTTCAGCGGCTGTGTAGGGTTGCCGGAAAAATCACCCAGCACGCCAACGACGAAGGGCAATTCCTTCACCACCATCGCGCCTTCCGTTTCCACTTCGTATTTGATGTGAACGCGAGGCTTGCGAACCCGCTCCAGCTTCTCATGCACACTTGCCATTCAAACCTCCTTGATGCCGCTTGGGCATTGCTGACTTTCGGGAGCCTGGACGCTCCCTTGGTTTCACTTAGTTTCCGTTGTTCTCGCCGCCGGGCTTTATGCCTGCCGCCGTCAAAACGGCGTTGCGTGTCTGTGCTTCGGGTAAAAGCTCTGCGAGCAGTTCTGAAAAATCCATGCGCCCCCTGCGAACCAATGTTTCAATTGCCAGCGATATCGGAGAATGCGGCTCCGTCCGGCGGAAATAACGCGCAACTGTAAGAAGAGTTTCAAACGCTTCATCACGAGATGCAATTTCTTCGGGATTTTTTACGATGGCTTTCTGAACTTCGGGATGTGCGCCGTTGACATCACCCTCCGCTATCCGTGCATTCTC
The DNA here is from genome assembly GCF_040427045.1 of Agrobacterium vacciniicorymbosi. Classification (NCBI taxonomy): domain Bacteria; kingdom Pseudomonadati; phylum Pseudomonadota; class Alphaproteobacteria; order Hyphomicrobiales; family Rhizobiaceae; genus Agrobacterium; species Agrobacterium vacciniicorymbosi. The sequence goes on from NZ_JBETMF010000012.1 coordinate 68,808, forward strand.
CTGCGGTGCGGCCACGGTTTCGTCCTTTCCGCCAAGCGTGCGAATTGCAGCCGCGGCTTCGATAAGCGTGTTGCGAATGTTGGAGCTCGCTGGTGCATTGTGGCCGCAACGCTCGGACATAATGGCCGTGATCGCGTCGAACAGTGAAAGGCAGGTATTCACATCCGCAAGATGGGAAGACATAGCCGCGACACCGACTTCGGATGCTGCGTTATAGAGTTCTTCACGACGTTTCGTTTCGGTTGAACGCTGCGCCAGCTGGAAATCCCACAGGGTCTTGTCACCGAACTTGTTGCCGGGAATGAGCGAGCTCAATCGCAGCGGCTGAATCAGCGTTCCCTCACTGCCAATCCCGTTCAGTCCGGCAAAGGGAGCAAATTTTTCTTCGTCGTCATCATCGCTGATGGAGTGAATCGAGTCCCAATGGTTGCAAAATATATCATATGTAACCCGGTAAACTTCACGTAGACCGGGAAAGCCCTTCAAGCGTAACTGTGCTTCCGCTAGCCACGCCAATATTTCCACGTCGCGGCTTTCAGAATATATAATATGCAATCCGAGATTGCTGACCTCGGTCCAGTTATTGGAAACGCGTAGAACTTCTTGCGGTGAGACAGTACGTTCTTCTGCCCTTGCCTGGTTTCTTTCATCTTTAATTCTATAGTATAGTTCACGAGTTCTTGCGTTGTTGCGAATATTTTCTCCGCAATCGCCTAAGTATTCTATATTCTGAATGTCTTTCTGCGGGTCCAAAATCAGTTTATCCCTCATAAAGTATGATAGATATGTGTCAGTTACTTCCGTTACGTAAGGTTATTCACTAAACAGACTTATGGAGAATGAGGCAAAATTGTGGCGACTTGATTTTAAACTCGTCAAATAAAAAAGCAACTTTTGGCTGGACAAGTGAGTTTCATCAACCTAACTATGCCACGTCACGTTGTGGAATGATCCAAACCGGAGGCTCGCTGCATGTCGCATATTGATCTCAATCGCCTTGTCGAAGCGCTTGAGCCTGACCTGCGCGTATCGCTGGAGGCGGCGGCATCTGTCGCTGCAAGGCGGGGACACCAGTTTGTGGATATTGCGCATTGGATGTGCGCGGTTGTAGATTCTGGCAAGCATGCTGACATATTTCATCAACTGAAAATACCAACCGACAAGCTGCATGCCGAAATCGATCGCGCGCTGGATGATGCCGCCATCGGTGATGGCGAGGCCTTGTCGCTCTCGCAAAATGTTCTGACAGCAGGGCGCGAGGCTTGGCTCTTGGCATCGCTGCAAGATGGCCGCTCGTACATCTCGCTGATCCATCTTCTCCTCGCTTTGGATGAGGAAACTTCGCTGCGCACCCTTGTGCGCGCCGCGTTTCCCTCGCTCAAACTGATGGATAGGGCCGCTCTGGAGCGTCTTCGCGAGGAAACCGCGAACAACTCGCCTTCGGAAGATGGCAAGACTGCTATTCAGTCACAGGCGAAAGACCAGAACGATTTTCTCCGCCTCTACACGCAGGACATGACGGATGATGCACGGCAGGGGGAAATAGACCCAGTCATCGGTCGTGATGAAGAGCTGCGTCAGATGGTTGATATTCTGACCCGTCGTCGGCAGAACAATCCGATCCTTGTCGGAGAGGCTGGTGTTGGCAAGACGGCAGTGGCAGAAGCGTTGGCGCTTGAAATTGTGTCAGGCAATGTGCCGGAAAAATTGCGAAACGTCCGGCTGCTGAGCCTCGATCTCTCCCTTCTTCAGGCCGGTGCAGGCGTGAAAGGTGAGTTTGAACGACGTCTCCACGGTGTCATCGACGCGGTTAAACGCTCGCCGGAGCCGATCATTCTCTTCATCGATGAGGCTCACGGTCTTGTCGGTGCCGGTGGTGCAGCCGGGCAGGGCGATGCGGCCAATATTCTCAAGCCTGCGTTGGCCCGTGGTGAGGTGCGAACCGTCGCAGCCACCACATGGAGCGAGTACAAAAAGTATTTTGAAAAAGATGCGGCACTGACCCGCCGCTTTCAGCCCGTACATGTGCGTGAGCCGGACGAATCAACCGCCATTCGCATGCTGCGCGGCGTGGCTGATACTTTCGTCAAACACCATGGCGTCGTCATTCGCGATGAAGCCATCGTCGCCGCCGTGCAACTGTCCGCCCGATACATGCCCGCGCGGCAACTGCCGGACAAAGCGGTCAGTCTCCTTGATACCGCGTCGGCAGCAGTTTCGCTTGCCCGTCAGACATTGCCGGAAAAGCTGCGTTCCATGGAAAGCGAACGCATACTTCTAGCCACGGAATTGGAATGGCTGGTGCGTGAGCCGTCTACCGAAGAGACGAGCGCTCGTATCGACGCCATAAAGTCTGAAATAACCAATCTTGAAACGGCTATCGAAGGCCTTCGTTCACGTTATGACGCAGAACTCGCTGAATTGCTGGAATCCGAAAAAAGCGACGCGGAGCAATCTGATGCCTTCAATGTTGCGCCGTTGAGAGCCGTGACCCTCGCGCCCGATAACAGCGACGAAAAGCTGGTGCCGACGGTCGTTGACCGTGAAATGATTGCCGGTGTCGTGTCCCGCTGGACAGGCATTCCGCTTGGCAAACTGCTCGCCGACCAGATCGAAAGCGCAAAGACCCTGGACGAGCGCATGAAGCAGCGCGTTATCGGTCAGGATTTTGCCATTGATCGTATTGCGGATGCCATGCGTGCGGCGAGCGCCGGTCTGTCCGATCCGCGTCGCCCGCCAGCTGTCTTCCTGCTTGTCGGCATGTCGGGCACGGGCAAGACGGAGACCGCGCTGTCATTGGCCGATCTGCTCTATGGAGGAAACAGCCATCTGACGACAATCAATATGTCTGAATTCAAGGAAGAGCATAAGGTTTCGCTGCTTCTGGGTTCGCCACCCGGCTATGTCGGTTATGGTGAGGGCGGAGTGCTGACAGAAGCCGTTCGTCGCCGTCCATTCGGCGTGCTGCTTCTGGATGAGATCGATAAGGCGCATCCCGGCGTTCAGGATATATTTTATCAGGTGTTCGACAAAGGCATGTTGAAGGACGGCGAAGGCCGCGACATCGACTTCAAGAACACCACCATTTTCATGACGGCTAATACCGGCTCCGAACTATTGACAGCACTGTCGGCCGACCCGGACACCATGCCCGAAGGCGAGGCGCTGGAAGCGCTGCTGATGCCGGAGCTGACCAAGCAGTTCAAGCCCGCATTCCTAGGACGCACCGTCATTCTGCCCTTTATGCCGCTTGGGCCGGAACAGCTGTCTCGGATCGTCGACATACAGATTGAGAAAATCGCTGAGCGGGTTCGTGCGGCCTATGGCACCGAACTCACTCTGTCCCCGCAGGCGCGCGAGGCGCTGGTCGGGCGGGCAGGTTCGAGCGAAATCGGCGCGCGCGCCATCGAAATCATGATTGGCCGGGATTTGCTGCCGCCACTGTCCAGCTTCTTTCTGGAGAAAGTCATCGCTGGCGACAAGGTCAAGCAGATCACGGTCGATTTTGATGAAACCGGGTTCGGCATTCGTGCCGGAGCGGTTGGGGAAACTGATGAATTCGCGGCATCCAAAAAGGGTGCAGTGGATAAAGTTGCCGCGTCGGAAGGGATGTCCCGACGCATGCGGCAGTAGTTGAAAGGCAAACACGGCCTCGGAGCAAGAGGTCTTTCATTAGCTACAGGAGCTTACAGCATGCCTATTTATTTGCAGATCGACGGTATTCAGGGTGATGCAACCCACGAGGAGCACCGCAAGTGGATGGATATTGAAGCCATTCATTGGAACGTATCGCGCAACATGAACACCACTGCTGGTTCTGCTGCAAACCGTGAAGCCTCCGAACCAACCATTTCGGAAGTTATTCTCACCAAGGTCAGCGATTCCTCTTCCACAAAGCTTTTCAGTGAAGCCTGCTCTGGTCGCCAGGGCAAGCTGGCGACGATCCACCTCGTCACCACGGGTAATCCGGGTAACACCTACATTCAGTACCTGCTGACGAACACTCTTATCGCCAGCTACTCTGTCGACTCCAGCGGTGACCGTCCTGTTGAGACCATCAAGCTCAACTTCACCAAGATGGAAGTCAAGTACACGCCTGCCGACGACAACAACACGCAGCAGGCTCCAATGATCGCTTCTTACGATCTGGCGACCACGAAGGCCGCTTAATCTGCCAAGGAAGGTGCCGGCAATTTTGCCGGCGCCTTTCCCTCTTATCGATATATTCGGGTTGGTCCTAGCGTGAAGCCGATGAACGGCTTGGCGGAGAGCAACGCATTCAGTCTAGCGATGGAGATGGTCGTGTCTTTGGCAACGGATCGTTTGAACAATATTCTCATTGAATTGCCGAAATACAAATCCCAATGGCAGTTGAACGTGGCGAGCCCCTATGTGCGCGCCTATGATCTTGCCATCGACAATTTTCAGAGGACGACGAAGGCGCAGCAGGCCCGCGACAAGATGATTGCGGAACTGTTTGTCCTGTCGGCATCGATCCTGACCGGCAGCGTGATGATGGCCGCTTTTGCGACCAGCTCGTTGCGGGTGTTGACCAGCCGCGCTGCACTGCGCGTGATCTGCAACAACAATCTGAATAGAACATTCGATGCCATGCACGCTGCGAACAACAACAAGGTCTTGATGTTCGCATTGGGTGGCGTTCTGGACGAAGCCAAGAAGGCCGCCGGAAAACAGATTACAAGCGCGGTTGAAGGCCTCACCAGCAGTGCTTCTATCGCATCGGCACCAACGGCCCTCAATTTCCTCACGCGCGTCGAGGACTTCATCAACACCAACCACATCTGCGTGCACAAGTTCGTTCAGGGCGTGCGCGATGACGGTAGCATCAGCGATGCAAGCAAGACCCATCTCGCGGACCTCGTATCCAAGACCCCGTTTTGCAACCCGCCTGAAAGCCGGCGCGTGGATGAAAACCGTCTGTCACAGAAGATGGAACTGCTGTTCTACATGGATGCCGTGATGGAGTCGGACAAGCTTGTGAGCTATATACCCGGCAATGGCGGGATGTACGGCCCCAGCGAAATCGAACTCAGCAAAAAATCGATTCCCGAACTGACATCATCGCCGGGCTACCCGCAATCGACTGTTCCGCGCCTGAAGGGCGGCTTTCCAATGCGCGTCGAGCCGGGGCAACGGGTCGAGTATGACGGTCTGGGTTCTGTGGTCAGCGAACGGGTGAACCGCCTTCACAGCCAGATCCTTGGCCAGCAGTTTTTCCCTCCACAAAGCACGTTGGCAAGTCTGGTCAGCTCGCCCTCTGTCAACAAAGAGCAGGTGGCAAAAGCTGAGCGCGTGATTGGTCAGCTTGGTGTTGCCGCCAGACCCCAGGGTCTTGCCGACATTAAGATGTTGTGAGGGCGCTCTGTGCTGGTGAGTTTCATGTCCCGCGCCTGGTCCCGTTTCATTCCTGCGCTGAGCACGTCTGTTCTTCTCGTTGCGTGTTCAGCGTCCGCGCAGGCTCACTCCGGATGCGTGCTTGAGGTGGAGAATGTCCAGCGATACGCGAATTCAATTCCAAGCTTGCTGGACTTCGCCGAGAAGCGTTTTTCAGAAGAGAAGGGCGAAGATATCTCCTCAGTCGATGGGCTGCTGCGACCAATCGTAACAAAGAATTTTGAAGAAAATTCGATATTCGCCAAGCTGGAATCAGAATTCAAACCAGCGAGTTGCGACGATGCCGAACTCGTCGCCATCGCAAAGCGGATTGCGGACGCGAACGATCAACTAGCAGGCGCCAGTGACAGCACCGGCTCTTCACAAGCCGCACTGTCTCAAGACAAAATCCAAAAGCTGGAAGCGCTTGCCAACACTATGGTTTTGCCAGCGCTGGCCGCTGAAAACTCGGTCGCAGGTGCAGCCATAAATACCTCTCTGCAGGCCTATTTCACGGAGAAGCCAGAGGCGCTTGCCAAGCAATCAGCGTCCGAGACCCAAAAAACGGCCGAAGAGGCTGTCTCCAATCTGCGCGGTAATCCGGGCAATCTAGGTCCGTTTGATCCGCAGGTCGCCAAGGGAAACCTGACGGCTCAACTGACGTGGATATTATCGACGCTGCCGGAGAGCGATATAGCCCGCCTTTCTGAGTTCTACGCATCCGCAGAGACAAAGGCGGATAGAGAAAAACTCATCGAAATCTATCGGCAGGAGATCGATCAGCGCAGCAGCACGATGTTGAGCGAGTCCATTGAAGCTTTCAAACCGCATCTTGCCAGCAAGCATTCAGCATCAAATACGAGTGCATCGCCATGACAGACGCGCGCAATAACGCAACCGCCATAGCGAATGTCAAAACTGCCCTCATACGGGTGATTTCTGCCTGCTTCATTCTTGGTCCAACTTTAGGGTCGCAGGCTCTCGCTCAGGACGCGGAGCAGCCGTCAATCATTTCCGGGGCTCAGCTGAAGCTGGCAATCGAGGGAAAAAATGCGCCTGAAGTGACCGATCCGGAAACGCAGCGCATCATCTCCGCAGCCAGGGGAAGCGCCTATATTGCCGGCGTGGCTGATCTGACGAGCGGGAGAGACTGGTGCGGACAGGGCGTCGCCCCACATGAGCTGACAGACCGCGTCTACACGCATCTGGGTGATGTTTCCCAGGAGAAGCTAAGCGGTCAGGCGGCGGCTCTCGTCCTAGAAGCTCTTAGCGCTGCCTTCCCCTGTCAGCCGAACAAAAATTAAAGGGAGATTTGCATTGCGCGTTGATTTTGAGACCCTGTATTCCAACTATCCCAGCAGCGAACCATCGCGCTCCAATCACGTGAGCCAGCGGGATTTGTTCACGGAAATCGGTTGGGACGAGTTTCTAGGCAATCCCAATTACAATAACACCTGCGCAATTCGCGTCAGCATGGCTTTTGTCAAGTCCGGCTTTAATATCGTTCCGGCGTCGCACAGAATTCAAAAAGGCGCGTTCGCTGGAAAAGGCGTTGAGGTCAACATGCGGCGGCTGGCCGATCTCATGGCGCGAAACAACTATCTTGGAACTTATGAGGACTACACGCCTGCCACGGCGCAAAATGGCATCGGCGCACGCAAGGGCCTCGTCGCCTTCAACAATATTCCCGGTTATCGCGGCGGCGGCCATATTGATCTCGTCCTGGGCGGGACGGACGCCGCTCAATGCGCATCGGCCTGCTACTACCAATCCGAAACAATCTGGTTCTGGCCACTCCAGACCAGCCGCCTGTCTTAAGTTGAGGGATATTTGATGACCGAGCAGCCATCGTCCGCGGATTTCATCCAGGCCAGCCGTGTTTTGAAGGTCAAGTCGCCGCTCGGCGAAGATCAGTTGCTGCCCGAACGCATGGTCATCGATGAAGGCGTATCGCAGCTCTTCGAAATCCACCTGAATGTCCGCGCCAAAAAGGAAGCGGTGAAGCCAGAAGAACTGATCGGCAGGCTGGTCGATGTCTCGATTGAAGTGAGTCAGGGCGAAGGCGAAGATGGCGGTGTCCGTCGTCCCTTCAATGGTCTTGTGACGGAACTGCATGAAGGCCCACCCATCACCCGTGGCCTGCGCTCCTATTCGATGACCATCCGCCCGCAAATGTGGCTGCTATCGCGCCGCTCCGATTGCCGCATCTGGATGGACAAGACATCGATCGAGATTGCAGAAACGCTGTTTTCCGAACACGGCATTCCAGCCCCGGATACATCGGGCATCATCTCTCCACCACCACCACAGCACTATAGCGTTCAATTCAACGAAGATGACCTGTCTTATCTTCTGCGCCGTTTCGAGGAAGATGGTCTTTTCTACTGGTTCAGTCACGAGGATGGTTCTCACAAGCTGCATGTGGCCGATAGCGCCAATGGCTGGCTAGGACCATCCCCGTCGGCACAGGGCGAAGGTAAGGTGCGACTGGCGCAGGGCTCTTCGGATCGCAACCACATCAATGACTGGGCACGTCGTTTCTCCTACGTGCCGGGACAGCGCGCTGGCGCCGACTGGAATTTCGAAACCCCGGGCATGGTGCCGGGCACGATGACACCATCACTGGTGCAGATGCCGGATGCGACCAAGCGCGAGCTTTACGAATATCCGGCCCGCATCAAGACCGTGGAAGAGGCAGAGCGCGCGCAAAAACTGCGCACGCAATCCACCGAAGCCGACCATGACCGCGTCTTCGGTGCCTCCACCTCCCGCATCCTAGAAGCCGGTCGCCGCTTTACCCCTTACGAAGTCGCGCATCCCGAACATGAATACGAAGAGCATGTGATCATCAGGGCCAGCCACACCATCGTGGACCGCTCCTATGAGACCAACAGCAACGAACCGGAATACCGCAACGCCTTCGAGGCGATCCCGGCCCGCGTACCGCTCACCCCACACCGCACGACGAAGCGCCCGAAGATAGAGGGCACGCAGGTGGCCATTGTCGCCGGACCCGAGGGCGAAGAAATCCATCCGGACCAATACGGACGCATCAAGCTATGGTTCCCGTGGGACCGCAAGGCCAAAAAGGATGGCACGGATACCTGCTGGGTGCGGGTAGCGCAGAACTGGGCAGGCTCCACCTGGGGCGGTCAGATCATTCCGCGTATTGGCATGGAGGTGATGGTAGCCTTTGTGGACGGTGATCCGGATAGGCCGCTGGTGACGGGGGTGGTGCCGAATGCGCGGCAGACGGTGCCGTATGAGCTGCCGGCGAATAAGACTCGAACCACCCTGCGTACAAATACCCATAAAGGTCGGGGTTTTAATGAATTGACGTTTGAGGACGAGGCGGGAAGAGAAGAAATTTTTGTGCAGGCGGAGAAGGATTACAACGTTGGCGTCAAAAACAATTTTGTCCAATACACCAACGCGAACCATCATCAGCAAGTTGGCATGAACGAAAGTAGGGTTGTTCTTGGATGGGCTGATTTCTACTATAATCAAAATTTGACCATATCTACAGGTCGAAACATGGTGCAAATGATAGGTAACGATGACGCGGTATTGTCGGTTCTTAGTACAAATTTCATCGATCGTTTTAACTTCCAATTACCATTTGACGCGATGTCAAGTGATACAGATTTTTCCAACGTACATAATCAAGGTTCACTAATTACGGTCGTTTCCGGAGATATCGCTACTTCAGTTGCAAAAAACTATACGCTTGATGTGTCAGGTAACTCACAACAAAATTTCGATAATGGAATATCTATAAATACAGCGAAGGATTACTCTATTTCTGTTACGTCCAATTATATCAACAGAGTTGGCCAGCGCGTCCTTTTTGGCGTAGGTGAATCGTTTTCGATAAAATGCGGTAAATCCGAATTTACAATGAACCGCGATGGCGAAATCACAATTCGTGGTGTCAATATATTTGTTGAGGGTGCAGACACCATCAAGCAAAACGCAAAACGTATTGACATAAACTGATCGGAGTAGCTGCTTTGAAGATCTATACAATATTTTCCGCGTTTTTTGCGAGCCTTGTGAGTATGTCGCAAGTCTTGTCGCAGACCACAACACCAATGCCTGAGAGTGTTGAAGGTAGATTGCAACAAGCTTGTTCCCAAGATGTTGTGAGTTTTATCGATGCTATCTGCCACGACAAGGGAACGGTTAACACTGTGGCAATAAATATGCCAGGTATTTGCCTGCAATACAAATACACTGACAAAATAAAAGAAAAGCTACAAGAGTGTGGTGGTCAAAATGTCTTTTTCGAGATGTGGAAATTTAAGTTTAATATTGAAAATAACTTCAAAGAAAAATTGGTAGATTACGTCGATACGGTCAGAAAAAATGAAATAAATTCGAATTCCTCACCAATATTGTCGTCTTATGAAGCATTTCGCCTTTCAGTTTGGGCGTGTGGTCTAAATGAGAATTGCCACAAGGAACTCTTCAATCTGTTTTCTGACGATACCAAGCTTGCTCTCGAGCAAACACCGTATTTTTGCGATTATTCATCTTCTATCACTAACTTCGACGATGGGCCATACAAGCATATGTTTTTCAAGGATAATTATCCTAATGGCGTAGCCCAACCGATGTGCAAATCTTATTACTGTAAGTACAAAGAATGTAGTCAAGAAGACGAAAAATCCGAATTGTTTATATTGAGCGATATTTTCCGTCAGCAATATGATCTTCTCTACAAGGCAATACAACCATGACTGACAATACGTTTAGATCGCTACACCCACTTGTCCAGAAAGACAGTCGTCCTCAGCTCACGATGCCAGGGGCAGAAATTGGTGATGGAACAGATGGTATAAATTCAAATACTTATAATCATAAGCCTTATGAAGATTCACTTCTTGCGTGGGGAACAAAACTTCTTCACACCGCCTATATTGTTGTCGATGATGTTATCCCAGGTGGTGAATTCAAGAGATATTCTAAGTTTGTTAAAATACATCGGGATGAAAGAAATTATCGAGGTATATTGCTTCGATTTACTGGTCAGAAGTCAAGTTTGTATACACTCGAGGATATTGCTCCTGGACCTAAAGCCGGGCCAAGAGGTAGTCACTCCTCCAAAGGTGCTAGAGCGATGAATGCGGGTGAGGTGGAGATTGATAGTACTGGGAGAGATGCAATAGATCTTATGAACAAGTCCAGCGGGGGTAACCCCATCCAGCTCGATAGCGTTTACGAGATTGACCTTCTACCTCTCCAATCGACTCGCTCTTGCTTGATTACAGACAATATGGTGCTTCGGTTCAATTTTAATAACGGCGATAGAGTCGAGCGTGATTTTCCCGCGAAATTCGGAAGAAATCTTTATGTGGCGTTCGACGTAATAAACAATGCTCCGCTTCCCCAGATAATTAGATTCGACGTTCAAGTATTAATGATGGTCGACATGCAGGCTGAAAAAGGAAGCTTGCCTGCAAGAACTTCTGTAGCGCACGGTCCGACGAGTACTGTGCCTGTTGGTCGTGTCTCTTCAGCGCGACCTAACGGTGTCAGTGGTACAGTTCCAATTGGCGGCGAAACTAATGCACTTGACGCTATTAGTGACAACTATCCACGAACATGAATCTAAGGGGTGTGTCTGGAATATCTCCATTTTTTCATGAAAGGATTTTTGCGTGCCCCAAGCTCACCGCCGCACAGACATAGGCTCCGGCCATTCCTGCCACTTCCCGCCAACTCTCGCGACCGGCGGAAGTCCGAGCGTCTTCGTCAACAACAAACCACTGATGCGCGTCGGTGACGCTTACGTACCCCATGGCTGCCCGGTCTGCCCTGAACCCGCCCATGGCCGCAAGCTCGCAGCCGGATCATCAACGGTCTTTATCAACGGTAAGCCCGCTGGCCGCATCGGCGATGCCATTGATTGTGGCGGGCAGGCGCAGACGGGTTCGCCTAATGTTTTTATTGGCGACGAAGGTGGTTCCGGCGTCGGTGGTGCAGGTGGAACGGAGTGTCAGAAGAGCATGGCGTCTCAATCGATTCCGATGGTGCGAGGGTAGGTCTTATGGTTCCTGACGCTATTGACGAGAGGCAACTGTCTTCAGTCGCTCAGGCTTTGTTGAAAAGCGTTTCCGAACTTGCTTCCGATCCCGACAAGCGCGTTTACGCGGTTATGGATGGTTCGCAATTCAACGATCTGCCGCGGTTGCTGAAGCAGGCCAATATCTCCCACCGCCCACTCTACCGCTATGCGGGCGGAGATTACGCCGTCATTGTCGGCGGTCCGTGGCTGATTAATCCATATCAAGCTGCGTTGTCGCAGTCGAATGGCACATCTTCTAACGATGTTGCCGAGGACGACATTCCCGACGAGGAGCTTGAATCCCGTTCAGCGGCACTCTCCGCTCAGATGGTGTCATCCTTGGAGGCGGGCGACCCGACCGGTGGCGGTATGCTGCCGGTGCCGGATGTCGATCCCACGCTCGTTATCCAGCGTCTCCAGAAAATCGTCGAGTTGAGTGATGGAAAGCCAGCATTGGTTCTCTGGTCTGGGAACGGTGATTTCACCACTGAGCATCTTCACCGCCATCTGCGCGGCCTCAACCGCATATTGGTGCCGAAGATATGGAAAGATAATCAAGTTTTGAATGAAGGACCGCGCGTTACGAACGAGGAAGAGTTTGTCGTCGCGGGAGATCATGAGCCATCAGAAGAGTTGATGTCCGGCGGTCAGGAGATGGTCATCTTTAGACATGCAGACGCGAATGTCATGATGCAGACGATTCCGGCTCTGGATGAGGTTCAAGTCGCGCGTTTGTTCGGCCCCGCGATACAGCTTATCTTCGCGCCGGATAAGGCTTGGGGCGGGGGCGTCAAGAGGGCGCGTCGAGGGGCGGATATATCGGCCCCTCTCGGTCCTCTTAAGTTTGACCGCGCCGCGATGCAGATGATGAGCGCCTCCCGGCTGGAGGTTTCCCGGCAGCGAGTTATGACCTACCTGCGGGAAGCTGACCCCGAAAACAATAATCTTTCCGATGCTGATCTTCGTAAAAAGACGTTGTTTTACGAGGCTGATGGAAAGGAAATGGGACTTCGATCTGAAGCTGCGCATGCCCGCTGGGCGTTTTTGATGTCATCTACCGATGGTGAAATCGGCCGAGAGCAGGAAATCAGAAAGGCAGTGAAGACCTCCGCTGATCCCGATCAAACCTTGGGCCAGCTCATGGATGAGATGGTTAAAATCGGGCAGGCCGAGATTCAGGGCAAACGTGTATTGGGGGCCGATTGATGGCTCTTCCTCTCGCTATTCCCGTTGCCGTTGGCTTAGGCCGTCTTGCCATGCTCGGCTACCGGGCGTACCAGGGTTACAGGGCTGTACGAACTGCTCAGGCCGTCACTGCAACTGCGGAAGCTGCGCTTGCCGCTGAACGAGCAAGAAAAGCTGCTCAGTTGGCCCAAGCTGCCTCGATGGCTCAGGAACTCGCCCAGACAAAGGCGCGGGAAGAGCCATGCGATGATTGCCCTTGCCACAGCGTCGTTGTCATTTCTAAAAGTAAGTATCCTGAGTCCGCGCAGCATATTTTGGATGCCCAGGCGGCGGGAAAGCCATCTATCTTGACAATTGACCGACCGAATGCTGCCATGCGTAGAGCAGCGGCGACTGGTTCGTATCCCCGGGAGGCTGGAAAGCAACCTGATGAATATCCCCCTGCAATGTTTTCGGAGGGCGGAACTGGCGCCAGCGTGAGAAATATTACTGCTGGTGACAACATGGGGGCAGGCGCTTCCATGGGTAATCAGCTTCGAAAATATCGTGATGGCTGTAAAGCCACTATTACTGTTGGACCTTGATTATGGCTGAAGTTTTTTCACTTTTTGTAAGCTACCAGCAAGTGGCTGTTTTCAATCAAAGTCTTGATAGCCCTTTCAATGACTGGGAACCACGCCATGTTTCACAAGGGTTTTCCTGGCGCCCTGATAGTGTTTCCTTCAGAGTTCCCGAGGGCGAGAATTACCTCGTCGAAATTCTTCAGAATGATGAGGAGTCGATGTTCACCGGGGAGCCGACAAGAATTATTTTAACACCCTTTGAATGTCTTAATAATGATTTCGTAGCCGTTGGATCTATAACTGAAGAAAATAAAATCACGATTGTTGAGGCGGAAAAATTCCAGCTTATCTTTGAATTGCTGCCCAGTGGTATTTATGAAGGCGAGAAATTCGAGAACGGTATTCGACTTAGATTTATAAAAGACGACAGTCCGATGTTTGAAATCCAAAAAGCAGACAGCGAGATGGATGTATCTTTGCCATTGAACTTGGTTGCTCGGCCAGCGGAGTAAATCACGATATTCTCTGCATCGATGTAGGGATGCGGAGCGTTTTATGAATTTAGATTTTTAGTAGCGTGGGCTCTTTCAAATGATTGCCGAGTTTCCGTTGACGGCTCTATACAAACAAGTTGTCGTTCATCGTGCCGACCTGCCGCGTCCCGGTTTGCTGTGGGATGATGATCACGTAGATCAAGGCTTTGCGTGGTCGGAAGGTATAGTCAGTTTCGGTGTACCAGATCACGATGGACAGTGCTTCCTTCAAATTGATGTAGCTGACCAGTTGAAACTGGAAGCCAACGCTGAGTGGGCCGTTCAGACTCCTTTCGAGGTTGATGCGCCTTTAAAGATTGGCATGATCACCAATATGCGTGATGTTCTTGTGCCGAATGGCCGTTACAATCTCGTCTTTCAAGCTCTTCCCGGCTCTGCTGCTCCAGAGAATGGGTACGCTTATGTCGTCTTGTTGACCTTTGTTAAATCTATTGAGCCATCGTTTGAAATTCTAAAGCAGGGTGAGGAACTCGCTACTGACAAGGTTTTGCGTCGGGACGCACAGCGCGCCTAATGTCTATTTACCGGGGCTCCCTAGCACTAATAACTCTTTAGTTGATAGGAGTCTGATTAGAAAAATGGCGGATGTTGATTTTTGATCAGATGCCACGAAGCGCCCCGCTAAAAGGCAACGCCAGCGCTTGAAAAGTTGAGCTAGCGGCCTAAATATAACGTTAAAGTAGCTGCGCGGACATTTGTCGGGATGCCATCATTTAAATAGCTGTTTTGTAGTAAGATATATATTAGATTTAATGAAGCATGAAAAAATGATTGAAGAAATTTTATACACTCGCAAGGCTACGCCGGAGCAAATCCTCCAGGCTTTCGATGATCTCCAAGCTGCAAATCTCGATTTCATGAATGGGCTTTGGAGCGGTTTTGAAATTCGCACTGGCCACGGGCTTGATGGGCTTCTGGAACCCAGTGGCTGGTATGGCAAGCTGTTTGAAAGCGCTGAAGCCGTCCATCCGCTTTTGTTCTATGGTTCAGGCAACAGCAGTCTCTATGCGGTTGATCCTCTTCTGGTGCCGTTGTCAGCGCCTCTGCCCCGCTCCTCTGCACTCGGTTACGCAATGAGAATTCTGCGACCTGTGCTGCAAACCAGATCGCCCAAAGCGCGCCTGCGGATGATAGAGTTTCGAGGCCGGGCGACGGCAACGATGGTCTACGACAGTAAGCCGATCTTCGATCATTTCGCGCGGATAGATGACCGACGTGTTCTCGGCATCATGGACCTCAAAGGGATGCCTGGCCCCTATGCATTTTGCCTGGAACGCGATGATACTTCAATGGATATAAGGCTTTAACAATATGACTGGCGTTACACTCATTACCGGCGGCGCAAGCGGAATCGGGCGTTTGCATGCTTTGCGGTTTGCAGAAAAGGGCAAGACTGTCGCCATCATCGACCTCAATAAGGAGGGGCTTTCCGAGGTCGGTGGGCAGCATCGTTGTATCAATGCATTTTCATGCGATGTGACAGATCATGAGGCCCTTTCTAGGACGATTGCTGAGATTGAGCAGACCCTTGGTGAAATAGATGCGCTTATCGTTTGCGCCGCGATTATGCCGGGCGGTGAGCTTGCAAAAACAGAACCGGCCAAGACGATCAAAGTCATGCAAATCAATTATGGCGGAATGGTCAATGCGACGAGCATTGTTCTTTCCAAAATGCTGCCGCGCGCCCGCGGCGATGTCATAATATATGGATCAACAGCAGGCATCGTCCCCATTGATCGCTTCGGCGCCTATGGCGCAACGAAGGCAGCCGTCAATCACTATGCCAAAGTGCTGATGAATGAAAACCGAAACAAGGGCATCCGGTTTCAGCTCGTGTGTCCACCCGCAGTCGATACGCCGCTCATCTCTCAGGTCTCGAATGATGGCCCTGATTTCCTTAAGAATGGCCAGACATCAATTTCGCAAATGGTTACGCCAGAAGCTGTTGTCGACTCCGTAGAGCGCGCGCTGGAAGCAGGCCGCGAGATAAATTATCCAGGACGTGGCAAGTTGATCGAGCTGGCCCATCGAGCATTCCCAAATATTGTTCGCTGGGTGTCTAACAGATAAAGGCATTTTGCCCCGGGACCGCGTGGGGCTGAGTAAGCTTTTGTCTAGGTACGATACACACGTCTAGGGCATGAAAAAAAGCGACGTGCCATCTGCACCTGTTCTCATACGCTGCGGGTTACGCGACGCTGACAGTTTAGAAGCTTTAGCAAGCGTACCCCAGCCAATACGCAACCCCACCCCGGAACATCTCCCGTCCCGCCGCGTTTGGGACAGGCTGTAGAAGGAGATGATCATGGCAGTGACCTATCACGTAGGTGAACACGACGGCGGGTATGCTTATCGGTTGGGGGATGTGTGGTCGGAGACGTTTCCGGATCATGACGCCGCTTTGGAGGCTGCCAAGGACGCGGCGCGACGGCAGCAGATTGGGGGCGAGGAAGTGGATATCTCTTTCCAGCGAGCTGATGGCCAATGGCAGTCGCAGCACGTTCATGGCGGTGATCGGCCTGATACAGATGTCGTGGACGATACTGTCGAGAAGTAATCGTTTCTATTAAATTAGGCCGGATGGGGCGCTTACCGTTTGTGGCGCTCCACCTGGTGATGTAATATATATTTTATGATTTCCTCGGAGCTCGTGCATTTTTGCACGCAATGGCTTCCTTATCACACTCGCACTTATAACAATGCGTCGCAGCCGAGCTATCGGTAAGCAGCTTGCAGTTCGCCAACGCCGGTGCAAGAGTGGCCCTATGCTTCTGTCGCTTTCCAATGTCACCAAATCATATGAGACCCCTGAGGGACCTGTTGAGGTTTTGAAGGGTGTCGATCTCCTTGTGTCCGAAGGTCAAAGCGTGGCGCTGACAGGAGAGTCAGGAAGCGGCAAAAGCACACTACTGCATCTTGCTGGTGGGTTGGATCGTCCCGAAAGCGGTGTCATTTTGATGAATGGGCGTGATCTGACCGGCTTGGACGAAGCGGGGCGTGCGCTGTATCGAAAAAACGAAGTCGGGCTGATCTTCCAGCAGTTCAACCTCATCCCATCGCTTGATGTCGCGGCCAATATTGCATTTCACGCCAAGCTTGCGGGTCGGCATGATGTTGCGTGGCAGAGTGAGTTGGTGGCGCAGCTTGGTCTTGGCCAATTGCTTAACAGATATCCGGAACAGCTTTCGGGCGGCCAGCAGCAGCGGGTAGCCATTGCGCGGACGCTGGCGGCGCGGCCTGCCCTGGTGCTGGCAGATGAGCCAACCGGTAATCTGGATGAAGCAACCGGTGATGCGGTGCTGGACCTGATGTTGTCGCTGAGCCGGAATGCCGGGTCTGCGCTGCTGCTTGTTACGCATTCCATGCGCCTTGCCGACAAGCTGGATCGAAAAGTCCTGCTGCGCGGCGGAAAAATTGCGGCGTGAACCTCGCCACTTTTCTCGTTCTTCTCTCCCACTGGCGTCACCGCCCGTTGCAGCTCATCACCCTTATTCTCGGAATCGGACTGGCAACGGCGCTGTGGTCCGGCGTGCAGGCCATCAATGCGGAAGCACGGGCCAGTTACGCACGCTCCGCGGCAATCGTTGAACAGAGCGGGCTATCGCAATTGGTGGCGAAAGATGGCGGCACCATTCCGCTCGCCAGTTTTGCAAAGCTTCGACGCGCAGGCTGGAATGTGTCACCCGTTATCGAGGGCGATTACAGGTTCGGCACCAGCCGCATAAGACTGGTCGGCATAGACCCGCTGACAATGCCGGACGAAGGCCGTGTCTTCACTCTTTCGGGTTCTTCCGAAGTGGTGGATTTCATTGGCGGGCAGGATGTGCTGGTGGTTTCCGCTGCCACGGCAGAACGGCTCAAGAGCGAGACGGGCGTCCGATTGAAAGTGTCCGGCAATATTCCGGATGATGCGGCCTTTACGGATATCAGCGTCGCCGACAGGTTGCTGCACCGTGATGGTGCACTCAGCCGGCTTGTGATTGCACCAGATCAGCGCCCGAATTTGCCTGCGCTGGAGAGCGTTGCGCCAGAGCTGAAGGTCAACTCGGCTGGTGAGCGGCCGGACATGGCGCGGCTGACGGACAGTTTTCATTTGAACCTTACGGCCTTCGGCTTCCTCGCCTTTATCGTTGGCCTTTTCATTGTCTATTCGGCCACTGGGCTTTCATTCGAACAGCGACGGGCCACGTTCCGTACCATCCGCTGCCTGGGTGTGTCGCTGCGCGCGCTGACATCGATGCTCATCATCGAAATCATGCTTCTTTCCTTGATCTCTGGCGTGATCGGCGTCGTCATTGGATATGTCATGGCCTCCATACTGTTGCCCGGCGTGGCGGCGACGCTGCGCGGGCTTTATGGCGCAACGGTTTCCGGCAGCCTTTCCCTGCGGCCTGAATGGTGGCTGGCGGGAATGGGCATGGCCCTGGCAGGCACCGCTTTATCGTCCCTGCAAAGCCTCTGGCGCGTGCGCAACATGCCCATTCTGTCTGCTTCCCAGCCGCAGGCATGGGCTTTGGCATCGGGAAATGCGCTGCGCTTTCAGTCGCTTGGCGGCGCGCTTTTGCTCGGCATTGCAGCCCTGTTTGCGGTCGTGGGTTCAGGGCTAGCGACCGGGTTCTTGGTGCTGGGTACCCTTCTTCTGGGCTCGGCGCTTTTGCTGCCTGCTTTTCTCACTCTCATTCTTCAGCTTGCGGAGCGGTGGTCTAAAAAGGTTCTGACCGTTTGGTTCTGGGCAGATACGCGCTTACAACTGCCCGGCCTGTCACTGGCCTTGATGGCGCTGCTTCTTGCGCTGTCGGCCAATGTCGGTGTCGGTACCATGGTATCCAGCTTTCGCACCACTTTCCTAGGCTGGCTGGACCAGCGTCTGGTCGCGGAACTGTATGTCACGGCGCGTGATGAGGCGGAAGCGGCGCGTCTCAGAGCGTGGCTTCCCGCCCATGCCGACGCCGTGCTGCCGATATGGAGCACGTCGGGGCAAGTGCTGGGCGATGAGGTGCAGATATCCGGCGTTGCGGATCATCCGACCTACCGGGACCACTGGCCGCTTATTCAGTCGATGCCGGGTCCTTGGGACACCATCGCGCAAGGACATGGCGCGCTGATAAATGAGCAGTTCTGGCGGGCAAAGCATGTTCAGCCCGGACAGGAAATATCTTTGCCGGATGGCTGGCGGGTAACGGTCGTTGGTGTTTATTCGGATTACGGCAATCCGAAGGGGCAGGTCATGGTCGGTGCGGATGCCCTGAGCAGCCATTACCCCAATGTTTCCAAGCTCAGATATGGCGTCCGCGTCGATCCCGCCCGCGCGTCCGATCTCAAACACCAAATGGTGCAGGAGTTGGGACTGCCGGACGGTAATGTACTGGATCAGGCCTCGCTGAAACGACAGTCGCGTGCGGTGTTCGAGCAGACCTTCGTCGTCACAGGCGCGCTGAATGTGCTGACGCTGGCCGTTGCCGGTTTTGCCATGTTTGCCAGCCTGCTGACGCTTTCTGGCATCAGGCTGCCGCAGCTTGCGCCTGTCTGGGCCATGGGCATCCGCCGGCGTAACCTTGCCATTCTGGAAGTGCTCAGAACGCTCGCTTTGTGGCTCGTCACCTTCATTGCCGCCATTCCCGTTGGGCTTGCGCTGGCCTGGGTGCTTCTCGTCATCGTCAATGTCGAGGCTTTCGGCTGGCGCCTGCCGATGATGGTTTTTCCGGTAGAGTGGTTGAAGCTGGGTGCAATCGCGCTTGTTGCGGCCATCCTGTCAGTGCTCGTGCCAGTTCTGCGGTTGGCCACCATCAATCCATCCGATCTGCTGAGAGTATTTGCCAATGAGCGTTAGATATCTCGCTTTTCTTAGCTCTGTGTTGATGGTCCTGTTTGCTGTACCAGCCGTTCTTCTCGCGCAGGGCTTCGCAGGTCTCGGGTCCGATGCTCAAGGCTTTTCCGTTCCCCAGCGCGGGACCTCGCTTTCTTTTCCGAGAGATCATGGGGCTCATCCGGATTTTCGGATCGAATGGTGGTATGTCACCGCAAATCTTGAGACTGAAGATGGCCGTCCGCTTGGCGCGCAATGGACCCTGTTTCGCTCTGCCCTTTCGCCGCAAGATCAGCCTGGTTGGTCCAGTCGGCAAATCTGGATCGGGCATGCGGCAGTGACGACGGCTGACCATCATTATGTCGCGGAGCGGCTGGCGCGGGGCGGTGTCGGGCAGGCGGGGGTGGTGACCAGCCCGTTCGAAGCGTGGATCGATGATTGGCAGATGACGTCGTCTTCAGCCGAAGGCCTCGACCCATTGGCGCAGATCGATCTGCACGCCACCGGCCAGGACTTCGGTTACAAGCTGGCACTCACCGCAACGAAACCGCTCGTTTTGCAGGGAGATCGCGGTTATTCGGTCAAATCTCAGGCAGGGCAGGCGAGTTATTATTATTCTCAGCCCTTTTACGAGGTGAAGGGCACAGTCAGCCTCGGTGGGTCGCCGGTCAAGGTTCGCGGCAAGGCATGGCTGGACCGGGAATGGTCTTCGCAGCCGCTGGCGTACGACCAAACCGGCTGGGAGTGGTTTTCGCTGCATCTTGCCTCTGGCGAAAAGGTTATGGCCTTTCGGCTGCGCGATTCAGGTGAGGGCTACACGTCTGCAAACTGGATTTCTGCAGACGGTAAAACAACACCGCTCTCGTCGGATGACGTCAGTTTCGAACCTCTGCGAAGCGCCAGGGTCAACGGCAAAGACATTCCGGTTGCCTGGCGGGTCAAGATTGCCAGCAAGGGGCTGGATATCACCACAAAACCCCTGAATGACAATGCGTGGATGGCGACATCCACGCCCTATTGGGAAGGCCCGATCTCATTTGATGGAAGCACGTCCGGCGTCGGGTATCTGGAAATGACCGGCTATTGATTGGCGTCGGCCAAACCAGGCCAAGCCATCATCGGTGAGAAATCAACCGCCGGTATTCCGCTTCCGGTATGCCGTAGGAATCGCCCGCCGTTTCTTCCATAATGCTGCGATCCCTGACCGTAATCATCGCGCGCTCTGCCTTTATCGCGCGGTTGCCTTCCAGCTTGTGTAGCGCATCCGTTACGCTGGGCCGTCTGACGCCGAGCATCACCGCCAGAAAATCATGGGTCAGCGGCAGTTCGTCCCCCAGCCGGTCGTGACACATCAACAGCCAGCGTGCCAGACGTTGTTCGACATCGTAACGTGCGTCTGCAAGGGCGGTGGCTGCGATCTGGATCATGAACACATGCGCATATCGCAACAGAAGCTCGCGCAATGCGCTGTTATCATTCATCAGTTTCTGAAGCTCGGGCGTGGGAATTCGCAAGGCCTTGCCGCCTGCCTGCATGAATGCCTTGTGGGGGCTGCTGTCCACGCCCAGCAGAACCGGCACGCCGGAACATCCCTCGTGACCGATACAGCCGACTTCGATGGACTTGCTGGCCACGACCACTTCCGAGGACAGGCCGCTCTCGAAGAAGTAAACGTGGCTGATAGGTTTGCGGGTTTCAAACAGGACCTGCTCCTGCGCAAGCGTCACAGGTTCCAGCCGTGGCTGTACCAGGGCTACGTCTTTTTCGGATAAAGTTTTTAGAAGGCCGTTAGTAGTCCAAGTCACGCGAAGCCCTTTCATGCGGTCCATAACAGGCAATGTGCGGCTTGAGCGTTTGGACCGAAGGGAACGCCCTGCTTCTATATCACAAATTGCACCGTGATGAAACTTTCCTCCGCGCCAAAGGTTCGGGACGAACAGGGGAGAATTGTAATGAGATACTATTTTCATGTCCGCCGTCACCAGGAACTGCAGAAAGATCCCGAGGGCGCGGAATTCGAAACACTCGAGGCGGCGCGCGACGAGGCCTTTCAGGCCGCCCGCGAAATCCTCGCGGAGAGAATGGTGCGTGGCGAAGTCATAGACGGCGAAGTCTTCGAAATCACGACAGAAGAGGGTGAAATCGTCACAACCGTTCCCTTCCGCGCAACGGTCCGCATGACTGAGTAAAAAGGTCTATCCATCTCCAAGAACTCACATTGGCAGTGGCTCACCTACGCCAAAAATCCGCCTTTTCAAGAGGCCGTTCAACAAGCGTACGCTAACGTACCCTTCCCTCAGGCGGAGGAACGATGATGCAGCCAAAGACTTGATTAACCTCAAGCTCATGAGGAGATCGAGCATGGCAGCAGAAATCAACACTCAGCAGGAACTCGTGTCCCTGATACCCGCCCTACGCAGGTTCGCCTCGCGCTTTCACCGCAGCCAGACAGATGCTGATGATCTTGTGCAGGATACGCTGCTCAAGGCATTGAAAGCCTTGCCCTCGTTCACGCCGGGCACCAACCTCAAATCCTGGCTTTTCACCATCATGCGCAACGCGCACCACACGACTTATCAAAAAGCCAAGCGCATCACCGTCGGCACTGACAATCTCGACTTCCTCATCCCGGCAGCGGAATCGCCGCAGGAATGGGCCATGCGGAAGCTGGAATACGACAAGGCCGTCGCCGCCATGCCGACCATATACAAGGATGTCTTCCATCTCGTGGTCGAAGACGGGCAGGCTTACGATGCGGCGGCGACCCAGTGCCGGATTTCCGTTGGAACGGTGAAGAGCCGTATTAACCGCGCGAAGCATTTTCTGGCAGATCGCATGGGCGACACCATGGCCAACGTCGCTTCTATTTGAAGCGGCAGGGCCGGCGTAGGTACCAGCCTGTGACAGGCGTTCTCACTGAAAGATAAAGCTTTCACCCGTAACCGGGGAACCAGATGCCCGCCATTCAGTTTCGGCTCCTCTCCCACTGGAGCCATGCATGACAATTCCCACCGCCACCTATCGCATTCAGTTTCGCAACGGCATGACCTTCGATCGCGCTGCTGCACTCGTCCCTTATCTCAAGAAACTTGGCATCAGCCATCTCTATGCGTCGCCGATATTCACCGCGACGACGGAGTCCACGCATGGATATGACGTCACGGATGCAAACGAAATCGATCCGACCATCGGCGGTCAGGCTGGTTTTGATCGGCTGGTTGAGGCGCTGAAAGCTGAAGGCCTTGGGCTCATTCTGGATATCGTGCCCAACCATATGGCCGCGTCTCTGGAGAATGCGTGGTGGAAAGACGTCATCGAGCATGGGCCAGAGAGCCGTTACGCCCACCATTTCGATATAGACTGGTCACGCCGCCTGACACTGCCCTTTCTCGGCAGCGATTTTGCCGAAGCGCTTGAAGCGGATGAGATTACAATCAAGGCTGACCCGGTCACCGGCAAACCGGCATTTTGCTATCATGATGCCTTTTACCCGCTAACACCTTCCTCCTACGCAGGAGAGGGCGTGGACGCCCTCCAAACAGCTGACAAGAGCCGCATTGCCGATCTGCACGACCAGCAGCCCTACCGGCTGATGTCCTGGCGAGATGCGAGTTCCGATCTCTCCTACAGGCGGTTTTTCGAAGTCACCGGCCTTGTCGGCGTCAGGGTCGAAGCGCCTGAAATCTTTGACGAGACACACCGTCTCATACTGGAACTGGTGCGCAGCGGCGCTGTCGATGGCCTGCGCGTCGATCATGTGGATGGGCTTGCTGATCCCAAAGCCTATCTGGAGCGGCTGCGCCGTGAGGTCGGGCCGGATTGCTATCTGACGGTGGAAAAAATCTTGGGCCCGGGCGAGGCGCTTCCTGCAGACTGGCCCGTATCAGGCACCACCGGATATGAGTTTATTTCCACGCTAAGCAACATCTTTGTGGACGAAACGAAGCTGGATGAACTGCGCTCGGCCTATGAACAGGCCACAGGTCGTCCAGTTGATATGCAGACGGAATTGCGAAAAGCCAAGCTGCTGATGGCCGACAAGAACTTCGCTGGGGAATTCTCAAGGCTCCTCAAGCTATCGATGGAGATACTGGGCGAGCAAACGGAGCAGCCGAGCGAAGCGGATGTTCGCGCCGCGCTGCGGGAATTGGTGACCTCATTTCCGGTCTACAGAACCTATGGCACAGAGGATGGCCTTCCTCCCCAAAGTGCCGAAGTTTTGGCCGACGTTGTCGCCACCATCTCCGCTGGCCCAAATGCGCCGAATGCGGGTGCGCTTCAAAGCTTGCAGCACATTCTGCAAAGCGGCGAGGGGCCGATTGCCGCGGAGTTCAGAACGCGCTTCCAGCAATTGACGGGCCCGCTCATGGCAAAGTCGGTGGAAGATACGTTATTCTATCGCGAAAACACCATGCTGGCGCTGAACGAAGTCGGCGCAGAACCGCTGCCGCATGCTTATTCAGTGGAACGATTTCATGCAGAGATGGCACAGCGTCTGGAAACCCAGCCAAATGGTCTATCAGCGACCTCCACCCATGACACCAAGCGAGGCGAAGACGCCCGCGCGCGCCTCTATGCCATCACAGAAGCGCCGGAACTGTGGGCGAAGGCTGTCAACCGTTGGCAGGGTATGAGTGCCGGTTTCAGGCAGGACCTTCAGGACGGCGTGGCGCCCGAGCCAGCCGTGGAGTGGATGCTCTATCAGGCACTGGCAGGCGTCTGGCCATACGATTTGAAGACGACGGATCAGGAAGGGCTGAAAGCAGTCGAAGAGCGTTTTGCCGCGTATGTGGAGAAGGCCTTGCGCGAGGCGAAGTTGCGAACGAATTGGGGCGACGGCAACGAGGTCTATGAGAAGGCGGTGATCGACTATGCGCGGAAGCTGCTTTCCCCGCATAATCAAGTCTTTCTGCAAGACTTTATGAAGACGCTTAAACCCCTTGTAACCGCGGGGCTTTCAAACAGTCTCTCGCAAACGCTGATAAAGCTGACCACTCCCGGTGTGCCCGATATTTATCAAGGCAGTGAAGGACTCGATCTCAGCCTTGTCGATCCGGATAATCGCCGCGAACCGGATTTCGACGCTCTTGCAACGCAACTGTCTGACGAGGACAGCGTAGTAGAAGGCTGGCCGAACCCAAAACTGAAACAGCGTCTGATTGCTACCATTCTTCATATGCGACGCGAAGCGCCCGATCTTTTCCGTGAGGGACGCTATCTACCGCTCATAGCAACCGGCAGCGGTGCGGAACATGTCGTGTCCTACGCCAGAACCACACCGGATGATGCGCTCATCGTCATCGTACCCCGGCTCACAATGGGTAGCGGTTCGTTGAGAGACGCGACGTGCATGGAGCTTCCAGACGAATTGGCAAACCGGACATATGTCGATGTGCTGAGCCAGGAAACGTTTGAAGTGTCAGACGTCCTGATCTTGGGGGAACGCCTTTTCGCCGTGCTGCGGGTGTCGCGCTAATCAGTCTACCTCGGCGCGGACCATCCGGTCGATGTGTCCGCGCGCCGTCAACGACCCCGGCGGATGCCCGATGATGCGTTTAAATGCGCGGCTGAAAGCGGCCTGCGAGCCGTAACCAAGCTTGATCGCGGCGGTTTCGATTGGCATGTGTTCCTTGCCAATCCATTGTGAGGCAAGACGCATGCGCAGTTCTGTCAGATAGCGCAGCGGCGTAATGCCGGTAACATCCAGAAACCGTTCGGCAAAGACGGAGCGGGACGCGCCCATTTCGCTTGCCAGTTCGACCAAAGACCAGTCATGGCCGGGATTGTTGTGAATGGCCAGAATGACACGGCCCAGGCGTGGGTCGCGAAGGGCAGCAATCCAGCCAGAGGAATCGCCACAGCCGCATTCTACCCATGCCCGCACGATAAAGGCGGCAACCACATCTGCCAACCGCGCCAGAATGCCCGCAAAGCCTGCTCGCGCCTGCGTCGTTTCCCGCTCCATCGCCTCCAGCATCGGCAGCAGTTCAGGATAGCGCGGCAGAAGTGTGCCGACGAACATCACCTCCGGCATCAGCCCGACCAGCGGGTGAAGCCCGCCGAGATCGAACTCCATGCAGCCGCTGAAAACCAGAACGCGTTTTTCATGCGGCGTGTCGGGATTGCAGGCCTTGATATCAGTCACCGAATTGCACAGCGGGGCTGCATCGAGCGAGCGGATATTCTGGCAGGGAATATCCGGGCTCGAAATCAGCGAATGCGCACCGCCGCGCGGCAACAGCACCGCATCGCCTGTATTCATGGTATGAAGCGTTCCAGCAGGGCTGCGTAGATAGACAGGACCGCAGGCGACAAAGTGAAACTGCGCGCGCCCTTCCACTTCACCAAAGCCCAGGCCAAAGGGCGCTGTCGCCTCTATCCGGCGATAATCCAGCCCGACGAGACGCATGCCCATCAGCAATTCACTGACGAGATCGGGATCTGGCAACAATCGATTTTCGGACTTTTGATCAAGCATGACGGATTATGTGGCATAGAACGTCCGGAAAGTCCAGTTTATGGTCGATGCATTCTCATCCTCCCAAAGGACACGATTATGAACCCTACTTTTAATCCAGTTGCCGCTGAGGCCGGTCCGCAGGCGCCCGCCTGGGGTGCCGTCACCTCCATGGCACTTGGCGTTTTCGGCCTAGTTACGGCAGAGTTTCTGCCCGCCAGCCTGCTGACGCCCATTGCCGCCGAGCTTGGCATAACCGAAGGTGCGGCCGGGCAGGCGGTCACTGTCACCGCTGTTGTCGGCATGGTGGCGAGCCTCGTCATTACCTCTGTTGCCCAGCGCATTGATCGTCGGCATCTGATGATGCTGTTTTCGGCGCTGCTCGTCATCTCCAACCTTATGGTGGCAGCGGCTCCGAGCCTGAGCATGCTTTTGATCGGGCGTCTGTTGCTGGGTGTCGCGCTTGGTGGTTTCTGGGCCATGTCGACTGCCATCGTCATCCGGCTGGTGCCGCCAAAGAGCATCCCGCGCGCGCTCTCCATGGTGTTCAGCGGCGTCTCCGCCGCCACCATCGTCGCTGCTCCCGTCGGTACCTATGTGGGTGATCTTGCGGGCTGGCGTGCCGTCTTCGTCCTGACTGCACTGCTGGGCGTGATCGCCTTCGTTATGCAGTTTCTGACATTGCCAAAGCTCGCCCCAACAGGCACGACCAGCCTGAAGACCCTTGGCGTCGTTCTGACAAGACCGGGCATTGCCCTTGGCCTTGCAGCTGCAACGCTGGTCTTTGGCGGCCACTTTGCCTTCTTCACCTATCTTCGGCCATATCTGGAGGCGGATATCGGCGCTGGCATCGGCATGGTTTCCGCTCTACTGCTGGGTTTCGGGCTTGCCAATTTTGTCGGTACATTGCTGGCCGGATCGCTGATCAGCCGCAGTCTGAGATTTTCGCTGGCCGCTCTGCCGCTGCTGATGGCGGTCATTGCATTGCTGCTTGTTACCACCCAGCCACCGCTGCCCTTGGCCGCCGTTCTGGTCGCAATCTGGGGCTTCCTGTTCGGTGCGGTCCCGGTGTCGTGGTCCACATGGCTTGCGCGCACCATTCCCGATGAAGCGGAAAGCGCAGGGGGGCTGCTGGTGGCGTCCATCCAGTTTGCCATTGCCATGGGTGCTGCGGTTGGCGGCGTCATCTTCGACATGAACGGCGCAACCACCGTCTTTGGCACCAGCGGTCTGGTGCTGGCCATCGCCGCCATCGGTATCATTCTCGGTGTAAAGCCACGCCCGCAGGTCAGCTTGGCCTGACGAATTCGAGAGACATCAATCTAAAAGAAAGCCGGGGCTGATGCCCCGGCTTTGCGTATTTCGGCTATATGTTCGCTTTAGTTCGGGCAGGCTGTGCCAGTCGTACCGGTCGTGCCTGTTGTTGCGGTGTTATTCTGCGTTGATGCAGCGCCGTTCACACAGTTTGTGTTGTTCGTGTTGCCGCCAGCACCGGAACCGCCGTTCATATTCGAGTTCGAATTGTTCATGCCTGTGCCGGATGTTCCGTTGGTGCCGGAACCACTTGTCGAGCCGCTAGATGTGCCCGAACCTGCATTTGATCCGCCATTGCCGCCTGTGCCACCAGAACCGCTGCCAGCGCCCTGCGCAGCAGCAAGGGATGCGAAGCTCAATGCGAAGACCGATGCGATGAGATACTTTTTCATGTGTGTTTCCTCCAAGGTTTTCGTTATTTGCGCCAACCCTAACCGGTGGGGAGTCGCAGAGTTCCCTGAAGCCTTGAAGTCATTTGGTAAATCGTCCTCGCCGGACTGTCGTTATAGCCAACCGGTCTTCTTGAAGCGTACGTATAGAACCGAACACATGGCCGCAATCACCGCCAGAACGATGAAGTAGCCGTAACGGGTTTCCAGCTCCGGCATGTTCTTGAAGTTCATGCCATATATGCCGGCGATAGCCGTCGGCACGGCCAGAATGGCGGCCCATGCCGCCAGCTGTCGTGTAATCGCACCCTGCCGCTGCTGTTCCAGCAGGTTGGATGCCTCAAACACAGACGTCATGATTTCCCGCAAGCCACTCACCATGCCATCCACGCGGCGGATATGGTCATGGACATCCTTGAAAAAGGGCTGAACATTTTCATCGACGCAGGGCAGTTCGAGATGGCTGAGCTTACCCACCACTTCCGCCATCGGCCCCAGAATGCGCTGAAAACGGATGACCTGTCGGCGCATGCGGAAGATGCGTCTGATCTGTTCCGGCTGCAGCAGCGAAACCAGAACGTGCTTTTCCAGCTCCAGAACCTTGTCTTCCAGCGTTTCGATAATGGGCAGATAGCCATCCACGACGAAATCGATGATGCCGTGCAGGACATAGTCCGGCCCCTGTCGCAAAAGCCGCGGCGAATGTTCGAGCTGTTCGCGCAATTCCTTATGCGCGCGGGCCGAACCGTGCCTGACGGAGATGAGGTGATCCGAGCCGACGAAGATGCAGGTCTCGCCATAGACGATCTTGTCACCCTCAAGGTGAGCCGTCTTTGCGACGACGAAAAGCTGGTCGCCGTAGACATCGACTTTCGGTACCTGTTTGCCGTTCAGCGCATCTTCCACCGCAAGAGGGTGGAGGCCGAACATGGTTTTCAGGTCTTTCAGTTCCTCCGCCGTCGGATCGACCAGCCCGATCCAGACGAATTCGCCGTCTTTCGATTCAAATGCCTTGCCGCTCAGCGGCACCTCTTCGGCGCGTTTGCCGTCTCGGTATAGATAGGATGCTAGGATTGCCATGGGAGCCTGTGCGCGGGATGAAGCAGGAGATCTCAACAACGCGAGGGAAAGAAATTCGCTCCCTCGACGCGACATGAAAGCCTGAAGACGATAGGCGCAACGATGATGAAAGTCGCGGCCAAACTCTTCGTCTAAAACCGCATCATGAAATGCTGACGGGTTTCGAGCGAAGTCTGCTGGCCGTGGCAGGATCTGCGCGGCGGCAAAGCTGCGGCGGCAGGCCTTTCATGATCAGTTCGGCGTCAGCGACTGCCATGGAACCCAGTCTGTAGAACGCATCGAGCGTTCCGCCAGTGCGGTGCGCAGAAAGTAACAGACCGGGGATCGAACGGACAGGATCATCCGCCGCCACTGGCTCATCGGGAAAGACATCGGTCGCAGCGCGAATGTGGCCGGATTTGACGGCCTCTAGCATCGCAGGGAAATCCACCACCGCAGCGCGGCTCATCAGCAGGAAGGCCGAGCCCGGCTGCATGGCGTCGAACTGGCGTTTTCCAATGAAGCCCTGATTTTCGCTGGTTACGCTGGCAAAGACGTAGACCACGCGGGATTTGGAAAAGACATGGTCGAGCGTGCTCGGAATACAGTCCAGACGTTCGATAATTTCCTGAGGTAGCCATGGATCGTAGACATGGACCGCATTCTTGAACGGGCGGGTCAGTTCCCGCAATTCTCGCCCCAGATCACCGAAGCCAATGATGCCGATGGGCGCGCTGGCATAGCGGAACGTGTCGACGTTTCCGGCAAGGCCATATTCCTCTGTTCCCTCACGGAACTGGCGGTCGGCGAGGGTTATACCGCGCGCCAGATCGAGCGCCATGCCGAGTGATGCTTCCGCAACGGGCGAGGAAAAGGCCGAGGCGGGTGCGATGACCCAGATGCCGCGCTCCACGCAGGCCTGATAGTCGATATTTGGCAGGAAGTTGGATTCCACATTGATGATCGCCTTGAGCTTCGGGGCGCGATCCAGCCTCTCTTTTGGCATATCGGTCTGGCCGAAGATCAGGACGGTATCGGAAAGAAGGGCATCCACCTGTTCCGCAGGCATCTGCCGATCTTCCGAAATGACAAGTTCACCCAGCTTTTCCAGCCGGGCGCGAACATCGGGCTCCATGATCAGTTCAAGGTTCCGCGGCAGCGGATCGACCAGCACGATGTTGCGACCTGTCATGATACCTCCCAGTATGAGACGGCATCATTCCGTCCCTATTTCGTTACCGTGCGGCCCAGTTTGCACCGCGACGGAAGATTTCCCGCATCTGCGGGACGTCGAACTCTTTCGCGACGTGGCCGAGCGCCGAATAGAACACGCGGCCCTTGCCGTAGTTCCGCTTCCACGCCACCGGCATCACCACGCCGTCGATCCACCACGCATGATCACCGGTAAAGGTGGTCGTCGCCAGCACCTCGTTGGATGGATCGACATGCATATAATACTGTTCCGACGTGTAGGGAAAGTCGGTGATCCCTTGCATGATCGGATCATCCGGCTTGGTAATGTTCACCTTGTAATCGATGATGTTGCCGGGGTGCGCGACCCATTGACCACCGATCATGAACTGGTATTCCACGCATTCGCGGAAGCTGTCGCCCGCACCACCGTGATAACCGGCAATGCCCACACCGTTTTCGACGGCAGCGGCAAGGTTCTTGATCTCTTCCTTCTCGATCTTCGACATGGTGACAATCGGCACCACGAGGCTCAGATCATGCACCGATGGGTCCGCGAAGGCCTCGGTGCTGTGCTCGACATAGACCTTGAAACCTTCTTCCTCCAGAAGATCTTTGATGATGACAGAGCATTCCTGCGGTTCGTGACCGCTCCATCCGCCCCAGACTATCAGTGCTTCACGCATTTCATTCCTCCTTGAAATTATTTGCCGATCTGGCCGTCAACCAGCGATTCCGCCAGCGGTGCTGGACGATCGACGGCAGTGGTGATGGTGATGGTCGTGCCGGTGTCTGATGCGGTCTGGAACGCTTCCATCACCTCCAGCACATGCAAGGCAAGATCGCCATTGGCGCGGTGCTGCCGGTCGGAACGGATGGCGTGGGCCATATCCGCCACGCCGATGGAGCGGTAATTGCCATCGGCATAGGGCGACGACAGGTCCTGATTTTCGAATTGGCCACCCTTCTTCAGCAATTGTACTTCGCCACCGAAATAGTTGGGGTCGGGCACGATCAAGGTGCCTTCGGTGCCGTAGAGTTCCAGCGGCACATGCTTGTGCCCAGCCACATCGAAGCTCATGCCGACCTGCACGATGGCGCCGTTCTGAAACGCCAAAGCACCGACGACATGGGTGGCAATCTGCACCGGTATCTTTTCGCCATTGCGCGGCTCGCTGGTGATCAGCCGCTCTGTTCGCGGCGAGAAGGCAAAGCCCGCGACCTTGGCGACAGGGCCGAACAGGTTGACGAGATCGGTGATGTAATACGGCCCCATATCCAGCATCGGCCCACCGCCAACCTCATAATAGAAGGCGGGGTTGGGGTGCCAGCGCTCATGGCCGGGGCACATGAATGTGGCCGTTCCGCCGACGGGCGTGCCGAGAACGCCTTGGTCAATCAGCGTGCGGGCCGTCTGATGCCCGCCGCCGAGGAACGTGTCGGGGGCCGCGCCGATGCGCAGGTTCTTCGCTTGTGCCACTTCGGATAGTTTTTTGCCTTCCGCAAAATTGATGCCCAGCGGCTTTTCGGAATAGGTGTGCTTGCCCGCCTCCAGCGCCCGCAACGCCACCTCGACATGCGCCTTGGGGATTGTCAGATTGACGATGATCTCGATGTCAGGGTCTGCAAACAGCTCATCCACCGTCCGGGCCGTCAGGTTGAATTCCTCGGCCTTGGCCTTTGCCATCTCCGCATTCATGTCGGCCACGCCGCGAAGGTCCAGAATGGGAAAGGATGCCATCGCTTTCAAATAGGCGCCGGAAATATTGCCGCATCCGATGATGCCTATGCCGACTTTCTTCATGTTCTCTCTCCCGTCATGATGTGAACCCGCTCCCTCCTCAGAGAGCCGGACCCGTGGTGTTCCACGGCGATTCGTAAAGCTCGTAAAGTGCGACCGCAGCAGCGCCTTGCGCCCACAATTCGTCGCTCGATTTGTCGAAAACCAGTTCCGCCACACCTTGCAGGGAAGGCGGCACGGAGATCTCGTAGGCTGTGCGGATACTGTCGATGAAGGGTGCGCCGAGTTCCAGGCTGGACCCGACGATGATGACCCGTGGCGGCGCAAACAGCGTGACGATATTGGCCAGCGTCAGCCCGATGGCCGCACCCGCCCGCTCGGCTGCGGCAATGAGATCATTGTCCTGCGCCAACACCAGCGTTTGCGCATGCTGCATGCCGCGACCGAGGCGAATGGCTTCCGCAAACCGTCCATCCGCAGGCCGTGAACCCAAAATCGCATTCTCACCCGCATGACTGGCAAGCCGCACCGTGCCTTCCGGACTGGCAACCAGCACGAGATCGCCGAGATTGTGGCTGAGGCCGCCTGCACCGCGAAACAGATCGTTCCGGTGCAGCACGCCCAGACCCAAAGTCTGCTCCAGCGAAATCAGCACCATGTCTTCCAGATCGCGTGCCTTGCCGAACCAGTGGTGGCCGAGCGTCACGGCATGGGCATCGCTTTCGATGATGGTCGGCGTGCCGAAACGCGCCGTCATCTCATCGGCAAAGTCGATATTCACTTCGCGCAACACCGGGCTAGAGCGAATTTTTCCCGTCCGGTGTTCGATCACGCCCGGCAGGCCGAGGCAGACCATATCGACATCTTCCAGCGACAGACCGGCATCCACCACGCAGCGTCGCACCCCATCCTCGATCAGATCCGCTATCACACCAATCGGCTGACGGTCGATGCGGATGGGCAGCGCAAGCGTGGACAGCACATTGCCGCAGAAATCCGTGACCACGAAAACCATACGGCTCGCCGCGATCTTCGCACCTACCACACGCGCCGCATCCGGGTTGAGTTCCAACATCACCCGGGGGCGACCACGCGCGCCTTCCGTCCTGATATCACCCAGATGCCGCGAAAGAATCAGCCCGTCATCCAGCAGCGATGCCGTAATGGCTGAGACGGTTGTCGTGGAAAGCTGCGTTCTTTCGCTGATCTCCACCCGTGAAATCGGCCCGTGACGACGGACGTTATCGAGGACGTTCAGGCGATTGATCGCGCGCATCAGTTCCGGGTCTGCGGTCTTCATGATTTCCAGTCGCGATCAAGCCAATGTCTGAGGCGGTATTTATATCGGATTGCGGATTAAATAACCGGGTCAGATAGGGGTGTGTCAAGCGCAAAGCTGAAAATATCAGCAATATGCCTTGACATTGAGCGCGTCCTTATATGAATTAATCCGCATAGGGGAATAATTGGTGAGGAACGTCCCCGGGAGGATTACCATCATGACGAATAAGCACGCAGGCGCAAGCCTGAGCGGCAAGTGGATGTCTTTTGCCGCAACCACAGCCATCACATTCATGTTAGGCACCGCAGCGGCATCTGCCGCAACTGTCGTCAAGTGGATGCATGTGGAACTCGATCCGAAGTCCGTGGCCGTCTGGGAGGAGATTGCCAAGGATTTTGAAGCGAAGCATCCTGATGTCGATGTTCAATTGCAGTTCCTGGAAAACGAAGCCTTCAAGGCAAAGCTGCCGACGCTGCTGCAATCCAACGATGTTCCCGACTTCTTCTATAGCTGGGGCGGCGGTGTGCTGGAGGAGCAGTCCAAGACCGGTGCTCTGAAAGACCTGACGGAAGTGTTCGATGCCGATGGCGGCAAAATTCGCAAGGCCTATAATCCGGCATCCATTGAAGGTCTGTCCTTCGATGGCAAAGTCTGGGCCGTTCCGTACCGCGTCAGCCTCGTCAGCTTTTTCTACAACAAAGCGCTTTTCGCCAAGGCAGGCGTGAAGGCGGAAGACATCAAGACCTGGGATGATCTCGGCAACGCTGTCAAAACCATCAAGGCTGCGGGTATCGTGCCGATTGCCGGTGGTGGCGGTGAAAAATGGCCGATCCATTTCTACTGGAGCTATCTCGTCATGCGCAATGGCGGGCAGGCGGTGTTCGATGCAGCTCGCAAGGGCGAGGGCGAAGGCTTCATGGACCCGGCTATCATCAAGGCTGGCGAACAACTGGCGGAATTCGGCAAGCTCGAGCCCTTCCAGCCCGGCTATCTCGGCTCCACATGGCCGCAGGCACTCGGCGTGTTTGGTGATGGCAAGGCCGCTATGATCCTCGGTTTCGACAATACCGAAGCCAACCAGCGCAAGAATGCCGGTGACGGCAAAGGTCTTGCGCCTGAAAATCTCGGTCGCTTCGCTTTTCCAGCCGTTGAAGGCGGCGCGGGCAAGGCAACCGATACGCTCGGTGGTCTGAACGGTTGGGCTGTCACCAAAAATGCATCCAAGGAAGCCATCGAATTCGCGACCTTCCTGACCAATGCCGAGAATGAAAAGAAGATGGCCAAGGCTGGCATGATCCTGCCTGTCGCCGTTGGTGCCAGTGAGGCTGTGACCAATCCGCTGATGGCTGGTTCTGCAAAGCAGCTTTCCGAGTCCACCTGGCATCAGAACTTCTTCGACCAGACGCTCGGTGCAGCCGTTGGCCGTGTCGTCAATGACGTCTCCGTCGAAATCGTCTCGGGTCAGATGACATCCGAAGAGGGTGCCCAGCAGATTCAGGATGCCTTCGAGCTTCGCTGATCCCGCCTGAACGACAGGACGCCGCCACTTGAATGCGGCGTCCTTCGCCCCGCGTGAAACCGAAAGCGGACATGATGACGAATATTTCCATCAATGCAGCACCCGCATTGGCCAAACCCTTGACGAAGCTGAAGCGCAAACAAAGCTCGGTCGCCCACGACCGCGCCTTGACGCTGCTCATCTTCCTGCCGCCCGCCCTTCTTCTCTTTACCCTCTTCGTCATCCTGCCGATGGGCGAAGCGGCCTGGTACAGTCTCTATCGCTGGAACGGTTATGGCGCGCCCACCGATTTCATCGGGCTGAAGAACTTTCAGGTGCTGTTCGGCAATGCTGCCTTCTCGCAGGCGCTGATCAACAACGCACTGATTATCGTGATTTCGATCTGCATCCAAATTCCGTTGGCCATTTGGCTGGCAACGATGCTGGCGCATAAGATCCCCGGCGTCGTCGCCTTCCGCCTCGTCTTCTTCCTGCCCTATGTCCTAGCTGATGTCGCCGCAGGCCTGATCTGGCGCTTTGTCTATGATGGCGACTACGGCCTCTTCGCCGCCATCTCCAACTTCTTCGGCTTCGCCAACCCTTATGTGTTGGCCGACAAGGACGTGGCGATCTATGCGGTGCTGGCCGTTATCGTCTGGAAGTATTTCGGGTTCCATATGATGCTGTTCATCGCCGGCCTGCAATCGGTCGACAAGAACGTGCTGGAAGCGGCGGAAATCGATGGCGCGACCGGCTGGCAGAAGTTCCGCTATGTCACGCTGCCCATGCTCGGCTCCACCGTGCGTCTTTCCATCTTCTTTGCCGTGATCGGCTCGCTTCAGCTCTTCGACATGATCATGCCGCTCACCGGTGGCGGTCCGTCCAACTCCACGCAAACCATGGTGACCTTCCTTTATACCTACGGCGTCATGCGCATGCAGGTGGGTCTCGGCAGTGCGGTCGGGGTGGTGCTGTTCATCATTTGCGTCACGCTCGCCTTTGGTTACAAAAGGATTTTCATGCGCCATGACTGATACATCCACATCCATCCGCGTGGGCACGCAAACGAAGCTCTATCTCTATGTATCGCTCGGCCTTATCGCCGCCATCGTGCTGGTCCCGCTTTTGACGACGGCGCTGGGCGGCTTCAAGACGCTGGGGGATCTGCGCGTGAACCCCTTCGGCCTGCCGGCAGAATGGCAATGGTCCAATTACGGCGATATTCTTTTCGGTAAGCGCTATTGGCTGCAAATCTTCAACTCGCTGGTCATTGCCGTTCTTACAGTGTTCCTCACACTCGTTGTCTCGGCCATGGCGGCCTTCACCTTCGCGCATGTGAAATTCTTCGGCTCCAATTTCCTGCTGAATTACTTTCTGCTGGGGCTGATGTTCCCAGCCGCCACGGCTATTTTGCCTCTCTTCATCCGCATTCGCGATCTTGGCCTGCTGGATACCTATTGGGGTGTCGTGCTGCCGCAGGTGGCCTTTGGGCTGGGCATGAGCATCCTGCTGTTTCGCAACTATTTCAGAAACCTGCCGGATGAACTGTTTCAGGCGGCCTTCGTGGATGGCTGCGGTTACCTGAAATTCTTCTGGTACATTTCCATGCCGCTCTCGCGCCCCATCATTGCAACGGTTGGCATCGTCTCCTTCGTGGGAAGCTGGAACAGCTATATCCTGCCGCTCATCATGCTCAATTCGGAATCGAAATACCCATGGCCGCTCGGCATTATGGTCTATCGCGGCGAATTCGGCACGGAATGGCAGCTGGTTCTGGCCTTCATCACTATGACGATCCTGCCCACCATCATCGTCTTTTTCCTAGCACAGAAACACATCATTGCGGGTCTGACGGCTGGCGCCGTCAAGTCCTGATCAGGAGCAGAACATGGCATCCGTCGAACTCAAAGATATCCGCAAGTCCTATGGCTCGCTCGGTGTCATTCATGGCATTTCGCTTGACATTGCCGATGGCGAATTCATCGCGCTCGTCGGCCCCTCCGGCTGCGGAAAGTCCACGCTGCTGCGCATGATTGCGGGTCTGGAAGAAATCACCGATGGCGACATCATGATTGGCGGCAACGTCGTCAACGAGATGACCCCGCGGGAACGCAACATCGCCATGGTGTTTCAGTCCTATGCGCTCTACCCGCATATGACTGTCGCCGAAAACATGGGCTTCAACCTCAAGATCGCGGGTCAGCCGAAAGCCGTGATCGATGAGCGCGTAGCCGAGGCCGCCCGCATGCTGGATCTCGCCAGCCTTCTCGAGCGCAAACCATCGCAACTCTCCGGCGGTCAGCGCCAGCGCGTCGCCATGGGCCGCGCCGTGGTCCGCAATCCCGCCGTCTTCCTGTTCGATGAGCCGCTGTCCAATCTCGATGCCAAGCTACGAGTGCAGATGCGCAGCGAAATCAAGACCCTGCATCAGAAAGTCGGCACGACGTCCATCTACGTCACCCATGACCAGATCGAAGCCATGACGCTGGCCGACCGTGTGGTCGTTCTCAACCAAGGCCGCATCGAACAGCAGGGTACACCGCTGGAACTCTACAAGACACCCGCCAACCTCTTCGTCGCTGCCTTCATCGGCTCCCCCGCCATGAACCTCATCGAATGCATCGTCGATGGAGAAGAGGGCGCACCTGCCGCCCGTCTGGATGACGGCACGGCCATCCGCATTTCACCAGACCGCAAGGTCAAGCGCGGCCAGTCCGTCACCATCGGCCTGCGCCCCGAACATTTCGCTATGGGCGGCAGTGGTGATGTGGCGGTATCCGGGCAGACGCTTCTGGTTGAGCCAACGGGTGCGCAGACGCATGTGATCTTTGATCTTGCGGGACATCACGTCACGGCTGTCGTGGATGGTGAGCAACTGGTTCGGACGAACACGCCGTTTGCGGCAAACATCAGCCGAGACCGCGTCCATGTCTTTGACAGAGCTTCTGGACTGGCGCTTTAAAAATTAGGAAAATATTCTGGAGTTAGAAAACAAAAATGGAGCGGTTAAACCGCTCCATTTCAGCATAATCTCTTTAGGCGGCAGCGAGTGCTTTTTCGATGTCTTGAATCGAATGGCCGGTCAAATCCTTGTCGAGTTCGCCCAAAAGGACGTCCGATAGGGACTTGTGGTAACCTTTGCGCATCTCACCGAGCGTACGCGGAGCAGCTACGACGATCAGCCCTTTGATATTACCGCCCAGAACCTTCTTGTTCAGCATATCGGCAATACCGGCGCTGAAACCATCTTCATCCTGCTGACTGTCATCTGGGTTTGCAGAGCTGCTGGCGTGACGCGCGCCGGATGGAATTTTGGAACTGTCCACGTCCGCATCCGGAAGCGCCGTCAGCTTCACATTCTGCGCATCGCCCTCATTCCGGAACAGGCTCAGCTTCTCGCCATCGGCCACAGCGACAACAGTGTGTTGTGGAATATCCATAATCTTCTCCCAATCTTGCATTCAAAGCATGGTCATATCTGACCCTTGGCTTGCTTGAATAACCAGTCACGAGAGAATCCGTTCCTTAAGGATGTGCGCACAGCAATGCTATCGCCTCACCAAACCTGCTCAGCAAAAGCCATTGAGCTTGAGAATTTTATAAGCCTCGATGGATGCGCGTAGCTCATCTTCAGAGTTGCGGTTGCCCTGATTAACATCGGGATGGTGCATTTTCAGCCGGTTCTTGTACCGGCTTCTGATTTCTTCAGGCGTAGCATCGTGCGACAGGCCGAGCGTTTCGAAGGCTTTGGCTTCCAAGACCTTCAGCTTGCGCTT
Source organism: Agrobacterium vacciniicorymbosi (assembly GCF_040427045.1). Taxonomy (NCBI): domain Bacteria; kingdom Pseudomonadati; phylum Pseudomonadota; class Alphaproteobacteria; order Hyphomicrobiales; family Rhizobiaceae; genus Agrobacterium; species Agrobacterium vacciniicorymbosi. The sequence goes on from NZ_JBETMF010000012.1 coordinate 107,084, forward strand.
TCGCAGTTCGGCTTTCTGTGCCTCGCGCTGCGCAGCGGTTTTGCGGGCGTTGAGCACCTTGGCAGAACCGGAGCGCTCGGTGGAGGGAAGGGGCATTTCGCTCGACTGGTTGATCCTGCTGCCAATCGTCTTGCGGCTGCCGATAGCAGCTTCCTTCTGAAGGCGCGCGACGTCGGCGTTGGATGGCGCCGTCGTAAAGCTGTAACCCTTGTTGTACTCTCTCACATGCTCAAGACAGAACAACAGATACAGGCCTTCCGCATTCGGGCCGACAGGGGCACGGTGCGTGCCAATCTTCTCGCAGCCATCCCAGTGGCATTTTGGGCCTGCGGCTTGGCCGGTGGACACCGCATTTTTCTTGCGGGTGGACTTGAGCCCAACGAATATTTTCGAATCAACTGTCATGGTGCCTATATGGACCGAGTGTGCCATCACGGCAAGAATGCAGGCATAGAACTTCGAGCGTCATAATCAACCCCAGCGATAGGGAATAATCATTCTGATCGGCGTGTCCGTGTCAGATACATTTCAACACCGGCTCTGGTCAGAAATGAGGCCAGCCCGATAGCGATTGCGACAATCCGTATCCGGAACTCATCGGTCTCGACCTCGGCCTGCCGCACCTCCAGGAGATTACGCTCATTGACGGTGATATCCCCGATGACATCACGGATGCGATCCATTGTCGCGACTGCCATATATGTGCTCTCCTGCGCACGCGCAGCATCGGCACCATCTGTATCATGCAGCGTGATGGAGCGGCTCAACTCACCCAGCTTCTCGTCGATAAGCACGCCCAGCTGCCGAACCCGGGCCACCTGGCTATCATTATCGGAAACCCTGTTCAGCAGATTGACCCGCAGCGTCTGAAGGCGGCCCAACGCCTTCTCATAAGGTGCGAGATATTGCCTGTCGCTGCTGACCAGATAACCCCGCTGCCCCGTTTCCGCATCATCCAGAGCGATGAGAACATCCTTCGTCGTATCGATGGCCTCATAGGTGTGCACGACCATGTCCTGATGGTCGCTGAGAAGCGTATGCGTCCACGTCGTCGCAAAAACCCCGGCAGCGATGACGATACCCACGGGTATGGAGCGCAACAGGGTCGGCACCGTCAGATAGTTCTGACGCAAGGACTCCCAAGACCATTCGCTCATCTGGCTCATCGCAGGTGCCGCCATTTCCGTTCGTCATATCCGCACCCGGATGAACCCCGGATAAAACCAGCATCGCACGGAGTGCAGGGTGCTGCCAATCGAGAAAAACGGCTGTGCTTATGGACGGCGAAGCAATCCTGTGCTGGGTAATCCCGTTCCTTTTGTGCGAATAAGAAATGCAGTTACCGATGACAGACGATAAAAACTTGCTTGCGCAACCCGGCCAATCAGAATCCGGCAATATCGACATTTTCGCCGATGGCTCCTGCGACGCAGCAAAAGAAAAAGGCGGCTGGGCCTTCGTCGCTCTCCACAATGGCCAGACGCTCGCCACCCAATCCGGCAGCTTCGCGGCCAAGACAAACAACACCCTGGAACTGATAGCCGCGCTGAAAGCCGCAGAATGGGCAACCACCCACGCACCTTCGCTCAAGGTAACAATCTGGTCGGATTCAACGCACGTCGTAGAAGGCTGCAACCACTGGCGCCCAATCTGGAAAAACAACGGCTGGAAGCGATACAACCCCAACCCGAAAGCCCGAAACCGCACCATCCCAGACGCCGGCCTGTGGAAAATGCTGGATGCCAGGCTTGCAGAAAACCCGCTTTTGACGGTGGCTTGGTGCAAGGGTCATCAGGGCGTTTTGGGGAATGAGCGGGCGGATGAGTTGGCGGGGGCGGCTTCTGCGCGAGGGTGACGGTGGCCGGTGATTTCGGCCCACCGCCTCAGTCCGCGCAATCAAAAAGCGATCGGAACACAAAAACTCAAACTATAGCTGACGCGCGGGCGTCAGAGACGTCGAAGGCTCAAATCGGAAAAGTCCGTAAGAAAAAATTCCATTATTTCAATTTTTTACGATCTATCGAAATTGCCCATCTCGACGTTGCTGCGACCGATGGCACGGGGATAGAGTGGAAGAGGCCGGAAGAGCGATTGGTAGCTCAAGGGCTTCCCAACCAAAGCCAATGAAGCAGCATGCAGACGACGCTCTCGGAACCATTCGCCGTCTATCGGACAGCTAGGAAGACGGCGCGGTGATCCGTGATAGCAAGGCCAGCGTTTACTGGATGGAGAGAAGCTTCATTACGTGAATTTCGAAGGCTCCGGCTTCCTGATGCGCGGCGCGTTCTACGCGCCATGCGCTCTCGATATTACTTCCTTCGTGACCGTGCTACAGCCGAATTCAGGACGCGTCTACACCGAGACCGAACGAGACCATCGCCGCTTCACACGCACGCGTAAACCGCATCGACGGGCCTTCCTTGCCGACGGCAAGTTTGCTGACGCGCGCGCCCTCCAAAAGCATTGATAGCGTATCAGCCAAAAGTTCCGGATCGCTGACACCTGTCGAACGACAAAGATCGACGAGCCGGGAATGCTGTTCCATCTTCAACGTTTCTATTATCGCATGCGCCGGGTGTCCTTGCTCTTTCAGCTCCACGGCGGCATTGGCCAAATCACATCCATAAGGCTCGTTGGAAAGACATTGCGCGCGTGCTTTTACCCAAGCCGCAAGCTGAGCCTTGGGATTACCCGGGTTCTCTGTTTCGAGATCTGCCCAGACTTTTTCGAGCGCTTGAGAACTGTGCTTTAGCGCTTCACAGACGAGATCGTCTTTGGAGCCGAAATGTCGATACAACGTCATCTTGTTGGTCGAGGCGGCCTCTGCGATGGCATCAACACCTATCCCGCGAATCCCATGTTCGCGAAACAGTTGACAGGCCGTCGATACGATCCGGTCACGAGGTGCAATCTTCTGTTCGGGAGCATGATCAGATTTCTCGGGTTTCATTTTTATCCTGAAGCGGTGTTGACATGGGTGTGACCGGTCGGTAACTATTCGAATGTTACTTACTGGTAACACCCCACCTTAGGCCTGTCAAGCAATCGGCCGCTGCAGGAGGGGGGACTGGTCGAAAGGAGACTGCGATGAACCACACGACAAACGAGATGACGCTTGCTGAAATCTTTGGCGATCCGCTGATCCTCGCAGTCATGCGAGCCGATGGCGTCACTTTGAACGAATTCAAAGAGTTGATGTATTCGGCAGCTACGTCTTTGAAGACACGAGATGGCACAGCACTTGTTGGCAAGCTCAGAACAACCGCCCCTACAGCTTCGTCCAAACGGACACTCGTAACTACCATGCAGCCTTTGTTCGGGCGTTCATTTGAGGCGTGCACTGCTAGTATGTAACTTTGGATATCGCGAGCGCGCGAAGATGGATGATGGTGAGTGGACGCGCAAGTTCCGATCAATATGTCGGCGTTTGGCACCAAGCTCGAAAATGCCGCCTGGCGCACCAAGCCCAGCTGGGCCGTTAGTGCCAGTGAAGACAAGGCCTTCGATCAGGCTATGTTGATCCACATGGCTGAGCGCATCGGCGCCAAAATCACCAAGGTGTCGGTAAACCACGCTTTGTTCATCACGCAGCCCCCGGTTATCGCCGATACCATTGATCAGGCCGCCAAGGCCACATCGGCGAAAAATCGACCATATTCGCTACTGGGCCGTCGTAAGTTGGCATCAATCCTTTAAGAATTCGATGCTCGCGCCATCCTGTTGAGAGCCTCTTCAAGAAGCGCGCGGGGGCAGCCGAAGTTGACTCGCAGGTAGTCGGAAAACTCTGCACCGAATTCGGAGCCAGCACTGAAGCCGACTTTGCCGTGTTTTAGGAAAAAGCTTTGTGGATCGGTCGGGAGGTTGAGCGCCGAGCAGTCGAGCCAAGCCAAAAAAGTCGCTTCAGGCTCTATCATCCGTATGCGTGGAAAGCGTGTGGCGATCTCTTGCGAGAGGAAATCGCGGTTGGATTGGATATAGGCCAACATTTCCGTTTTCCAGACATCCGCATGGCTATAGGCTGCCAAGGTGGCCTCTAGGCCGAGTATGTTGACGCTGTCGACCATGCCCAAGCGATACTGCACGTATTTTTCGCGCATCTCTCTGTTTTGAACAATGGCAAAGGCAGTCTTCAAGCCAGCGATATTATAGGTCTTTGCCGCTGACATCAGCGTGATCGTCCGGCTTGCGGCATCAGATGACAGAGAAGCGATGGGGACATGCTTTCTGCCGTCAAACAGCAGATCGCAATGAATTTCGTCGGAGATGATCAGCGTGTCATTGCTTTCGCAAAGCCTGGCAATTGCTTCTGCTTCGTCACGCGTGAAGGCTTTGCCAGTGGGGTTCTGCGGATTGCAAAACAAGAAGGCTTTAGACTGCTTAAGCTTGGCGGAAAAATCGTCCAGATCGATCTTGTAGCCACCATCGGTGGCGACCAACGGCGCGTCAATGCGCTTCATGTCCCAATGGCCGGGGGCATTGAGGATCGGGCGATACACCGGTGTTTGCACCAGCACACGATCGCCCGGCGAAAGCATGGCCTTCAGCGCCATGTTGAAGCCGGGCTCGACGCCCGGCAGGAAGACGATGTCTTCAGGCGTGATCGTCCAGTCATATTTGGTTTGCAGATCGGCTACGATGCAGGCGCGCAACTCGTCACGCGCAACACCGTAACCGAGACACGGATGTTCCAGACGGGATTTAATGGCATCGACAATTTCAGGGGCAGATGGAAAATCCATGTCAGCCACCCACATGGGCAGGATATCCGGTCCGTATTTGCTCCATTTGGAGCTTCCGGTGCCGCGACGCTCAACAACCTTGTCGAAATCAACCATTCTGATCAGAACCCCTTGATCATGCCGCCGTCCACCCGGATGGCCGAACCCGTTACATAGCTTGCCTGCGCGCTTGCAAGGAAGACCGCAACTGCAGCAAACTCTTCCGGCTTGCCGTAACGTCCCGCCGGGATTTCGGCACGAGAGGCTTCCTGCACGGCTTCAACCGTCTTGGCTGTCTTCTCTGCCTTGCCCGCGTCGAGTTCACGCACGCGGTCGGTATCGATCCGGCCGGGCAGGATCATGTTGACGGTGATGCCGTGACGGGCAACCTCGCCAGCCAATGTTTTCGACCAGCCGGATACCGCCGCTCGAATGCCGTTGGAAAGGGCCAGATTGGGAATGGGCTGCACGACGCCGGAGGAGCCGATGGTGATGATGCGGCCCCATTTGCGGGCGACCATGCCTTCCAGCATGGCGTCGGTCACGGTGAAGATGGAGGTTGCCATGCTGTCGAAGGCGCTGGCCCAGCTTTCTTTGGATTGGCCAGCAGCCGGTCCGGCCTTGGGGCCACCCGAATTGTTGACGAGAATATCGACACCACCCGCTGCCGTGACGGTCGCGATCATCGCAGCGACGGATGTCTCGTCCGAGAGATCGACTGTGAGTGGCGTGATGTTGTCGGTCTTTTCCATCGTACCCACATTGCGGGCGGCGGCGAAGACCTTGACGCCTTCAGCGGCCAACCCCTTGGCGATGGCTGCGCCTAAGCCACGGCTTGCGCCAAGAACGAGGGCGGTTTTGCCGGAAATCAGAAAATCCATTATTTCAATGCCTCGAGTTTGCGGGTCTGGCGCTCGATCAGTCGTTCGACCTCAGTGATGGCCTGTGCGTTGAGAGATGCGCCCGGACGACGCTGGGCAGCGCTGGAGATCGCGCCACGCCTGGCCAGGACGTATTTGCGGATGGCGAGGCCCAGGCCCGGCTGCTGCTCGTAGCGCATCAGCGGCAGATAGGCGTCGAACAGGTCCTGTGCAGCGTCGTAACGCCCCTCATTGCTCAGGCGGCAGACCTCCACCATCATTTCTGGATAGGCAAAACCGGTCATTGCGCCATCGGCTCCACGCTGCATTTCTTCCGGCAGGAATACACCGGCATTGCCGCAGAGGATCGAAGTCCGGCGGCGACCCTTGGTTTCGGCATTACGCAGATCGGTGATCTTTTGCAGTCCCGGCCAATCCTCATGCTTGAGCATGACGATGCTAGGATGCGCTTCGAAGATGGTGCCGAGCGTTTTCGAGGAAATCTGCACGCCTGTGACAAGCGGGAAATCCTGCAGGACGACCGGAACGTCGGTGCCTACAGTCTCGACGACATTGCGGTAATAGCCGATAATCTGCTCATCGGTTCTCAGGCTGGATGGCGGTGCGACCATGACGCCAGCGGCACCTAAGTCCATAACGGCTTTCGTCAATTCACCGATCGCGGCCAGACCCGGTGCCGACACACCGACGACCACGGGCTTGTCGCCCGAACGCGCAAGCGTCTGGCGGGTGATGGCGATGGATTCGGCCTGTGTCAGCTTCGGCGCTTCGCCCATCATGCCAAGGATCGTCAAACCGTCAGCGCCCTTGTTGTAGTAGAAATCCACCATGCTATCGACGCTGGCCACATCGATTGCGCCATCATCGGTAAAGGGTGTGCAGGCGATGACGAAAACGCCTGACGTCTGGTTGTTGATCAATGGCATCTCGTTCTCCTTAGTTCTCAAACCAGCTGGATGTGCCGCGAGAGACGTATTGTCCGTCACCGGCTGCGTTGACGATGTCGGCGCCATCCCAGGCCAGCTTGCCGCCGACATAGGTGCGCACCACGCGAACCGAAAACTCGCGCCCATCGAAGGGGCTCCAGCACAGCTCATCATGGGCTTTTGATGAGTCCCAAATCTGCGGTTCAGCTTTTAGGATCGCGATGTCGGCATCGGCTCCGACGCGAAGCGCGCCTTTTTCGGGCCAGAGGCCGAAGAACTTGGCGGGCCGTTCGCAGAGTTGCTCGACCGTCATTATTGCAGCATCGTAACCGCGCATTTCTGCGCCGGTGTAGAAAGCCGGAAGCAGGGTTTCGAGACCCGGCACACCAGCGCCCGCCTCGAAAATGGACGGCGTGAATTTGTTGTCGACCGGCCAGCTGGAATGGTCGGAGCTGACGAAAGCGACACGGCCGTCCGCCACGTCTTCCCAAAGCGCCTCGATCTGGCCGGGGCGGATGGGTGGGTTGACCTTCATTTTTGCGCCAAGCTCTGGCCCGTCGATGTCCGGGTCTAGCCATAGATAGTGCACGCAGAGTTCGCCGGTGGCACGGAAGCCGTCCAGCAGGTAGTTTTCCACGATGTCGAAGCCGCGCGTCGTCGTCAGGTGGACGATATGCGCATGGGCGCCTGCGGCTGCACCCAGTTCCAGAAACTGTGCTGTTGCGGCCATTTCCGCCGCTGGTGGCCTGCTTTCGGAATGTGCCTCGATGCCATCGCGACCGGTGGCCTTGGCGGCGGCGATGTGAGCGCGCACGATTTCCTGATCTTCATTGTGCACGCCAAGCGGAATGTCGGTATCGGCAAGGGCTGAGAAGATTTCCAGCGTCTGGTTGGAGGAGATGCGGGGAAAGCGCGTGGGGCTGCTTTCGAAGGTCGAAATCTTGAAGGCCACCACGCCCGCGGCAATCAGCCCCTCGATTTCTTCGGTGGACTGTTCGGGCGTCACGGTGGCGTAAAGTGCGACGTTGGAATGCGCATGCTTGTTGATTGCGTCGATTTTGGCATTCAGCCTTGCGACGGAATTCAGCGGATCGGGATTGTCATAGGGCATATCCACGATGGTGGTGATGCCACCAGCCACCGCCGAGCGCGTGGTCGATGCGATGCCGGGCAGTCCACCATAGCTGCAAGCATGGGTCTGGCCGTCGATGACGCCGGGAATAATCAGGTCTTCGCCAGCGTCGAACCGCTCGGCTGCGTCTGGAATATCATCGCAGCCGATGGCGGCGATCTTTCCCCCTTTGATGGCAATCCAGCCATTCTCTAGTGGCCGGTCCGGCAGAACCACGGTGCCGGTTATCACGATATCATAACTCATGATGCATGCCTTCCATATTGCAGGTCCAATGTTGTACATGCCAGCGCCACGCCGGCTTGAACCGGATCGATGACGGGAAGCCCGAGGGTTTCTTCGAGCGCGCGGCGGTATCCGCCAAGACCCGCACAGCCGAGGATGATGACATCGGCACCATCCTCATCCCGCAGCACCTTCGCCGTGCGTGAGACGATTTCCACGACGTCTCCCGCCATCAATTCCACCACCGTCTTGTCGATAGAGCGGTCTCCAGCAAGGCGACCGTCGAAGCCGAGATGTTTCAGATAGCGCAGGTGCCGGTCGATAGAGGATTGGCCGAGCGAGATGATGCCGAAGCGCTCGCCGAGGCCAAGCGCTGCCAAATAGGCGGCCTCGGCAATGCCGACCACGGGTCGTGTCGTCGCTTTTCTGACTGTGGTAATGCCGGGGTCCGAGAAGCAGGCGAGCACGAAGGCATCGGCTGAGGCCTCGTTTACAGCTTCGATAATGTTGGGAATGACCTGACCGACATGGGCGTCTGTCTCGATACCCGGTGGGGATTTGGCAAGTTCCGTACACCGGATGCTGTGGCGTGTGGCATCGCGGACGAGACCGATGCAGGCCTCCATGGAGCGCGTTACAGAGACGGAACTGTTGGGATTGATGACCAAAATTTCTGACAAGACGATACCTGCGGCGTGAACGGATGCGAGGATTGTATCTGTTAAATATATTACGTAGTATATCAGTGCGTCGTCGGTTGTCAAAGTTCTGTTGGTGATAAGGCCATGGCGCAATCGGTGCATAGCAATGCCCGGATGAGTGACCTATGTTGGCGCTGCGGGCACGAATGCATGGCGTAGACGCAAAACTGGAGATTGGCTTTGAACAAAGCGGATGAGTTGGGGGAGAAGCGCGGCAAGTCTCTGACCGAGAAGGCTTACGCGATTTTGCGGGAGCGCATCATCACCGGAGAGCTGGCGCCGGGCATGGATGTGTCCGAGCCGGAGCTTGCCGAGCAGCTCTCCGTCAGCAAAACGCCGGTGCGCGAAGCACTGGCACGGCTTTGCGTTGAGGGTTTCATGGAAGCCTATCCGCGCCGGGGTTACCGCGTCACGCCTGTCACCGTGAAGGATATGAACGACCTCTTCGCCATTCGTGGCATGCTGGAAGGAACGGCGGCGGCGCTGGCGGCCAAGAACCTTTCCAATGAAGATCTCGATGCGCTCGATCAGCTGGCGGATGTCAGCTACGTGATTGGCGAGGAGATCAGCACGAAGACTTTCGTGGATTCCAATCAGGAGTTCCATTCCGCCATTGCTCGGGGGTCTCGCAATCCTCGCCTTTATTCGCTGGTGATGAGCCATCTTGAGGAGTGTGCGCGACTTTTCTACATGGGCGCGCGCGTTCGCGACATCAATCCGGAAACCAATGTCGATCATCATCGCATCGTGGCGGCTCTGCGCAAACGGGATTCCGATCTGGCGCGAGAGGTTATCGTGGAGCACAATGAGAATACCCGCAGCGGCATCCTCGGCGCGCTGATTGCGACCGGGCAGGGCGGCTTGACGCTCTAAGTCACCGTTCTCATGCAAATCTCGGCGCATGCGCTGACCTCTCAGGCAACCTTGACCAGATGGCCGGGCGCTGGCTCCGCATAGCGTGCCGCCACCGGCACGTAATCCACCGGACGCACCGCGCTGCCGATCTCCCCGCCCTCTGCCACTTTCCGCAAATGGCGCCTTGCGGGATCGGCAATCGGAACGGCGCTGAGTAGCCTCTTTGTATAGGCATGCTGCGGATTTCCGAATATCTGCGCACGGGTGCCGATCTCGACGATCTCACCCAGATACATGACTGCGACCCGGTGGCTGACGCGCTCCACCACGGCCATGTCGTGGCTGATGAAGAGGTAGGCGATTTTCAGCTGCTCCTGCAGTTCCATCATCAGGTTGACGACCTGCGCCTTGATCGAGACATCGAGCGCGGAGACGGCTTCATCGGCGACGATGAGGCCGGGATTGAGCGTCAGTGCGCGCGCGATGCTGATGCGCTGGCGCTGGCCACCCGAGAATTCATGTGGAAAGCGCTTTGCCATATCCGCCTGCAAGCCCACGCGCACCAGCAGATCCGTGGCCCTGTCGCGGGCGTCCTTGGTCGATGCCAAACCATGCGACACCAGCGGCTCCATGATGGCCTCACCCACACGCATGCGCGGATTGAGGCTGGAGAAGGGATCCTGAAAGATCATCTGCATATGCTGGCGTTGTTTTGAAAGTGCGGCGGGCTCGAGAGCCCTGACATCCTGTCCATTGATGAGGATGGAGCCACTGACCGGCTCGATCAGACGCAGCACAGACCGCCCGGTGGTAGACTTGCCGCAGCCGGATTCGCCGACGAGCGCCAGTGTTTCACCCTCATGCAGATCAAACGAGATATTCTCGACGGCATGAACGCGCCCGCTGACACGCCCGAAGACACCGGATTTGATATCGAACCGGGTGATCAGGTTGCGCACTTCAAGAATTGGGGGCTTGTCTGAGGGTATCGTTCCCGCGATCTCGCGCTCGGCTGACGAAACGCCGGTATCCGTATCTGTCAGCGGAAATGTGGCCGGATAGTCGTGTCCTTCCATCGAACCCAGCCTTGGCACAGCAGAGAGCAGAGCCTTGGTATAGACGTTGGCGGGTTGGGCGAAAATCTGTTCAGTCCTGCCGGTTTCGAGTGCGCGAGAGCGAAACATAACCACGGTCCGGTCAGCAATCTCGGCCACAACACCCATGTCATGAGTAATGAACAGGACGGCCATATTCTCCTCATCCTGCAAGGATTTGATCAGTTGCAGGATTTCTGCCTGAACGGTGACGTCGAGCGCCGTTGTCGGCTCGTCGGCGATCAACAGTTTTGGACGACAGGCAAGCGCCATGGCAATCATGATGCGCTGAAGCATGCCGCCGGAAAGCTGATGCGGATATTCGTCGAAACGGCTGGATGCGGCGGGTATGCGCACCCGCTCGAGGAGCCGCACCGTCTCCGCCCGCGCCTCGGCCTTGGAGTTGCCGCGATGCCGGATGATCGATTCGGCAATCTGGCGGCCTACCGACAGAACCGGATTGAGCGATGTCATCGGCTCCTGGAAAATCATGGCGATGTCATCGCCGCGAATGTCCTGCATCTGTCGCTCGGGCAGCGACAGCAGGTCGGTGTCCCCAAGCCTGACGGTGCCGGTCACACGCGATGTTCGCTCCGGCAACAACCGCATGATCGACATGGCCGTGACGCTTTTGCCGGAACCGGATTCGCCGACAATCGCCACCGTTTCTCCGGCATCGATGCTGAAACTCACATCGTTGACCACGGAGTTCCAGATGCCGTTGCGGCGAAATGCGGTTGTCAGATTTTCGACCGAAAGAACTGTCAAATTTCGATACTCCGGCTCTTGAGAACCACATTGCAGCCTGCAGACAGGTGAATGTCAATAAAAATATCTCGTAGAATATTACGTGAGATATTTATTGCTTGTCATCATTTCCGAGATGGATGATTTTACCATGATAAGAGGAACACCTCTTCCCGCCCGTATATCCGGAGATGACCATGACTGACACGACGCGCATCTCGGTTCTTTTGACGCCAACTCAGTTGCAAGACATGTTATCCGCCGGAGCGGATGTCACGGTCATCGCCGTGCATTCCATCAATCCCTATACGGGCCAGAACTCATTCAAGGGACAGCGGATCAAAGGCGCGATAGATACGCAAGCCTATACCGATTTTCAGTCACCTGCCAGCGTCGAGGGTGGGCAGAGACCCCTGCCAGACATCGCAGAGCTTCAGGCCAAGGCACGCAGCTGGGGTTTGCGGCCTGACACGACGGTCGTCATCTACGATGCTGACCGTAGCATGACGGCGGCGCGTGCGTGGTGGGTCTTGCGGTGGGCAGGCCTGCCGGATGTGCGGGTGCTGGATGGTGGTTTTCCAGCGTGGATTGCGGCGGATATGCCGGTGACCGAGGAGATTGCGAAGCCGGTGCCGAGCGACATCGTTCTGTCGCCGGGACATATGGCCGAGCTTGGGGCTGACGATGCGCTGACGCTGGCGACCGATGGCGTTCTTCTCGATGCGCGCATCCGGCCCAACTATATCGGCGGGAAAGTCGCGCCCGGCCAGCCGCCACGCGGGCATATTCCCCATGCCTTGAGCGTCCCAGCGCCTGACAATGTCACCGACTACGGAAATTTCACCGATGGAGAGACATTGCGCGAAATGTATCGGGTGCTGGGTGCTGATGGCAAGAAGCCTGTCGGGGTCTATTGCGGGGCGGGCATGTCGGCTGCACACACGGTTCTGGCGCTTGCCTCAATCGGTATCGAAGCGGCCATGTATCCCGGGTCTTGGTCTGCCTGGGTCAGCGATCCAACACGTCCTGTCGTCACCGGTGCCGATCCGATCTGAGCAGATCTGACGCTCAGATTTTGCTCAAATACCGCTGGCGACAATATAATATTTCCTCTTTTGCACAATGAATAAGCAATATTAGCCATTTGTTCAAATTGCTTGCAGATCACCTTTACAGTCTAAAAAGCGATGATATATTTCGTGGAATATCACAGGCGCGAGCCGCGATTAAACTGATAGCATGAAGCCGAGCTGAGGCTGCACAATGCCTCGATCAGACCGCGAAAGGGTCGTGCCCATGAAACTCTTTAAAGGACTAGCCGCCGCAGCCTTTGTGGCTGTTCCGCTGTTTGCAGGCGCGGCCAACGCGCAGAGCGATGACCAGTTGAAGACGCTCGTCATTGCCGTTCCATCCGATCCAGTCAGTCTGGAGCCCGGTACCAACAAGGCCGAGCCTATTGGCAGCGAGATCATTCTCAATGTCTTCGATACGCTGGTTGCCTGGACCGCGCCGGACTTCAAGGAACTGGAAGGCCGGTTGGCGTCCAGCTGGACTGTGTCTGCCGACGGCAAGGAGTTCGACTTCAAGATCCGCGAAGGCGTCAAGTTTCAGGACGGCACGCCCTTTGATGCGGCTGCAGTGAAATTCTCGCTGGAGCGCACTAAGGCCACCAATTCCTATGTCAAGGCAACCTTCGGTCTGATCAAGGACATCGCGGTTGTCTCGCCCACGGAAGTCAAGATCAGCCTGACAGAACCATATCCGGCTTTCCTCTCCATTCTGGCGCAGCCACAGTCGGCCATCGTCAGTCCTGCTGCCGTCGAGAAGTTCGGTGACAAATTTGCTGCCAATCCGGTTGGCACCGGCCCCTTCGCCTTCAAGAGCGCGCAGGCCGATACCAATGTGGTTCTGGAAGCCAACCCGGATTATTTCCGTGGCACGCCGAAGCTTTCGCGCATCATCTACCGCGTCATCCCGGAAGCCTCGACACGTCGTCTCGAGCTTGAAAGCGGTGGCGTGGATGTCGTGCAGCAGCAGGGCCAGCTTTCCGCCATTGCGGCTGAAGATATCGCGGCACTCAAGTCCAATGCCGATGTGAAGATTCTCGAGACGCCCAGCCAGATCATTCGCCAACTGGAATTCAACAACAGCAAGAAAGACGGTCCGTTTGCGGATATTCGTGTGCGTCAGGCCGTGGCCCATGCCATCGATTATGATGGCCTGCTGAAAGGTGTCTTCGGCGGAACTGCTGAGCGCGTCTATGGTCCATTGACCACCAACAGCTGGGCTTTCGATCCAAAGATCAAGGATCTGGCCCCGAACTATGATCCTGAAACATCGAAGAAGCTGCTTGCGGACGCCAAAGTCGATCCCTCCACGATCCAGCTGAAGCTCTACAGCTTCCAGGGTCCGCTCTGGGCAGCCGTTGCCACCTATGTGCAGGCCAATCTGGCCGATATCGGCATCAATGCCACCATCGAACAGACCGAGTTCCCGGCCTACCGCGCCCTTCAGACCGCTGGCCAGTTCGATGCAGCACTTGACGGTCGCCAGCCCTGGTACAACGATCCGGATGCGCATATCACCATCGGTTATCTGTCGTCGCTTGCCAACTCGGCCATGACGTTCCGTATGCCGGAAGACAAGGCGCTGGACGATCTGATCCTCAAGGCGCAACAGACTGTGGATGTACCGGCCCGTACGGCGCTGTATCATCAGGTGCAGGAAGAAATCGTCAAGCGCGTTCCCGGCGTTTATCTCTTCAGCCCCAAGCTGATCGTCTTCCAGCGCGCCAATGTCGAAGGCCTCGTTGTCAACAGCGCACCGCCGCTCAACGAATATTGGGGCGTTTCCAAGAAGTAAGTCTTTGCGGGCGCGCATCCAGCGCGCCCGCCGATCCGATCTGCAGCGGGAAACCGGTGCAGATCATTCTTCGATGATGTGAGTAGGCAGGGAATGGCCAGTTTTATTCTACGCCGGTTGATCGCCTTGATACCCGTCATGTGTATCGTGCTGGTCATCGTGTTTTCGCTGGTGCGGTTCATTCCCGGCGATCCGGCAGTGACCTTGCTCGGCCCCGGCGCGACGCAGGAGCAAATCGATGCGCTGCGGGCGCAGCTGGATCTGGATCAGGCGTTTCCGGTCCAGTTCTTCAACTATGTTACCGGCCTGTTGCAGGGTGATTTCGGCGTATCCTTGAAAACCGGCCAGCCGGTAGCACATGAAATTCTCACCCGCCTGCCAGCCACAATCGAGCTTTCGGTTCTGGCCGTCATCGTCGCCATCATCATCGGCATCCCCATCGGCGTTTTATCCGCCACGCGCCCGAACTCGACATTCGACCACATCACCCGTGTCGTTTCGCTGGTGGGCGTTTCGATGCCTGCCTTTCTTCTTGCGCTTATCCTGCAATTGGTGTTCGCCACCTATCTCGGCTGGCTACCGGTCTCTGGCCGCATGAGTTCCTTCATCATCGCCGAACCGGTGACGGGATTTGCCATTCTGGATGGTATCATCACCGGCAACTGGGCCGCGGCATGGAGCGCACTGCAACACCTCATCCTGCCCACCGCCGTGCTGGCTGCCTTTCTTGGGGCGACGCTTGGTCGCTTCGTGCGCAACACCATGCTGGAGGTGATGGGCGAGGATTTCATTCGCACGGCCAAAGCCAAGGGCTTGCGCCGGGCCGATGTCATTCTGGGCCACGGATTGCGCAATTCCCTGCTGCCAGCCATCACCGTCGTCGGTCTGAAGTTTGCGGAAATGCTGGGTGGCGCGATCCTGACTGAAACGATTTTCGCATGGCCGGGTATCGGACGATATATGTTCGAGGCGATCAAGAACCGCGATTATCCCGTCATTCAGGGCACAACTTTGGTGTTTGCGCTGCTGTTCGTCTTCACCTCCATCGTGGTCGATGTTCTCTACGGCGTTCTGGACCCGCGTGTCCGCAAGAAGATGAAGTGAGCCGGATGTCAGAGTTTTTCAACTTCCTGCGCAAAAACACGCTGGCTCTGGCGGGCAGTATCATCCTGCTGTTGCTGGTCTGCGTCATCGTGTTCGGCCCGATGATTTCGCCCTATTCGCCAACCAAGCTGGATGTGCTGCACAAGCTTGCCGCACCGAGTTTTGAGCATTGGCTGGGCACGGATGCCTTCGGACGCGATATCTTCACGCGGATCATGTATGGCGGTCGCGCCACGTTGGCGATTGGCGTGGGCGTCGTGGCCATCGCCTTCGTCGTCGGCGTAACCATTGGCATGCTGGCGGGTTTTCTCGGGGGCTGGTTCGATAGCGTCTTTATGCGCATCGTGGATGCCATTCTGGCGTTTCCGGCGCTCGTGCTGGCCATTGCACTGGCGGCTGCCTTCGGCCCGAGCCTTGAAAATGCGATGCTGGCCGTTGCCATCACGCTTGCCCCGCAATTTGCCCGCGTCGCCCGCAGCCAGGCGCTCAGCATTTCCGTCAAGCCCTATGTCGAGGCCGCAATCTCACTTGGGCTACCGACACCGCGCATTCTCTTCCGCTATGTTTTTGTCAACGGGCTGGGGCCGCTGCTGGTGCAATCCACGCTGGCGCTGGGCAGTGCCATTCTGCAAACCGCAAGCCTCGGTTTTCTGGGGCTTGGCGCGCAGCCGCCCATGGCGGAGTGGGGTGCCGATGTGTCTGCCAACCTGCAATTTGTCCGTAGTGCTGCATGGGTGGCGCTCGCCCCCGGCATGGCGATCCTGCTCGCGGTACTCTCCTTCAACCTGATCGGCGATTCCCTTGCCGACTGGTTCAATCCGCGCCGCCGCAACGAGCTCGACTGATGCCAGCCATGTCCACCTTGACCATAGCCCTCGAAAAAGTCGATTTCCTGCCGCCAACGCGGGTAACTGATGACACCAGCGTTCTGACGCTGAAAAATCTGGTGTTCGAACCTCTGCTGAAATGGAATGACGGGCAGGTTCTGCCCGCGTTGTTTTCCCTTTGGACGCACAGCCCGGACGGCCGCGAATGGCGCTTTGTTATCCGCAAAGATGCTGTTTTCCATGACGGCAAGCCCTGTGTCGCTTCCGATATTACCGACTTCATCGACGGCATTCTGGAGGCCGTGGATACGTTTGGCATGAAGTGGTCCTATGCGCGTTATCTCGCGGATGCCGAAATCATGGCGGATGGTGACGGAGCAATTGTGGTGCGCAATCCGCACCCCATTGCCGATATTCTCGATATCTTCTCGGAGTTTTACATTTGCCGCTTCGCGCCTGACGGCACACCCGTTTTGGGCACAGGGCCGTTCCGCGTTCTGACTTTCGAACCCAAGGTCCGTGCCGAGCTGAAGCGGGTCTCCGGTAGCACGGAGCCGAAGCGCATCATCGCGCTTTGCGAGCCTTCCGCCGACCAACGTTATGCGATGCTGAAATCAGGCGATGTCGCTGCCGCGCTCAATCTAGAGCGCGTCGAGGGCAAGCTGGAGTTCGATGATGCCTTTCAATGGGGCAGGGCCGTCAACACGCTGTCGGTCATGTACTACCTCAATTGCAGCGAAGGCATCTTCCGTTCACCGCAGGCACGGCTTGCCGCCAATCACGCGGTGAAGACGGCGGCCATATGCCACGAGATATTCGGCGATTTGGCCGTGCCGTCTTCCAGTATCGTCAGCCCTTTTCATCTAGGCATGAAGACCGCCGGGCTTTCACCCATCGCTTACGATCCTGACCGCGCACGTGCCTTGCTGGCCGAGGTGGATGGAGATCGCAGAATCACGCTGCGGACGCCCACCTTCATGCCGGAGCGTGCGCCGGAGATCAGCCGGTTCGTGGCCGAGGCACTTGAGGCTGTTGGCTTCGAGGTGGAGATCGAGATTGAAACCGACCGGCCGGAATATGCCCGCCAGATTGGCGCTAAGAAGATGGGTGATCTGGCGATCTTCGATTCCTCGCCGCACAGCACGTTCCGCATTCTCAATGACAAGATATCGAGCGTCACGAAAGCCGTGTGGTGGCAGGGTTACGACGATCCTGAAGCGGAACGGCTGATCGCAGCGGCCAATGCGGCAGTAGAGCCCGATGCGCGTGAGCGTGCTTATGCCGCCTGCCTGACCTATCTAAACGCCAACCCACCCTGGCTTTATCTGGTGCATCCGGTCGATGTTTTCGCAGCGCGCAAGGAAATCGCCGGGCTTTCGATAGACCACAAAGGCACGCTGACGATCGCCTGAACACGAGGATACACAGAATGAAAAAAGACTATTCGATCACTTTCTTCTACTACGACGATATCCATGCAGTCGTGCCGTTTTACGAAGAGGTTCTGGGCTTCGAACTGGTGCTCGATCAGAAAATGGCCCGCATCTACCGCATTGCTGAAAACTGCTATTTCGGCATTGTCGATGGCAATCGCGGTCATCTGAAACATCAGGAAAAGAGCGCCGTGCTGCTGACCATCGTGTCTCAGGATGTGGAAGGCTGGCACAAGCGGTTAAAGGATGCAGGCGTTACCGGTCAGTCAGAGATGCTGCGCGGAACGTTCTGCGAGCATTTCTTCTTTGAAGATCCCGCCGGTTATGCCATCGAGATCCAGAGATTTCATAACCCAGATGTGGCAAAGCTCTTTCAATGATCAACGACGATATAGACGGCATGATTTCGCAGGCACGCGAGTTCGGTGCCGCGCAGCTTTTTGCTCTGCCGGATGCCTCCATCGTTGATCTTGCGACCGGCTATATTCCGCTGCTCGTCAACTTCACATTCGAGGACAAGGCGGCCAGGGGACTGCGCAAGCTGACCGATCAGGCAGAGCCGGAACCCGCCGTCTATTTCTCGGCGCTCGAAATGGTGCACGATCATCCAGCCGTCGTACTGACCGGAGAGACCGGAAGCGGCAAGACCACGTTTGCGAAGCATCTGGCGTTCTCACTGGCGCAAGGTGACTTTGCGCCACGCGCCGTTCCGCGCAACGATCTCGGTGCAGTTCATGATGAGCAATGGACGCTGGAGGGCGTTGTGCCTCTCTATCTCACTGTCGATCCGTCAAAAACGTTCGATGAATTGCTTGCGTCCTCAACAGTTGCGTCCATATTTTCAGACAAGACACTTCTGCTGATCCTCGACGGCATAGAGGCGGCTGGCGACGCAGGGCGTCAATTGCTCGCCGATGCGCTGACGTTCCAGAGCCGTCATCCGGCAGTTAAGCTGCTTGCACTTGGGGAGGTCTCTGTCGTCAAGAGTTGGGCGCTTCCCGCGGGCTATGTGCGATATGATCTGCTGCCGCTTCTGAAAAGCCAACGTCGGAAAACGGCTGCGCGACTGGCTGGCCTCGATCTCGGCGCGACAGGTATTGCTCTTGGCAATGCCGCTGGCAATCCGGCGCAATTCGTCATGGCCATGCATGGCGGCGATGCGGGCGATAGCGCCGAGGCCATCACCGACAGCTGGCTTGCGAAGATTTCCGGTGATGCCCAGACCAGCGAACTCTTTTGCGGTCTGGCCTTCGATGCGCTGACAGCCGAGGTGGATGATCCCACCATCATGCCCATCACCCGCGTGCGGCAATTGCTGGCAGCGGTGCATCTGGCATCCAAGCCCGCTGATCTGGCTGTTGAGCATTTTCGCAAGAAGCCGGGCCCTTGGGCACCGGTCATGACAAGCCTTGCTGCGCGCCTTTCCGGCACGGGTGCGGCCAGCGCTTTGGTCGAAGCGTTGATAGAGGGTGAGGGTGATGCGGTTCTGCGGGGCGCGTTGCTGGCAACGGATATGGTGACGGAGGCAGGACCGCTGCGTGACCGCATCGCCGCCCATTTGCTGGCAATCGTCAGCGACGGAGCGCTTTCTGCGCCGGAACGTGAGACGGCGGGCCGCAGGCTCTCGCTTTGGGGTGATCCGCGTGACCTCGATGCACTGGCAGATGTTGCCGGTGGACAGTTCACCTTCGGCTCTAACAGCCATCCCAATTCTGCACCGCCTCATCCAGTCACCGTCGACGCCTTTCGTATCGGCCTTTATCCGGTAACAAATGGTGCCTACGGCGCGTTCGTGCGCGATACGGACCGGCTGTGGCGCAGCCCGGACGGTTTTTCGGATGACCGACGCAATGCTCCTGCGACCGACCTCACATGGCACGATGCGCGGGCCTATTGTGACTGGTTGACGCATCGCTGGCGTGCGCAGGCGCGTATTTCCGAAGACGAATTCGTGCGACTGCCCACGGAACCGGAATGGGAGCGTGCCGCGCGCGGCGATCAGCCGGATATGGGTGTGGATGTCCTCAGCTACCCTTGGGGACATGCTTGGATGGACGATGCGGCGAATTCGGAAGAGGCCGGGTTCAACACCACCTGCACGGTTGGTCTGTTTCCGAAGGGGCGCTCTCCCTACGGCTGCTACGATATGGTCGGTCAGGTCTGGGAGTGGTGCACGACGCTGTGGGGCGATGACATGGCTACGCCCGACTTCAAATATCCCTATTCGGAAGATGGGCGCGAAGCACTGGATGCCGCACCGTCCATCCGGCGCGTGCTACGCGGCGGCTGTTTTTCCAGCGGCAAACTGAAAGCCTGTTGCACCTATCGAGGAAGTCTCGAACCGGATGGCTTCTGGCGCGGCAATGGATTTCGGATCGTGGTTTCGCGGTAGTATTGTGTCTGCATTCAACGGTCATCTGGCTACGACCTACTTCAACAAAGCCCTCAGCCGCGGCGTTGCAAAGTCCAGAAAGGTCCTGAGTTTCAGCGGCATCAGGCCCTCCGATAGATGGACGAGGTGAACCGGAGAGGCCTCTCGTTCAAAATCCTCCAGCAACGGCACCAGCAAGCCGGCATCGACTGCGCTCTTCGCCTGATAGGCCATGACGCGCGTCATCCCGAGACCGGCTGCTGCTGCGTCAACTGCTGCTTCCGCGGTGTTGACGGAAAGGCGTGTGCGGATCGGCACCGCGATATCTTTTGCGCCGTCATGAAACGTCCAGAACCGTGTCGAAAGCAAGCCTTCGAACGCGATGCAATCGTGGTCTTTGAGTTCGTCAGGATGTGATGGACGGGAGTGCCGCTTCAGATAGTCGGGATTGGCGTAGATCGTTGTGCGGATGGAGCCCAGGCGGATTGCGATCAGGTTACTGTCGGAAAGCTGGCTGATGCGCAGGGCGACATCGATGTGTTCGTCGGCAAGACTGATCGTCCGGTCGCTCATCGTCAGGTGAATGTTGATGTCCGGAAACGCTTTCAGGAAGTCCGTAATGACTGGCAGCACATGCAGGCGACCGAAGACAATCGGCGCCGTCATTGTCAGGTCTCCCTTTGGCGCGGCGTATTCTCCGGTGGCGCGGCGTTCGGCTTCTTCTACCCGCTCAAGAATTTCGCGCGCCGCAGCGACATAATTCTCCCCGGCTTCGGTGAGCAGAATACGGCGGCTGGTGCGGGTGAGCAGGCGAACGCCGAGATGAGCCTCCAGCTCGGCGACCTTGCGGCTGACCGTCGGCAGCGGTGAGTGCAGGGCGCGAGACGCGGCGGAAAGGCTACCCTGTTCCACCACGGACAAGAGAACTGCCATGGCATCAAGACGATCCATACTTTCCTTCCACAAAACGAGAGGATGATTACAGAATTAACGCTCTACTACAAAAATATGGATACGGCTAGGTTTCTCTCGTTGCCGGATGACGGTGTCCGGCCCTCAAGGGAGCCAGTCATGAAACTCTACCACTTTCCACTTTCGGGCCATGCGCATCGCGCTCGCCTCTTTTTGTCCCTCCTCAACGTGAAAGCCGAGATCATCGACCTCGATCTGGCGAACGGCGAGCACAAAAGGCCAGAATTCCTGAAGCTCAACCCGTTCGGTCAGGTGCCGGTGCTGGAAGATGGGGACGTCGTCGTCAACGATTCCAACGCAATCCTCGTTTATGTCGCCACGAAACTTGGCCGCAAGGACTGGCTACCCGACGATCTCGCGTCTGTCGCTAAGATACAGAAGTGGCTTTCCGTCGCCGCCGGAGAAATTGCCTATGGCCCGGCTGCGGCCCGACTGATCACGGTCTTCGGAGCAGACTTCCGGGCCGATGAGGTGATTGCCCGCGCCCACCGAATTCTCGGCCTCATCAATGCCGAACTCGAAAATCACCCCTTCATCATCGGCAATAAGCCGACCATCGCAGATGTCGGCCTCTACAGCTACATCGCTGGCGCACCAGAGGGCAATGTCGATCTGACGCAACATCCGGAGGTCCGTCACTGGTTGGCGCGGATCGAAGCTTTGCCTGGTTTTGTTGCTCTTCCGAAAACGGCAGTCGGCCTCGCAGCCTGACACGGTCTTGGGGCCGGGACGTTGTTCCCTATAGGAGGTTCCAATGCCTGCTGAAACACTCTCACCATCGTCCCCCTGGCATGCGGGCGAACTGCAATTACAGCGGCACGCTGGCGTGATGGAGCAGATGGACCCGGTGGGGCGCAAGGTCTTGCGCAGCTTCCTGCTTGATCAGCATCGGGAGTTCTACCCGCTGCTGCCGTTCATCGTCATCGGCTCTGTCGATGGCGATGGCACGCCGTGGGCGACGATCCGCAGCGGACAGCCCGGCTTTTTGCATTCGCCCGATCCCCATACACTCGATGTCGAAGCCGTCAGCGATCCCGACGATCCTGCCGAAGCCGGTATGAACGACGGCGACCCGATCGGTCTGGTCGGCGTCGATCTTATCACGCGCCGACGGAACAGGATGAACGGTACTGTTATCCGGGATAGCAATGACTGCTTTTCCGTCGCCGTCGCACAGAGCTTCGGCAACTGTCCGCGCTACATTCAGAACCGGCAATTCACCTTCGTGCGCGATCCGGCATCGCAGCAGCCTTCCGAAGTGATTGTTTCAGATCGGCCCGGCGCACATGAGCGGGGCATCATCGAATCTGCCGACAGTTTCTTTGTCGCGTCCTATGTGGACCGCGACGGTGAAGGTCGGCAGGTGGATGTCTCCCATCGAGGCGGTCGGCCCGGTTTCGTTCGCGTCGATGCCGATGGCGGCCTGACGGTGCCGGATTTCAATGGAAACCTGTTCTTCAACACGCTTGGCAATTTTGTCGTCAATCCGCGCGCTGGACTTCTGTTCGTTGATCATGAGACGGGTGATATGCTGCAGATTGCCGGTAGCGTCGAGGTGATCCTGAATTCACCCGAGATCGCGGCCTTCGAGGGCGCCGAGCGTCTCTGGCGCGTCATGCCAGAGAAGGTGGTGCTGCGCAGGGATGCACTGCCACTCAGATGGCGTTTTCTCGAAGGCGGCATCTCACCGAGCAGCCTGATGACTGGAAACTGGCAGGAAGCCGCAAGCCGCCTTCAGGTCGCGGCCAAGGCAAAGACGTGGAGGCGCTTTCGTGTGGAGCGAATTGTCGAGGAAAGCGCGACGATCCGTTCGCTTCACCTCGCGCCGGTCGATGATGAGGCTCTCATCCCGCATCTCGCAGGCCAGCATCTGCCGATCAGAATTAGGGACGGCAAGGACACGATCCGCCGCAGCTATACGATATCCAGTGCCCCATCGGATGGCTTCTACAGGCTGAGTGTAAAGCGTGAGGGCCGGGCGTCCACGCTCCTGCATGCAATGCAGGAAGGCGACGAGATCGAGGCGCTGGCACCGGTTGGAGCGTTCACCTTTGACGCGATGAAACGCAGCCGTCCGGCAGTTCTGCTTGCGGCTGGCATCGGCATCACACCTTTGCTGTCTATGCTGCGCCATGTTGTCCAGACGGGGGACAGAACGCGCTATCGCCGGCCAGTATGGCTGTTCCGGTCGTCGCGCATCTTTGCTGAAAGAGCGTTCGACCGCGAAATCGGCGAACTGGTTGCGCGCAGCGAAGGGACCGTTCGGGATGTCAGGGTGCTTGGGGCACCCCAAGTCGATGATGATGGCCTTTTTGATGCAGCCGGTCGCATCGACATGACGCTGCTGAAGGCGCATCTACCATTCGGCGACTATGACTTCTACATCTGCGGACCGTCGTCCTTCATGCAGTCGATGTACGACGGGCTACGCGGACTGAATATCGCAGACGATCGTATCCACGCGGAGGCGTTCGGCCCCTCCGGCCTGAAGCGTGATTACACTGCTTACTCATCCGCGCAGCAGCCCAAGCCCGCAGCTGCGGTTCCAACACGCGTTGTTTTCACACAATCGGGAAAAGAAGCCCGCTGGAAGCCGGGTGGTCAGTCCCTGTTGGAACTCGCAGAGCAAAGTGGCCTCAACCCGCCCTATGGTTGCCGGGCGGGTAATTGCGGAGATTGCCGAACGAAGATCGTCAAGGGTGACGTCAGTTACCTTTCCGAGCCCAACTATCCAGTCGCAGATGGCGAGGCGTTGATCTGCTGTTCGGTTCCTGCACACGTGGACGGGGATTTGCAGCTCGATCTATGAGCTGAGCGAGGATTCGGCGCGTTCGGACGGATCTTCTTTTTTATCAGGTGGGCATAACGATCTTGATAGGCCGCGTGCCAATGGGCGCACCGGTTTTTTTGTCTATGGTAACGGGTTCAATCTCCTCTCCCGTTGCCTCGTCGTAAAACCTCGTGAACTCACCCCCACCACGATGTTTTCCTCCCCATGCTCCAAGAGCAAAGAGAACGGGTAAGAAGTCCCGGCCCGCAGCCGTCAGCTGATATTCGTCCCTTGGCGGACGCTCGGAATATCGGCGCTTTTCCAGAATTCCCTCTTCCGCCAGGGCGGTGAGCCTTGTGGTCAGCATCGTTGGTGCGATCCCCAGGTTTTTGCGAAATTCTTCGAAGCGTGTCGAACCTGCATGGGCATCGCGCAGGATCAGCATGCTCCACGCGTCACCGATCAAGGAGAGGCTTCGCGCGATGAGGCAGGGTTGGTCCAAAAGATTTTTCATGTCCATCTCAAATTAGTAGTGACATAGTATCGAAATGATAGTATCTCATCGGTCATCGACATTCCAGCCTTAATTCAAAGGGGATGTCGAAACGGCAGATAGCCAGTCAGTCAGGATGTGATCATGAAGTACTACCTCTGCAAATACATCCCGCCGCGCTTCGATTTCTTCGCCACGATGACGGTGGACGAGAAAAACTGGATGGGTCAGCACGGCGCTTTTCTTGACCTACTCCTGAGCGAAGGAAAGATCGTGGCACACGGGCCAGTGATGGATCCCACCGGCGGCTACGGCGTTTCGCTCTATCAAGTCGCCGATGATGAAGATATCGAAACGCTGACATCACAAGACCCGATCGTGCAAAACGGCGTGGGCCATTACGAACACCATCCAATGCTCCACCTGAAGTTCCGCGGCTAAGGCTGCAAATTCCCGCGGTTTATCTCGAAACCTCAAGCAACTGGCAGTCAAAGAGACTGCCGGAAGGAACCTCCATGACCATCGCACTCATCACCGGCGCTTCCAGCGGTATCGGTTCAGTTTACGCACGCCGCCTCGCAGCGCGCGGCCACGATCTCGTCCTAGTGGCCCGCGCCACCGATAGGCTGAAAGCGCTCGCCTCTGAGCTTGAGCAGGCCCATGGTATCGCTGTCGAAATCATCACGGCAGACCTCACAGACGAAAACCAGCTCGGTCTTGTCGCAGAGCGCCTCAAGGCGGCACCCTATATCGACATCCTTATCAACAATGCCGGGGCAGGGCTTCTCGGTGGCTTCATCTCAGCCGATCCAACTGCAATGGACAAGCTCCTGCGGCTGAACGTGACGGCTCCGACCTTGCTTGCTTCCGCTGCTGTTGCCGGAATGGTGGAAAGGGGCAGTGGGTCCATCGTGAACATCGCTTCTGTGCTGGCGCTGCTTCCGGAGCACTCTCATGGTATCTACGCGGCAACCAAGTCTTACATTTTGACAATGTCGCAAAGCCTTGCCGCCGAACTCACCGCGAAGGGCATTTACGTGCAGGCAGTTCTGCCCGCCGCAACCCGCACCGAAATCTTCGATCGGGCAGGCGGTGACATCAACCGCATTGCGAACGTCATGGAGGTGGACGACCTCGTCGATGCTGCTCTGATCGGTTTCGACCGCAAGGAACTCGTCACGATCCCGCCTGTCCCGGATGTCGCCGCATGGGACGCGTTCGAGCAAGCCCGCGGTGTTCTGGCGGCAGGCTTCAGCAATTCCGAACCCGCCGCTCGATACCGCGTCCATCAATGAAGTTTTCGACGCATGTGGTCCTTCCCGCCGCACATATTCGCTCAACCGCCTCGTCAGGCAAATGAAAGTCACCAAAATGAACACAAGCAATCGCAGCGTCGCGGTCGTCACAGGCGCGGCATCAGGCATCGGCCTTGCTACGGCCAAGGCGCTTCAGTTGGCAGGGTATCAGGTGTTCGGCACCAGCAGGAAAGCCAGGCCAGCGTCAACAGCGGGTATCACCATGCTTGAATGTGACGTGACGGACAGCGCGTCGGTGGCCAGGATGGTTGCTGAGGTCGTTGATCAGGCGGGCCGCATCGACGTGTTTGTCAACAATGCGGGCGGTGCATTGATCGGCGGTGCCGAAGAATCGTCGGTCGAGCAGGCGCAGGCTCTCTTCGACCTCAACGTGTTCGGGATCGTCCGCGTTACCAATGAGGTGCTGCCCATCATGCGCAGGCAGCGTAGCGGGCGCATCATCAACATCAGCTCTGTGGTTGGCTTCATCCCCAGTCCGTTCAGTGCGCTCTACGCAGCCACAAAACATGCCGTTGAGGGGTATTCGGAGTCCCTCGACCACGAAGTCAGGTCGCTTGGTGTGCGGGTGCTACTGGTTGAGCCAGCGTTCACGAACACAGCGCTGGACCATAACGCAACCCAGCCCGACCGTATGACGAGTGTGTACGATCAGGGCCGGAAAACGATTGAGGCGGGCTGGAACAGCGCGATCAAGGCGGGCGATGCCCCTGAACTTGTCGCAGAAGCGGTGGTGAAAGCGGCAATGGCCAAGTCGCCAAAGCTGCGCTATCCCGCCACAAAAGCCGCTCGTCAACTGCATTTCCTGCGCCGTTTCGTACCCGCAAATGCGTTTGACAAAAGCCTGCGCAAGCAGATGAAACTGCCAGCCTGAAAGTGGTATGTCTGGTCAGGCGTCTCCTAAAACGGAGACGCTTTCTTTACGCAGACACCGATGACAGGTATCGCTTGGCTCCTACCGCCACGCAAACCGCAGTTCCAGGGAAGCCTCATGCTGATCAATCTTAAAGAAGCCAAATGGCTCAATGAGCCTGCGGTATGGGAAGCCACAGAAACCGGCCTCATCATTACAACGGATGCGAACACCGATTTCTGGCGTAAGACCCATTACCGTTTCACGCGTGACAGCGGGCACTTCCTCGGCATCACCGCTGACGATGGCTTCACAGCTCGTGTCCGCGTACAGGGGGAATTTCGGTCTCTCTATGATCAAGCCGGCCTCATGGTGCGCATCGATGAAAATCGATGGGTAAAGACCGGGGTGGAATTTACCGACGGAGAGCGCTTCCTCAGCACCGTTGTCACAGATGGCAAATCCGACTGGTCAGTGTCCCAGCCGTTTAAGGAACTCGAGGATTTCTACATCCGGATTACGTTGAAGAACGGCGCGATGCGCATTCAGGCGTCATCCGATGGCAGGATGTGGCCATTGCTGCGTCTTGCCCCGTTTCCGGAGGCCTCTCATTATCTCGTCGGACTGACCGCATGTACGCCGGAGCGGGGCGGACTGAATGTTCGGTTCTCGGAGTTTTCAGTTGGTGACGCCATCACCACCGATCTTCATGATCTTACAGCGTAAGAGCGCCGCCCGACGTTTTTCGTCATCGATCGTAGGCGTTCTGAGAGTTCCGCAAAGAAATGGGGTGCCAGTGGCACCCCAAAAGTGAGCGAGCAGTGATTAGCCGCGCGATACCAGAAGGTCTTCCTCGTCGTCGCGTTGCTTGCCACCCAGTGCCGCCGCTGCCGAAGCGATAAACGCTCCAACCAGCAAGGAGATCGCACCAACCAGAGCAGTGGTTGCTGCTGCCTTGCGAGCGGTATCGGCTGCTTCCTGTGCCTTGACCTTGGCGGCTTCGATCTGTCCAAGCACGGTATCGACGCGGGCGCGAGCATCCGCTTCGTTCAAACCTGTCCGGGCTGATACAATGCTGGCGACATAGGCACGGTCCGGCTCGGCTACTTCACCCTGTGCGGCGCCTTGCAGGAGGATGCGAGACACCTCAGCGGCTGCCGCACCGTTATCCGTTCTCGCTTCTGCCGTTACCCGTTCAGGCCGCAAAAGTGCGTCGGTGAAATACGACGTCGATAGATCTGCACCACTGGTCGAACCGTTAGACGACGCAGCCCCAGCCATGGCAGCCGTCGATGCGGTAGAGCCAACAGCGGATGCACCAGCACCTGCGAGAGAGGTCAGCGACGACGCCAGGAAGCCCATCACAATCACGGTTGCCAGCGCCCAGCTCAGGAAACCATGCGCCGTATCCCGAAAGAACACCTCGTCAGTATGGACGGCTGCCCACTTGGTGCGCAGTCGCCCGGTCAAATATCCGCCGAAAGCAGAAGACAGCCACTGAACGGCAATCAGCCAGATCGCTGCCGTCACGCCGAGGGTTGCGGCAGAACTGCTTTCGCCCGACCAGGGTGAAACCATGGTAAGACCAAAGCCGGAGCCAAGGAGCAACATGATCAAGGTAACGCCTGTCGCTGCGACCGCACCACCAATGATAGGGCCCCACGACATCGCTGTCTGGGACGATTCGACGGGCATTGCACCCGAAGTGCTAGATAGGGGCATCTTCATTCCTATCGCAGAAAAATGGCGAGGAGGATGATGATCGGAAGGGGAATACCCAGCATCCAGAGTAATATGCCACGGCCCATTGGAAAGTCTCCTTATGAATTTTTGCTTGTAGAGACTCTCTAACTTTATCTGCGTGCATTCGTTCCTTCTGAAATGCAGTGAATAGGCAGCCGCCGGGATCGACCCCGTCTTCTTATTGCTGTCCGTTTTTTCGAACGTGGATCACACTCCGACGTAAGCGTTTCACAAGTCAGCCTCGGGACTTGGTAGTCAGGCCGCAATGCCGCCTCGAGATTGTCGGTTGGAGATGGAACGCGATGCACCCCATCGCGCTTTACCCGGTGACATCACCAAGGGAGTCTCCAGATGGCATTCATCGACGCAAAAGATGGTACGAAACTGCACGTCAAGGATATGGGCGAAGGCCGCCCCGTCATCCTCATCCACGGCTGGCCGCTCACCGGCGACATGTTTGAATACCAAACCGTCGCCCTGCTCGAAGCAGGTTTTCGGGTCATCACCTATGACCGCCGAGGCTTTGGCCAGTCCGGACACCCCGCCAGCGGTTACAATTATGATACGTTTGCCGATGACCTCGCCGCCGTCATTGATGGCCTTGAGCTTCGGCAGGTTTCACTCGTCGGCTTTTCCATGGGTGGCGGTGAAATCGCTCGTTACCTTTCACGCCACGGCGCGTCGAAGGTCTCGAAAGCCGTTCTCGTCGCATCCGTCGCCGGTTATCTGCTGAAAGACGAGACCAATCCCGATGGTGTCGATGCTAGCGTATTCGAAGGCATGAAAAACGATATCCGCGAAGACCGCTTCGCCTTCCTTCAGAGCTTCGCGAAAACATTCTATGGCGTCGGCTTTGTCACCAGCCCCGTCAGCCAGGGCGTGCTTGACTGGTCCTTCGTGCTGGGCGTTATGGCAAGCCCCAAAGCAACAATCGATTGCGTCGATGCATTCGGCAAAACAGACTTCAGACCCGATTTCGCCGCCTTCACCATCCCAACGCTGGTCATTCACGGCACCGGCGACAAAACAGTCCCAATCGATCCAACGGGCCGTGCAGCAGCAAAGGCAATCGCGGGTGCGAAATTCATCGAATACGATGGCGAACCGCACGGCCTGTTCGCAACGGTGCCCAAGCGCCTGAATCAGGATTTGATCGAGTTTCTGGCTTGAAATCACTTGGGTGTCGCAATTCGACGCGACACCCATTTCCGGCTATAGATTTGAGAAAAACTAGCGTTTCATTTCATCTGATAGATTAGTCTACATTCGTAGACCTAGGCCGTATGCTGATCGATTTTATGATGTGACCGAGCTTCAAAAAAGGTGGCAAACATGACGAAACGTATCGTTTTCACAGGTGGCACTGGCAAGGCTGGGCGGCACGCTGTTACAAAGCTACTTGAGCAGGGTTATTCCGTTCTAAATGTTGACCTGAAGCCCCTGGATTTGCAAGGTGTCAGCACACTGATTGCAGATATTACCGATAGCGGTCAGGTTTTCAACGCACTAACCACGCATTTTGGCTTTGACGGTTTTGAAGAAGGCGCGCCGCCGACTGGGCCTGATGTCGTCGTACATTTTGCAGCCATTCCACGCGTTTTGATTGAGCCCGACAACAACACGTTCAAAGCGAATGTGGTCGGCACATACAACGTCATAGAAGCAGCTATGAAGCTGGGCGTCCGTAAGGTCGTAATCGCCTCGAGCGAAACCACTTATGGTGTTTGTTTTGCAGAAGGGGATAAGGATTTCCACGCATTTCCTTTGGATGAAAATTACGATTCCGATCCGATGGACAGTTACGGACTATCGAAGCTCGTAAATGAAAAGACTGCGCGCGCGTTTGCTATGCGCTACAATGCAGACATTTACGCATTGCGCATTGCCAACGTAATCGAACCGCAAGAATACTCGAAATTTCCAGCCTTTCTTGATGATCCTATGTCCAGAAAACGCAATGCCTGGAGCTACATAGACGCACGTGATCTCGGCAATCTCGTTCATCTCTGCATCGAAAAAGACGGATTGGGATTTCAAGTTTTCAACGCGGTCAATGACAAGATCACCGCAGATATCCCGACCGCCGAATTTCTAGCCAAATACTGCCCTAATACGCCGATAATTAGGGAAATGGGCAGGGACGAAGCACCAATTTCCAATCGCAAGGCACGCGAGGTTCTTGGCTTCAAAGAAGAGCATCCTTGGACACGGTATGTCCCGAGGTAGCTTCTACCATGATATTAGAATGGCTTGTTCACGATCTAAATCTTCGGGCCTGTTTGTTGGAAGGGAATCTAAGGGCATTTGACAGGTTGCGTGACTGAAACACGTCGACCGAAGGGCAAGGATGCGCTCAGACAATGTCAGTTGGAGCGTTAAAAGGCACATATGTTTTCTGCCCCCACGGCCCGCCCCTATATTCCCACAAATCGAGCCCGGTGACCCAAATTGGGTGCGGCTTAAACTCTCGGCTCAGGTTTCGGTAGAGATTGTCGGCCTCGGTTTTAGTGGATTTGTCCTGCACCGTTATGTGCGGTTGCCATTTCTGATTGTCCTGAGGGCCAAGCCACGCTGCAAACTCTCTTTTCAAAGTTGCCCGAACGTCTTGCAGCCTTAAGCTGTCGATCAAATTGGCAACGCCTGCGCCAAGATGCCTAACACCGTTGACCCCGGCAATTATAGCATCCGTCTCATGCGCAACGCTGAGCAGTGCATCTACGATCTGTGTTTCACACGCGCCCGGCAACCGGTGAAACATGGTCAGATGAGCGCGAAGAAAATTTCGCCCTGGTGGAAAGTGTGCTTGCCGAAGACGATTAAATCGAGCGTCCTGATGATTGAGAGCTTTTGTGGATACTACGGTTTTACCGCTGCGCCGATCGCAGGCGCAAGACGTGACGTGGACCTAAAGCGATCTCTGCCAGCTTCACTGTTTTAAGACAAACGAGTTAAGATCGCCTAGCCCTGCAAGGCCTCCTCGTTATTTGCCACAGGCAACCTTTATTTTTGACTTTTAGTAACCATCGTAAGAAATTGAAATATAATAATATTGTTTCGCTAAATGTGCTAAAAAATCCGACCTTCTGCCGCCTGGGAAAGAGATAGTGCATGTGGCGACCTCGAGTTTTGACTCATAACGCAAGGGATCACCCCTCCGTTATCCGATTTTTGTCACGTGTCAGTAAAATTCGACTGGCGTCTCGAATATCCGGTTGTAGCGATTTGCGATCGATCTGTTGGAAACTCGTGGCCGCGATAGCTGACTAACATCTTGAAAAGGTCGTTGCGCAGAGTTTTTCGTGGGCCGAACTCAGCGTGGATATGCTCGGCTATTTTTTTGTTTACCCCCGTAAGTGATCCAACGGATTCGCCTTCTGCAATGACCACTAGATTGACGGTGTCGGGGTCCGTCGTTTCCTCCTGACTAAAAACTTCGTACATCTGGTTTGGTTCGGCGAGAGCTAGTTTAAAGCCAATTAAGTGGCCCTGCGTAATTAAATGGTGCAACCCGGCTTCTAGTGCCTGCACCGATGTTTGCGAATTGGCGCGGTCTACGGAGTAGGCCTGAACAATTGCGGCCCCGCCAATCCCGTTACCACCACTCGCCGCGATCTCTCCCGGAATTCTGAGGACCCCTGAGAAATGCTGACGCATCTTGAGCGACCAGGGCGTGGGGTTGCGGACGAGATCGAGATAAGCGGGATGCTCGATCACCCCGAGATTTTCAAGTTCGTAGAGTGTGAAATAGGTTTCGCTTTGGCTGGCCGACACGTAACGACGGGCGGCCTGCATGCCCGGTACGGTCAAACGTTCGGGTACATGTTCGAACGTGTGCCACGATGCGTATTCTTCGGCGAGGTTTGACGGATAATCGTTCCAGAGTGCGAGTATGGCTGCGGCCATCAAACCTCTCCCATTCGTAAAATGACTTTGGAGGCGACATGGTCATGGGCAGCCTGAAAACCGGCCAGAGCATCGTTGAGCGGCAGGGTGTGCGAAATCAGTTGCCGCATCAAATCCTGATGGCCATCAAGAAAGGCGATGACGCCATCCCAGTCGGCTGCGTGGGCTCGATAGGAGCCGCGTATTTGCTGGTGCATGCGCACAAGCGTTGTGAGATTGATTTCAGCGGGTCTGGGATGAATGCCGACGACGGTGAAAATTCCGCGCTTTTTCAGGAATGGCAGGGTAGCGGCGACGAGCGTTGGCACACCCGCCGCCTCGATAATCGCATCGAACGGCGCAAATTCGGAAAGCGCGGTTTCCATGTCTCTGTCGTTTGTATCGATCAGATGCTCAAAACCGGCAGCAGCTAAGTTCTCAAGACGTGGCCCATCATCACGTCCCATGACGACAACCTTAGCGCCGCGCGAGCGCGCCAGAATTGCGATACCTTGACCGATGAAGCCCGGCCCGACTACGAGTATGGTCTGACCTGCCGTAACCTCAGTCGTCGCGACAGCCTCCGCGCATACTGTCATCGGCTCTGCCAGTGCCGCGATATCCATGTCGAGACTGTCCGGCAGCGTGTGGCAATTGCCGTAGGGAACGCAGACATAGGATGTGAATGCACCGTTTCTGCCGATACCGACGCCCTTGCGCGACGTGCAATTATCCTCGTCGCCTTTCAGGCAGAACTCGCAATGACCGCATGTTGTGGAGGGTCTGGCAGTGACGCGGCTTCCAATAACATCGGCGGAGACGTTTTTCCCACCGCGCTCTATCGTTCCTGAAAATTCGTGGCCGAGCGTGACGGGCATGGCGCTTTCCATCGATTCGTAGCCCGGTGTCCACTGGGCGATATGCAGGTCGGTCCCGCAAATGCCCGCGGAATGGACACGGATGAGCACCTCGCCAGCGGCAATGTTTTCAGGCTCTGCTATCGTGTTGAACTGCACGCCGCTGCCGGGCCGGACCTTTTGCAATGCCAGCATATTCAATCTCCATTGATGAGGTGCAGGTGTCAGCCGCGCCAGCTTAAAAAGCGCTTCTCGACCCGTCCGATTGCGAAATTGACGATCAGACCCATGACAGAGAGGATCGTGACACCGGCAAAAAGCTTTTCGAGATCATAGAGTGAGCCTGCCTCGAGAATGTAGGAGCCGACACCATATTGCGCACCGAGCATTTCGGCCGCCACAAGGAGGATGATAGCAATCGAGATCGACACCCTAAGGCCTGACAGGATGGCAGGAAACGCACCGGGCAGGACGATCTTGCGGACGATCGACCACCAGCTAAGCCCAAAACTCTGGCCCATACGGACCAGGGTGCGATCGACATTGTCGACGGCTCCGTAGGTTGCCACCACCGTCGGCGTGAATGTGCCGAAAGCAATGAGGGCGTATTTAGACGTCTCGTCGATACCGAACCAGATCACGAAAAGCGGCAGAAGCGCAATCTTCGGGATTGGAAACAGCGCCGCCACCAGCGGCACCAGACCTGCCCGAACGTAGCTGAACAGGCCGATCATCACACCGACCGATATGCCAACCGCGATGCCCATGAAGGCGCCGATGAACAGTCGCTGAAGCGATGGCAGCAGGTGTTTCCAAAGTAATCCCGTCTGCCAGAGTTGTACGAATGTATCGAGGACGGCGGAGGGCCTCGGCAGTGTCAGGTTGGAAATAAAACCGCTGCGCGTTCCAATCTCAGCAAGAGCGATCAGGACGATGAACACGGCAATGCCCACGCCGCGCACTGGGATCGGCGCAAATCCGCCGCCACGAAATGCGACAGGGCGCACAGGCGCAGTTCTCGTTTCCGTCCTGTTATCGCCGGATGCTCCAGCGGGGTTTGCAAGTGTGGTGATGTTAGACATTGACCAACTCCTTGTCGGCAGCCATGGCCTCTTCGCGCATCAGGTCCCAAAGCTGCTTCTGCTTCTCTTCCAGCACGGGATCGCCAAGGTGGCGTTCGGACAGAGGGATATCGATATCGACGATTTCGCGAATCTGGCCTGGGCGACGGGAAAGAACGACAACGCGGTGGCCAAGCCGAACCGCTTCGTTGAGATTGTGGGTAACGTAGACGGATGTGAAAGGCTGCCGTGTCCACAGAGCGACAAGGTCATCCATCAAAAGTTCGCGCGTCTGGCTGTCGAGGGCCGAAAGCGGCTCGTCCATCAGCATCAGCGCGGGGCGCACTGCCAGTGCTCGGCTGATCGCAACACGCTGGCGCATGCCGCCCGAAAGTTGCTTTGGAAGTGCCGTGCGGAAATCCGTCAGGCGGGTACGGTCAAGAACGTCTGTGACGATCTCGTCCATTTCCCGCCGACTGAGATTGTGATCTTCGAGCACAAGGCGAATATTGCCTTCGACTGTGCGCCAGGGCAGCAGGGCGAAATGCTGGAAGACGTAGGTGAGGGGATTGAGGGAGCCGGGTGGAGGATTCCCGATCTGCAGCACCTCGCCTGAACTTGGTCGTTCAAGGCCGCCGAGAAACCGAAGCAAGGTTGATTTGCCACAACCGGATGGCCCGATCAGACAGATGATCTGCCCTTGCGGGATATCGAGCGAGATATCTTTCAGAACCTCTACGGCTCCGTAGGAATGGCTGATGTTCTTCAGCTTCAGATCCATGGTTCCTCCATGCGAAGGCCGTGAGGCCTCCGCGACAATAGCTGGCTGATCAAATGGTTTTTACGTAGGACGTGTCGAACAGCTGTTCGTTCGTAATCGCGTCCTTGACCATGCCTTCTGCCTTGAACCATTCAAGCTGCTCGACACAGCTGCCAAGCGACAGTGCCAATCCCGCATTGATGCGCATGGCGCCATCGATCAGATTCTGTTTGGCAGCGTCGAACGGGCTATCGCTTTCGACATATTTGTGGACGATTTTCGCCAGAGCGTTGCGTTCGGCATCGTCCGCCTTGTTGTCTACGAAGGCGGCATTGTAATCGTCAATAGCGCGCGAATAGGCTTTGACGAACGCTGCCGTCATCTCGCGTTCACTGGCCGCATTCTTGGTCGAGGTGAAGGCGGTAGTGACCTGATAATCCGGCGCGTAATCCGAGACCAGACCGATCTGCTTGGCGGCACCCTCGCGGATCATCTTCTTGGCGACATTCGGCTGGATCGCCCACGCATCGATCTGACCTGTGGTCAGGGCTCCGACGATGGCCCCCAGCTTCTGCAATGGGCGCAACTGAATATCCGAAAGCTTGATGTTGTTCGCGACGGCGATCTTGTGGGCCATAAAGTGGAACGACGAGCCCGCCGTGGTGATGCCGAAGCTTTTGCCTGAGAGCTTAGACGAGTCGGTCAGGCCGGCCTCATAGGCTTTGTTTGACGCCAGAATGATCGCGCCGGTGACGCCCTTCTCCTCGGTCAATGCTCCACCGATGACCTTGATGGCGTCTTTCTGAGCAAGGCTGATAAGACCACCGCTCATCGAGGTCACGCCGAAGTCGGCATCACCGGACGCAATTGCCACGGCCATAGGCTGGGCGGCCTCGAAGAATTTCAGCTCGATATCGAGACCGGCGTCCTTGTAGTAGCCGCGCTCAAAAGCAATGAAGCTTGGCGCGTGGCTGGCAAGGTGCAGCACTGCAAGATTTCGGGTTGCTGCGCGGGCGGGCAGACCGAAAGCAGAGGCGCTGCCGAGTGCGCCCATGCCGATAAGTGCCTGACGGCGGCTCAAAAATACATTCATTCCGATTCTCCTCCCAAAGATGGCGTGTCCGAGACGCCGTTGGTTTTCATTGCCACCGACTTGAACGGAAGACAACGAACAATGATTATGTCTCCCATGCCTTTAAGGCATGCAGATGAATGTTTGCAATCAGGCGAGCGGCGGCAGATCGGCCAGTCTGCGCAACAGAATTTCAATGAGTTTGCGCAGATTGGCAGAATGCGAGCGACGACGGTTCCACAGAACCGATATCGAGAATTGCGGGGCGTTCTCAATGGGCCGAACCACGAGGTTGCTGCCGACGGGGCCGAGCGTGGTCACGTAGTCGACGAGCACGATGCCCATTGCTTCATTGGCCAGCGCCAGTGCGGTGTCGGAAAAACGGGCGACAGCGCGCGTATTGACCTTCAATTTTTCGCGACTGAGAAATTGATCGACAACTGTCTGATGAGCGCCGCCCGGGGCGAAGGCTATGAAATCCATATCCGCCAGATCGGCCGCTCGTATGACAGGCGTCATTGCAAGGCTATGATCCTTGTGAATGACCGCGACCAGATCGACCCGCCCCACATGCTCGACAGCAATCAGCGGATGATCTGGCGAGGCGATCGTCACCACCGCTTCTCCGCGTCCCGTAATCAGGTATTCCTCAATCTGGTCTACCGGAAGTACGTCGAAGAAAAGCTCGATACCGGGCACCTCGACGGACAATGTTCTTAGAGCCTGTGGCACCAGCGCGCGCGCCACACTGGCTGTCGATCCAACCCTGAATACAGCCGTTTCACCGCGTGCGATACGGCCTATCTGGGTGCCGACGCCGGTCAACTGCCGTATCAGCGGGTCGATCTCGGCATAAATCTCAAGTGCTTCGGATGTAGGGACAAGACCGTTGCGGTCGCGTGTAAAAAGCGCAATGCCAAGCAGGTCTTCGATCCGACGGATCGTACGGCTCAGCGCTGGTTGAGAGACATTGAGAACTTTTGAGGCACCGGTGATGGAGCGCGCCTGCATGACCGCATGGAAGACCTCCATCTGCCGAAGGCTGAGGAGACCGTCATCAGGTCGTTGGGCCATCGAAGTTTCATCATTGTCCTGGGACATCGATCGCCTTTTCAAGAAATGGCAAGAGCTCTTCGAGCATTTCGCTGGCGGCGGTCTCCGGCAGCAGATGGCCACCACCAATGCCCTTTCCTTGGACCTTGGGTGCCCAGTCTGCCCATATATCGAGTGGTTCGCGACCGCCGCCATAGAGCCTGTCCTTCTCCCAGAATAAAAGGACAGGTACCTGGATTTTGCGGTCTGACGTGCGATCTGCAAGATCGTCAGTTTCGTCTGTCGTGGCACCAGCCCGATAATCCTCACACATGGCGTGGCGAACATCGGGATTGTCGAATGCAAGCCTGTAGTCTTCCAACGCAAGCGGATCGATCCGTTCAATATTCTCAGCCATTTTGCCGAGCGTGAGATTGATCAGAAAACGCGGATCCGCGGCCATCAGTGTTTCGGGCAGTGGCGCGGGCTGGGCCATCATGAACCAGTGCCATGCTCCCATGCCGAAGGCCTTGCTTGCACCTTCCCACATTTCCGGTGTGGGCACGACGGTGACCGAGACGAGTGCCGTGACCGTTTCTGGAAAATCAAGCGCCATGCGATAGGCAACCCTGCCCCCACGGTCGTGACCAACGACAGCATACCGCCGATGTCCTAGCGCCAGCATCATTTCTCTCAGGCTTTTCGCCATGCGACGTTTGGGACCCATTCCTTGCGAGTTGCCGGTGACGCGGCTTTCACCATAGCCCGGCAGGTCTGGAACAACGACGGTATAGGTCTTGGCAAGTACCGGCGCGATCCGGTGCCATGCCGAGCGGGTTTCTGGATAGCCGTGCAAAAGCAGGATCACGGGACCGCTGCCGGCCGTCAGAACGGCGAAATTGACTTCTGGCGTTTCGATACGGTTTTCTTCAAAGCCCGGAAACAGCTCGTTTGCGCGTCTATACATCGATTGGCTGTCCCTTTTGAGCGTTTGAGGTCACTGCGGCTATGTCCCTTAGCGCCTCGATCAATCTGTCTACGCCTTTCTGTCGCGGGCGAAGATGGCAGATATGGACGTAGGCGGAAACGCTGACGCTGTTTTCGATCGGTATTGCCACGAGCCCGTTTGCTTCGCAATCGATAGCGGAAAATGCGTCGAGTATGGTGATACCAATGCGTTCTGTGACGAATGACAGCGCGGCCTCGACAAAATGCACATATACCGCCGTTTTCCTCGATACGCCCCAACGCCGAAAGGTCTCATCAATCAGAAGACCATGCGTGGTGGTGGTTCCGAAAGAGATTAGCGGTTCACTGGCAAGCGCCAGCGGCGTTACGGATTTGCAGCCAGCCAGCGCGTGATCATTGGGGACGACACAGACGAGACCGGCGCTGGCTATTTTCGCCGTTTCGATCACTGGATCGTTGACCTCTGCAATCGTTGCAACACAGGCACCTTGGCCGAACAGCAGGTAGTCGCGAACATCGCGCTGCGATAGTGAGTCACTGTAGTAGGTGCCCGCAGCCCCTTCCAGTTGCAGGCGTCTCAATGCCTT
Source organism: Agrobacterium vacciniicorymbosi (assembly GCF_040427045.1). Classification (NCBI taxonomy): domain Bacteria; kingdom Pseudomonadati; phylum Pseudomonadota; class Alphaproteobacteria; order Hyphomicrobiales; family Rhizobiaceae; genus Agrobacterium; species Agrobacterium vacciniicorymbosi. Next base: position 145,324 of record NZ_JBETMF010000012.1, read on the forward strand.
CGGAACCAACCGCATGCCAAGACTTGGCGTCGAGCCGAACCGAAAGACAGAGGCGTCGCCACGGGCAATCGAGTAGATGACATCAGACAGCATTTCGGATTGCTGGTGGACGCGCTCGACCTCGGCAAAGATCAGCTCCGCTTCCTGAGTCGGCACCAGTCGGCCGGAAATGCGCGCAAACAGCGCGATACCAAGCTGGTCTTCGAGACGCTTGATGGCAATCGACAGGCTCGGCTGCGAAACACCGAGGTGGCGGGCTGCTGCCGTCAACGAATGCGTCGCCATGATCGTTCGGAAAATCTCGATCTGCCGTTCTCTGAGTTTGGGATTTGGCATCCGTGCTCGCATTTCTCCTATAAATCCACGTTATAGCATGGGTTGAAAGTTATATTGGCGTCAATAGGTAATGGTCTCATATCGTCGCTCCAAAATTGGGAGGGAGCTTTGTGACTGGAAGCGAAACACGGCTGGTGGCGATCATCGGATCACCCATTGTCCAAGTGAAATCACCGGATAATTTCAACCGCTATTTTGCCGATGAGGGTGTGAATAGGGCAATGATCGCCATCGATCTCGTCCCGGAGCGCGTTCCCGATTTCGTTACAACGGTGCGCGGCTGGCAGAATATGGATGGCTTCGTCGTCACCGTTCCGCACAAGGCCGCAGTCGCCGCGCTGGTCGATGAGCTCAGCGCAACAGCGCAGTTTCTCGGTGTTGCGAATGTGGTGAGGCGTCACCCGAATGGACAGCTTTCTGGCGACATGACGGACGGCGAGGGTTTCCTCACAGCCTCAAGGGCGCACGGTTTCGTTCCCAATGGCAAAGTCGTGCTGCTGGTCGGAGCAGGAGCTGCTGGCAGTGCGATTGGCTACACGCTTGCAGGCGCAGGCGTTTCGTATCTGGTTATCTCCGATCGCAACAAGGATCGTGCCGTCAATCTCTGTGCTCGCCTGTCCAGCGTTTTCCCAGCCGTTTCCATCTCGGCAGAATTAGTACCCCAGCGCGCCTTCGATCTTGTCGTCAACGCGTCTTCGGCTGGTATGCAGCATGACGATCCGCTGCCAGTACCTCACTCTACGCTGGCATTGATGCCACCAGAAGGCCTGGTGGCTGATGTCGTGACACGCCCGAAAATGACGCCGCTGCTCACACTTGCGAAAGCTCGTGGCCTGAAAATTCAGACGGGTGAGGAAATGGCCAAATCACAACTTTTTGCGCTTGGAAAAGTGATGGGCATATTCGCTGGAGTGCCAGCTGATGTCTAAAGCCCGAGGTGGACGATACGACGTCGTGGTCGTTGGAGGCGGCGCAGCCGGAATGAGCGCGGCTGTAGCTGCTACCCGCATGGGTGCGAAAGTCGCACTCATCGAGCGATACGGTTTCTTGGGCGGAGCGGCTGCCAATTCGTTGGTTTTAGCCTATTGCGGCTTCTTCCTGAAAGGTCCTGAGCCTGTTTTTGCAGTTGGCGGGATCGGTGTCGAACTGCTGGCCATGCTTGCGAAGATTGGCCAGGATATCGCTCCGATACGATCTAGCAGCGGCAACTGGATTGTCATGCTGGACCCTGAGGCGGTCAAGTTTGCGTTCGACCAAATGACCGATATGACTGGCCTCGAAATCCTGTTGCACAGTCGTGTCACTGCGGTGTCCACGAAGCCGAGTGGAATTGCCGCCATTACGGTGACTGACCATGCCGGTAGCTACGAGATCACCGCTGATGCATTTGTAGATGCCAGCGGTGACGCTGCTGTGGCGTCGCATGCGGGACTTGAGATGACGACCGACAGCCGCGCTGGTGATCACGTCCAACCCGCGTCAATGCCGGTTCGTATCGGCGGCGTTTCAGCGGGTGTGACATTCGACCGCGAGCAGATGACGCAACTGATCGCCGAGCACAACGCCTGCTCAGATGTTCCAATCCATCGAACCGACGGCGGCGTCATGTTGCGGCTGCCGACGTCGAACGATTATTGGTGGATGACGATCGATCTTGAGACCGATGGTTTGAGCGGTGCCAGTCTTGGCACTGCGGAACGCGAGGCACGGCGGCAAGCCTGGCGGAATTTGCAATTGCTCCGGCAGATGCCTGGCTTCGAAAACGCATTCATCTCGGCCACGGGGCCACAGATCGGTATTCGCGAGACACGCCGTCCACATTCGCGTAACGATTTGACCGGTACTGCTTTACGCAGAGGTGACCGTCGCGAAGATGGCATCGGGCGCGCTGCATGGCCCATGGAGGTTCACGAAGCACCCGGTCGGGCACATTTCGTCGATCTTGGCGGCGACGGCTTTGCTGATATACCAATAGGAGCCATACAGGCTGCCGGTGCGGACAACCTGCTTCTGGCGGGCAGGGTTGCTGGTGCAGATGCCGCTGCTTATGGCTCTCTGAGAGTAATGGGTACGGCCTTTGTCACCGGTCAGGCAGCTGGTATTGCGGCCGCTTCAATCGCTTCTTCAGGGTCTGTAGTGACTTTCAGCGTCAGAGAGCATCTAAGTTTTCACAATGCGATATTTTGATGAATTATGGATTGAACAATGAAATCCGAGAAGTACGTCGGCATCAATCGTAGTCCATTTGATCTGCTGAAACCCAAGTGGTAGCTCCGCTGGACGGGCGGCGGGCATCGTTTTGTCCACCTGAAGATCTGTCGAGCCGCGGATGTATTGCGCTGTCTCGACGGCTTGCACGTTCCCAGCATGCCATTCTTGATGCCGGCACCGTGCTTGTTCTCGAGCAGAAGGATGCGGTCGCCCTGTGCAAAGGAGCGCTTCCCGTCGAATGGTCTGATAGACGAATACGCGATCCGCGTGTTCGACAAGGCCAGTCGTAATTCCCTCATTATTCTCCGCGGTCTCTGAACCTGTTCAGCTGCGATTACCCCATGGTAAACATCGTTCCAATGAATGGCGCAAATGTGCTTTCCGACGACTTCCGGCAGCTTGAATCATGTGCCGATGCCGTTGGAAAACGTGCGTTTCATAGAAACAGAGTCGTGGTCGGAAACCCTGTAAAGTACGATGCATGGCTGGAGTTGGATGATTCTGGTCAAAGGAAGCGTGCGGGCAGCATTTTTGTGGCGCTCATGGGGAAGGCGCGATGGTCGAGAAGGAGGAGCGCGATCCAGAGAGGCGGGAGGTGGCGGTGTTTGATAGGGCTGCTTGATTTTCCCCGTCAGCTTTTAATAGCTGGCGGCTTTTTAGAATTTGCTTAGGAACGCAAGCGAATCCAATCCGTTTGTCTCTTGTGATCATTAGACAAAGGGAGAAACACAATGAGCATATTCGGTAAAATCAGAGACGCCATTTTCGGCGGAGCAGCCCACGCTGAGGACGCATCGCCATCAGGTGCTGAGCCCACACCAGCGCCATCCTCGATACCTGATCCAGCTGCAACGACCGCGCCACCCGTAGGCGGTAGCGGCCAACCCGTCCCAACCACATCTGGCGCGTCTGCACCAGCGCCATCTACGCCAACAACAGCTGGCGCCAACCAGACCGTTGATGTCGCCTCACAGCTTGACGCCGCGGTGAAGAGAAGTGGCCAGAAGCTTGACTGGAAGCATTCAATCGTCGACCTGATGAAAGCACTTGGCATGGATGCCAGCCGTGCAGAACGTAAGGAACTGGCGCAGGAACTTGGCTATAATGGTGAGGCAGACGGGTCTGCCTCAATGAACACTTGGCTGCACAAGGCGCTTCTCAAGAAGCTGTCTGAGAACGGCGGCAAGGTTCCGCCAGAACTGCTGGATTAAGCGGAACCAATGCTGCCTCCGCGCATTCCTACAGCAAGTAGCTTGCGCACTGTTCACGGATAAACTGGCAGAAGATGACAAGCGACAGAAAGGTCGGTGCGGTTTCGCCCGGCCTTTTTTGTTGGAAAATACAAATGTAAATTTCTAAGGATGCTAAGGTTATGAATTTAAATTAGAATGGGGAAGAGTTTATTTGTTGTTTTCTTTCTTCACTCGGGAATACCTCTAGTGAGGAGAGAAAAATTCGAGTGTCACCAACGAAGTTCTGATGAGCTTTTTGCAAATCCTTGATCGAATCCACGGGCACCAGAACTGCCTGATTGAGCGAGCCAGTAAAGCGTTTTTCCGCGTCAGCGTAATCGACTTTGGCTACCTTTGACATACGGGTGGAATAGGAAGTCATTTTTAACAGCACTTATCCTTGGCATTAATTGTAGGAGAATCTAGTGTTTTACCGTCCTTATATCCCGGCATTTGTCGGCAAAGCTGGCATACGACCTAAAAATGTATGTGACGTTGAGATCACTCGAGAGCACAGACAATTCTTCCCTAAGTTCTGTAGCTGAAGTGGTCGTGATTGGCATCAATCGCTTCCACTCGTACAATGCTTGGACAGATCCCATGAGTGAGAAGAATCTGCACCATCTCTCTGTTTCGCTGCCGAATTTTGAGTTTTCTCGGGTGAAAGCGTCGACGATTTCAACCGCCGTCGCTCATGAGTGCTGGAAGGTCGATGGAATTTGCACTTCTATTTGCAAACTGTTCCAAGGAGATGCATTAGCACGCCCCGCGAAACTGTAGCGCATAAGAGGGCTGGTGCGCTCCACGGCCGTATAAGCGGAACTACGCGGTTCAACTCCGCGTCCGCAACTTATAAGCAGGCAACCTGCGTCAATAAGGCCATGCACTCAAACTTGCAATTAGGGTGTCGAAGGAGCATTTCGATAGAGTGCTATTCTTAAGGATAGACAATTCTAATCAACAGATTGAAAGCACTCGATATGTCGGACGGCTCTTGGGTAAATTGGTTTCCATACATCTTTTTTCCTTTTAAGATCATCGTGCTGAGTATCGGCATGTTTTATGCCATTAAGTGGCATCACGATCAGGCAAAGAAAGATGAAGCATCCAAAGGACGATGAACACTAGAGGGTACCCACGTACTTCTAGCCGGGGTCCCAACGGATCAGCATGACAGGCCGTGGACGAGTAAGCACTAATAAGCAAAGCACAACGCGGCCTAGGTTTTCGATCCCATGCAAGTTTTCCTCCGCTTGCATGGTAATCGTGCAGCCCGCTCCCTTAAGTGGTTCGGCGAGCCGCCTTGCGTTTCATAGGGCGTAACGAGGAAAATTAAGCGGCGATACGTCGTGCCGCCTTGTCGCAAGCTTTACGGTCTGCTCCATATTCCGAGATAATATTCTCTGCCTCTTCCATGGATATGCGATGCTTCTTGGCCAATGTCTTGGCGTCATAAGCCTGTTCGGGCGCAGAAGCGCCTTGAGGTTGTGCCATAGCTTTTCTCCTTGAGTGGCCGACATGACTTGATGCCGCTCATTGCGGGCTGTCGGTCATTGCTCTGTAGGTAGTTATGGCAGCGGCCATTCGCAACCACGTTGGCTTTCACGTGTCAAAACCCAACGTTCGATCAGTCGAAGCCGGACCTATCGCCGCGCCGTCAACCCGTCCATGCTTTACACCGAACATCCGTTCATGGAACGGTTTGCCGCCTCTGCTGCCGATGGCTTTGCGGCAGTGGAGTATGTCAGCCCCTATGAGGAGGCGGCAGAGACGATTGCAGCGCACGCTTGCTTCTGATCCAATTCTTTTAGTCGTTTAAATGCACGCGCTAACTGTCGCTGCTTCCTCGTCGTCGGTTCCAAGCTACAGTCTCAGATAAATTTCACTTATCTTCACAAAGTCGTGAAACCTTTCCGATTGTCGGTCGTTCAGCGCCCATGAAAAACAATGAAATAGAACCAAAGCCGGTCGCCGGTGCCAACGCAACTGGGACCGAAGCCGCATTCTCCCAAGATGTTGATGACAATGCTGAAGAGCTTCCCCCAGAGGAAGTAGAGCCTAATGCGGATTTGACGCCGGAAGAGGCTGAGGAAGCGCGCCGGAAATACTTGCTGAAACGGTTCTGGATCAGCGCGCGGGGCTTCTGGAGCCGCCGGGGCGATAAGTTGGCATGGCTATTCACGCTTGGCCTGCTGGCGATGATCGGCATAAATGTCGCCATCCAGTACGGGGTCAACGTCTGGAATCGCGGAATTTTTGATGCGATCGAAAAACGAGATGCGTCGACTGTCTATTCCCTCGCGTCCATATTTCCGTTTCTAGTTCTGGGAAGTGTATTCATCGTCACCTCGCAGGTCTATGTCAGAATGCGCATCCAGCGGCGCTGGCGCTCTTGGTTGACCAAGTTAACGGTGGGGAGATGGATTGCAAACGGCCGCTACTACCAGCTCAACCTAATCGACGGTGACCATAAGAACCCGGAAGCAAGGCTCTCGGAGGATATGCGTATTTCCACTGAAGCGCCGGTCGATTTCGTCTCCGGCGTCATCTCCGCCTTCGTATCCGCTTCCACCTTCATTGTTGTTCTATGGACAATTGGTGGAGCGCTCACACTGTCAATCGGCGGCGTTTGGGTCACCATCCCCGGCTTTCTCGTGATAGCGGCTATCATTTACGCGGCAGTCACCTCCACTTCCATCGCGTTCATTGCCCGAAACTTCGTAAAGGTCTCCGAAGTTAAAAACCAGGTTGAAGCGGAATATCGCTATACGCTGACACGCGTCAGGGAAAATGGTGAGAGTATTGCCTTGCTTGGCGGGGAGGAGGAGGAGCGTAGCGATCTCGACAAAAGATTCGGTAACGTCCGGCGACAATGGCGGTTAATGGCGCAACAATACATGCGGACCACCGTCGTCTCCAACGGCTCGGTACTGATTGCCCCAGTCGTGCCACTTCTGCTCTGTGCGCCGAAGTTTCTCGATGGCAGCATGTCGCTCGGCGAGGTCATGCAGGCAGCGTCCGCTTTCACCATTGTGCAGTCGGCCTTTGGCTGGCTCGTTGATAACTATCCGCGCTTGGCCGATTGGAACGCCTGCGCCCGACGTGTAGCCTCCCTGATGATGTCGCTTGATGGCCTTGAGCGCGCCGAAAGAAGTGAGACTTTCGGACGCATCATTCGCGGCGAGACCGAAGGCGAGACCATGCTGAGCCTCAAGGACGTATCCGTATCACTCGGTGATGGAACCGCGGTGGTGAAAGAGACCGATGTTGAAATCGGAGCAGGCGAGAGAGTGCTGGTTTCAGGAGAATCCGGCTCTGGCAAAAGCACGCTGGTTCGTGCCATCTCAGGCCTCTGGCCTTGGGGTGGGGGCAGCGTCAATTTCCGCGCCGGGAGCCAGTTGTTCATGCTGCCACAACGACCATACATACCAGCCGGTACGCTGCGCCGTGCCGTCTCTTATCCGCAGCCGGCAGAAAGCTGGACGGGCGAAGAGATTGGCGCCGCTCTCGAAAAGGTCGGGCTTGGCCAACTCAAGGACAAGATCGAAGACGAGGCGCCTTGGGACCAGACATTGTCAGGCGGCGAAAAACAACGGCTTACCTTTGCACGGCTGCTGCTCAATGCCCCCGATATCATTGTGATGGACGAGGCGACCGCCGCGCTCGATGAGAAAAGTCAGGACAAGATGATGCAGACAGTTATCGATGAGCTACCTGACGCCACGATTATTAGCGTCGCGCATCGCGCCGAGCTGGAAGCATTTCACAGCCGCAAGATTACGCTGGAGCGACGCGAGGGTGGCGCAAAATTGGTTAGTGATATCGAGCTTATTCCGCGTAAATCGAGAGCTAGATCTGTGCTTCGACGAATGGTGAAGCGGAAGTAATTTGTGTCTGTCTTCAACTTGCGATGCAGGGCAGGGTATTTCCTGATATCAGTGGGCGATGCGCACCCTTTTGTCTTGTAGATGACATCGAGAATGACGTGTTGTCTGCCGCTCCGCTAGATGGCCAGCAGCTGATCCTGTGCACGGGCTTTACGTAAAATCAGCTCGCGCCTTTTCGTCGTCAGCGCCTCTACATCAACTGGAGCCGTGCGGCTGAGTTGTGGTGCGTCCGCATGTCGTTTCGAACCAGAAGACCCACGCCGCGCGTGTTTCACGCCATAATAACTGAAAGTTGACCGGCTACAGTAGACTGCGGACGCCTCGCATTTTAGCAGCCTTGAATTCGCCGAATTCTACATCAGTGTTAAGGAATACATTCCTTTTTTGGAGATCGCCCATGGCGCTTGGCGCATCGCATCGCTTGCAGGAAAGCCTGGTGGCGGTCGAAACGATGACACGTTTCGCCCTTGCCGTTCTCGCACTCGCGTCCGGCGTTTACACCTATCTGGGTGTGCGCAGCATTCTGGACGGCTCGCCAACGGCGGTCTTTTTTGCTGCCATCATCTACTCGGCCTCGGTATCCGTCGGCATCTATGCCTTCTGGTCCTACATGGCGCGGTTTTATCCGCACGTCACCAGCCGTTCCAGTCGCACTGCGATGCTGGCGGTGATGGCCGTCGGTTGCGTGATGATCCTGGCCATGTCGAGCTGGTTGAATGCAGCCGCTCTCGCAGGATCGGCGGCACTTGAACAGCATCTTGCGGAAACGGTCGAGGATTACACAGAAGATCTGGATCAGGCGCACCAGAATGCGCTGGCAGCACAGAGCCTGTTGCCGGACATTCAACGCGCCAAGGAGCGTTTCACCCAGCTTGCGGCATCCGAACGACAGTCGGGTGCGCTGACCGGCACCACCGGTTCGGGCAGTGTCGTCTCGCTGCTATCACAGATGTCGTCGCAACTGAACGAACTGGAAAACGGCATCAATGCCTCGCGTGAGCAGGTTACCAGCCTGTTCAACGAAGGCCAGAAACGCCTCGAAACCATGCGTGGTCTCGTCTCGGCACCCGGCGTCGTAGAACCGCGCGCAGACAAGTTCTCGTCGGAGGTCGTAGCACTTACTGGAGTCATTGCCTCGCTCGGGCAAACCTCGATCGCTCCTTCCATCCGCCGTGCGGCCGACGATCTTTCTCTTGGCTTCATCGCTCCAATCCCCGACGGCGGCGAACAGGATCTGATCAGTCGTCAGGACCGCGTGATGGAAACGATCCGCACATCGGTCGCGGCGCAATCCAAGGTGTTGTCTGACGCCGCTGACGAAATTCTCTCGCGTGCTCCCGTGGCCGAGCGGCGCTTTGTGCCGCTCTCGTCGGCGGAAGCCGTGCTGCGTTATGCTTCCGACTTCATTCCCGCCTGGGCCGGGGCTATTTCCATCGACCTGCTGCCAGGTGTCATGGTGTTCATTCTGGCCGTGGTGAATGGTGCAATCCGCCGGCAGGAAGAGACCCTGCCGTTCGCCGAACGGATCACCGTGGCAGAACTGATGCAGACGCTGGCGATGCAGAAGGCCATTGCCGCTGAAGCGATGTCAGCTACAGAAGTTCAGGCCACGGAAAATGTCATTGTCGAAGCTGAAGACGCAAATGACGAGACGGAGGCCAACAACATCACCAGTCTCGGTCTCAACAAAACGCCGCGCAAGGGTCCGGCGACATGAAACCGGCATCCGCGCTCAAGGCCGTGATCAACATGGACGATGGGGTGCTGATGCGCGGCGCCTTCTACGTGCTGCTTGCGGCAGCCGCCGCCTTTCTGGTAATCGACATCCGGGAGATCAGCACGGCCGAAGCGGCGCGACCGGGTCTTGAAACATTGCCGGACGTGCCGATCTTTCTCCCGCCGACGACCGCGCCGGGCGCGCCGCCGGTCCAACCCTCGAGCCCGCAGGAAGTCTTGCGCAAGCGGATGACATTCAATCTTGTCTCGGGCGGGATACTCGTTGCCGAAGGGACTATCGACCCCGGCGCAGCAGGCCGTTTTGCCAGCGAAGTCGAGGCCCGTGGCGAGTATATCAAATTGGTTTCTTTGAACTCACCGGGTGGTTCGGTCGATGATGCTATTGCGATGTCAAAGCTGATCCGGGAGAAGAATATAGCCACGAAGGTTGCGGAAAAGGCGCTTTGTGCCTCCTCCTGCCCAATCATCTTTGCCGGTGGTGTGACACGATCAGCCGAAAAAGATGCCGTGGTGGGCGTACATCAGGTGTTCAATGGCGGCATTGAGCGTCCTTCTCCGGAGCAGGCAATGTCCAGCGCTCAGGCAACCACCGCGCGCGTCGCGCGACATCTCGACGAAATGGGTATCGGCGCCGGTTTGTGGATCCACGCACTGGAGACACCGCCCGACCGGCTCTACTATCTCACGCCCGCAGACATGTCGGAATACCGCCTGACGACCGACGAAGTCCCTATGGCCGGACCTGGTTCTGGCTGATGCTCTATAAGACATGCCGGAGCCCGGTGGCCATGCCCGCAATGCCTCGAAGGGGTGTATTTTAAACAAGGTGATCCAAAGACGTATCAACGGTCTGGCTGGCGCTGCGCGGGCTGGCTTATCCGCTTGGGCGTAAAGGGCGTGACGATAAATTCTTAGTACAACTGGCCTCCAACTCCCGATGAAACGAGTTGACGCCCTGAAAGACTTGAACTCACTGAGTGATCTGTTCGACCGTCCGCTATCAATGGATGCCAGGTCCAGAATTACCGCGTTTGCGATGGTCATCGGAACAACAAGCGACTGCGATTTACCGGGATTTCCCCTGGATACAAGGATATGATGTTCGGGTGGTGGATCGATGCGCGTTCCTCCAACATCTGTCACAGCAAGAGTGGTTGCGCCTTGCTCAGTTGCGACATCACGCACGTCCTGCAGAAGCGTTGTCGTTCTTCGGAAGACAGGCAACCAAACAACATCCTTTTCGGTCATCGTCGATAGTTTCCTTTCACGAGCGTTACCGTCGATTAGCACTCGTGGCCGATTGTCAAACTCATACGCTGGTTTGAGAACGGATGATCTAAGCACTAGCTACATCGCTCGTTCTCCTGCGATCAGTTGGTCAGTAGCTTCGCCTCGCTTGAACGCAGAATAACCTTATGGGGTAGCGGGTGATATGTGATCCGGTATGGGGCAGACATACGGCTCTTCTTTTATCTTTTCCTGCCATTCTGCTCTGGCGTTTAGTAGCAGTTTTGGCGAGGTGAAAAGGTCAAGTCCGGTTGCGGCCATGGCCTTGGCTGCATGGATCATCGCCTTGTGGGCGCCAGCGCTTCTGCCCTGAGCCACGACCTGCCATGTATGTGGATTGGTGCCGATTGCCCAAGCCGGTGCCCAGCATTGTGCCGTTGGCGTTACCCGGCTGACATCGCCAACGTCGGTCGATCCTGCGCGGAAATGGGACTGGCCTTCGAAGTCACGCAGACCGAGATGCAGTGGTGTCGAGCCGTCGATCTTCTGGTTCAAAAAGATGTCCTTTTTGATCTGATAAAGACGGATGCTGCTTTTGATCGCCTCGTCAGTAAAGGTCGCCTGTATCTTGTGGGCGAAGTCTATATCGGCTTCGTCAAAGGGTACCGGGCCAATTGAGACCAGATTATTGTGGATTGCATTTTCAAGCGTCAGATTGGGCAGCAGATTGGTGGCAGCCGTATCGAAGATGATCTCGACCTCCGTCCCGGTCATCATGGCAGCACCTCGCGCAACCTCATCGACGCGCTCCGCCAGCGCGAGCGCCTGGGACATTTCGGGTGCCCGTACGAGGTAGAGCACTTCGGCCTTTGCCTGAACGACATTGGCTGCACGACCGCCAGCGTCGGTAATGGCATAATGGACACGGCAGTCCTGCGGCATGTGCTCACGTAGAAAATTGACGCCGACATTCATCAACTCGACGGCATCAAGCGCCGAGCGGCCGAGATGCGCGGCGTTTGCCGCATGAGCTGCAATGCCCTTGAAGCGGTAATAATATTCGAGTACGGCGAGATTGTTAGTCGAGCGCACACCGTTAAACGGCGCAGGATGCCAGGTCAGGGCCGCATCGACATCGGCAAAGGCACCGGCGCGCACCATGAATGTCTTGCCGGAACCGCCTTCCTCGCCAGGGCAGCCGTAATAGCGCACGGTGCCGGGAAGGCCGTTGGCTTCCAGATGTTTTGCCAGCGAAATCGCAGCCAGCATCGAGCCGCTTCCCAGAAGATTGTGGCCGCAACCATGGCCGCTTGCATCCTCTTCGATTGCCATTTGCCGGTCCACGCCCGGGTGCTGGCTCATGCCCGCCAGGGCATCGTATTCGCCGAGAAATGCTATGACAGGCTTGCCGCGCCCATACTCGCCTATGAAGGCCGTCTTCATGCCAGCGATGTCTTGCTGAACGGAAAATCCATTTTGTTTCAGCGTTTCGACCAGTAGATCGGATGATCGAACTTCGTGAAATTTCAGTTCCGAAAACTCCCATATCTTGTCGCTAATACTGGTAAAATCGGGTGCCAGCGCATCAAGGGTCTGGATGAGCGATTGCAAGGCGGCAGTCTCTGGCATGTTGTATCCTCACGGAAGTCTGGATGGTCTTGGAGCAGGTTTGCAAATGAACCAGCCAATCTGCAGGTCACTCCGGCGCCGCGCATCGTCGCGGCACCGGGCTGTCGTCATGTTTCATTTATCGAGGGACACTTCCCAAAGGCGGGCGTTGGACTGCCAGACAGGCTGGCCCTTCAGGGCTTTCGTCGCACCCCAGACGTCGATCATGTCATAGAGGAAAATCCCCGGCATTTCCTCAAGCATCAGCTTGTGGAATTCGTCAAAGATGGCCTGGCGTTTCGCCGTGTCGATTTCGGCATAGGCGGATTTCATCAATGCGATTGCCTTGGGGTTATCCCACATCAGCGATGCGTTCTTGTCCTTGTCGCCCACATAGAAGCTGTACATCAGTGCCGGATCGAGACGCGGTGCGACGGATTGCGAGATGATTTGGTAGTTGCCGGAACGGCGGCGATCCACCTGTGTGGCGTAGTCGAGCACTTCGATCTGTACGTTGAGACCGATTTGCTGAAGCATCGCTTGGGCAATGACTGCTGCCGGGAAGCTCGGCACGTTGCCGCGCTTGTTGGCGATGATGCTGATCGGCTCGCCCTTGTAACCGGAAGCCGCTAGTTCTTTCTTGGCCGCTTCGAGATCGTAGGGAAGGCGCGTCTTCTGGGTTTCGCTGAAGTAGACGGAGTCCGAAGCGACCATGGAGCCATTTGCCTTGCCGGTGCCGTTGGATGCGGCGGCAACCAGTTCGTCCAGCTCAAGCGCCATGGCTATGGCGCGGCGCACGCCGGGCTTGCCCAGGATTGGATCGCGCGTCTGGATATAGAACAGATTCTTGCCGTTGTTCTGCGAAACGATGACCTTGGCCTTTTCACTCTTTTCGAATTCAGGGATCAAGTCGGGAGAAATTTCCGCCGTATCCAGCACGCCTGATTGCAAACCAGCCTTCACAGTCGAGGCATCAGGGATGACCATGAACTTTATGCCGTCGACCAGCGGACGCTTGGAGCCGACCATGCCATCCGGCTCGCCATTGTTGGCGGGCGAGGCGTAGTCATCGAATTTGGTCAGATGAATATATTCGCCCTTTTTCCACTGGTCCCATTTGAACGGGCCGGTGCCGATTGGCTTGTCGAATGTGCCATCCGCAGCAATCGAGTCCGGTGAAATCATGCCGGTGTAACCGCATTCGGGGCGCGACATCAGGCCGAGAAAAACGGCAGACGGCTTTTCAAGCGTCATGGTCACGGTCTGTGTATCGACCGCCTTGATGCCCGTGACCTTCACGGTACCGCTGCCATCAAAGTCCTTGATACAGGTCCATTTCGTCGCCGGGTCCATGTAGCGGTTCCAGTTCCACACCACATCTTCTGCCGTCAGCCTCTTGCCGTTATGAAATTTCACGTCCGGGCGGAGCTTGAACGTATAGGTCAGGCCATCAACGGACATCTCGAAGGACTGCGCGAGCAAAGGCTTGACCTCGCCGTTGTTGGCATAACCGACAAGGCCTTCAACGATGTGGAGAATGACGCCGTCCGTGTTGCCGTCGCGATTGACGCCAGGATTGCTGCTGCGCAGATCGGAGCTTTGGGCAATTACGATATCGCGCGCGGCGGAAATGCCGGTCAGTGACATCAGGATCGTTCCGGCGAGAAGAATGCTTTTCATGTTACCCTCTTTTGTTGGTGATTATGGTTGTTCTCAAGGCTTAAAATGCGTCCCAGCAGACGCGGGATAGTCTGCCGATGGTTTCAAGCGACAGGGTGTAGCCCGGCGTGCCATCAGGCATTTCCTGCGGCACCTGATCGGTAAAGGCTGTGATGATGTAGAGCGGCGCGCCATCGCGATAGACGATGCCGGCATTCATACGGCCGCGTTTGCCCGTGCCGCCTTTGTGTGCGACCACGGTGCCGAATGGCAGCCGGGACGGGATCGCATAACGCAGGATCTGGTTCTTCAATGTCTGGAGCGCATAGGCACATAGCGCCTGCGAAGCGCCAAGCTTGGCGGCGGCTTCCGGCGATGTCTGCGCATCGAGGATGGTCTGGAGCAGAAATAGCTGATCGCTCGCCGTTGTCGTCGTAACCGACTTCAACGTGTGGTCGGGCGACAAGGCCAGCGGCGGAATGAGGAAGCGGTGATGGGTGCCGCTCATACCGATCGACTTGCAGTAGCTATCAACCTCCTCCAGCGTCAGCCGCTCGAACACCATTTTGGTACAGACATTGTCGCTTAGCACCATCATGCCAGTGATGGCGTCTCGAAGAGAGATGACCAGGCCGGGCGTCATGTAGCGAAGCATGCCACTTGCAACCTCCTCGGCGAAACGTGCCTCGTAAGTGATCCGCTCTTCGAGATCGAGCCTGCCCTCATGGACGGCTTTCAACGCTGCCATCATGATCGATGTCTTGCGGGTGCTGGCGGAGGGCGTTTCCTCATCCGCGTCGCGGTCGAAGGTTTCGCCGGTCAGCAGGTTGCGAATGCTGAAACGGGTAATGAAATCCTGCTCGTCACAGACGGCGTTGAGGCGCTCGGCCACGCTGCCGGAAATCTTTTGAATTGTCGTGCTGTTTGTCATTTTTTAGTTCTCCAGACGCCATTTCAGTTTGACGCCGCCGGTCTCGTTAAGGTCGAGTGCGGGAATGGCCGAAAGCAGGCGTCGCGTGTAGGCCTCTTTCGGCGTGTCGAAGATTGTGTTGCGATCACCCTGTTCGATGATGCGCCCGTCCTGCATGACGACCACGCGGTCGGCCACCTGTTCCACGACGCCAAGATCATGGCTGATGAACAGGCAGGAAAAACCGTAGCGCTTCTGTAGATCGGAAAAGAGCGATAGCACCTGTGCACGAACGGTTACGTCGAGCGCCGACACAGGTTCGTCCGCAATCAGGAAGCGGGGACGCCGCGCGATTGCGCGGGCAATCGCCACACGCTGCCGCTGCCCACCCGAAAGCTCATGCGGATAACGCAGGGCATATTCGGCACCAAGGCCGACTTCCTCCAGCGTTTCATAAGCGCGCTTTTTCTTGGCGGCGCGGTCAATATCGGGAACCAGTCGCAGCGCCTCTTCCACCAGAGCCAGAATGGTCATGCGCGGATCGAGCGAGGAATAAGGGTCCTGAAACACCATCTGGCAGTTCAGTCGATAATCCTCCCAGTCGGCATCACGCTTGCGACCCTGAAATAGGATTTCACCGTCGGTCTCGCTGACCAGACCGGCAATGGTGCGGCCAAGTGTCGTCTTGCCGGACCCAGAACCGCCCACCAGTGCGACAACTTCGCCCTCGTGGATATCGATGGACACGCCGTGCAAAGCGCGTTTGGCGGTTCCCTTCTTCAACAGGGATCTGCGGCCCGGATAATCGACCACGATGTTTTTGGCCGACACCATCGGTGCCGCTGCCGTATTGATAGCTCTCACCTCGCCACGGATCGGCAGGGATGACAGAAGCTTGCGGGTATAGGGATGCTTTGGCGTCTCAAGGATCTGTTCTGTGGTTCCAGCCTCGACGATTGATCCTTTTTCCATCACCACGATGCGACTGGTATAACGCGCCACCATCGGCAGATCGTGACTGATCAGCAGAACAGCCGTGCCTTCGGCCTTGGTCAGCTCGACCATCAGTTCCATGACATCGCGCTGGATGACGGCATCGAGCGCCGTCGTCGGCTCGTCCGCAATCAGCAATGCGGGCTTCAGAAGCATCACCGAGGCCAGCATGATCCGCTGGCGCATGCCGCCGGAAAATTCATGCGGATAGGATGTGAGCGCCCCTTCCGGATCACGAATTCCTACACGCTGAAGCATGGCAAGGATTTTGGTGCGCCGTTCTGCCGGTGTATATTTGGTATGAAGGGTAAGACCTTCTTGCAACTGCCGTCCAATGGTCATGGACGGGTTGAGCGACGTCATCGGCTCCTGAAACACCAGCCCGATTTCGGCACCGCGCAGGCGGCGCAAGTCTGCTTCGCTCATCGATGTGACGTCACGACCTTTGTAGGTCACATCGCCGCCGGTTTTGCGGATGGCGGGCGGTAGCAGCGACATCAGCGCGCGGGTCGCAAGCGATTTACCGGAGCCGCTTTCCCCGACGATCCCGAAGATTTCTCCCGGTTCCAGATCGAAGCTGACATTCTTCACGACTTCGACGCCGCGATGGGTAATCTCCAGGGAGAGATTACGCACACTGAGAAGTTTTTCCTGTGTCATTTCAAACCTCTCATGCGGGGATCGAGTTTGTCGCGAAGCGCATCTCCAAGCAGATTGATGCCGAGCAGCGTCAGTGCGATGCAGAGGCCGGGGAAAAGTCCGAGCCAGACGGCCTGTTCAATAAAGGGACGGCCAGCCGCCAGCATATTGCCCCAGGTGGGCGCAGGTGGAGGAACGCCGAGGCCAAGGAAACTCAGGGCGCTTTCAGACAGAATGGCCCAGCCGAACATGGACGTGGCAAGAACGGTGATCGGCGCCACGCAATTGGGCAGAATGTGCCGCACCATGGTGAAAATCTCGCTGTTGCCCATGATCTTCGAGGCTTCGATGAATTCTCGTTCACGCAGCGATAGAACAGCACCGCGAACCACACGTGCCATGGACGGCGTATAGGCGATGCCGAGCGCGAAGATGATGCCGTATTGATTGGCCCCGAATACGGCGAGCAGACCGAGTGCCAGCAGGATGCCCGGGAAAGCAAGAAGCGCATTGTTGACGGCCATGATGACGCCATCGATCCAGCCGCGGGCATAACCACTGATCAACCCGATCAGTGTCCCAGCTAGGGTGGCGAAACCCACGGTCAAACATCCGATCCAGACACTGGCGCGCGCGCCGATCATCAGGCGACTGAGAACATCGCGGCCGAATTCGTCGGTGCCAAGCAAATGTTGTGCGCCCGGTGCGGCGAGACGGGCGGTGAAGCTGAGCTTCATCGGTTCGAATGGTGTCCAGAACAGGCTGATGGCTGCGACGACCAGAAGGACTGCTATGAGCAGGCCGCCGATCAGGCCATTGAGAGTAAAATGTTTCATTCTGCCACCACACGCGGATCAAACAGAGGGTAGAGGAGATCAACGATCAGATTGATCACGACGTAGGAGAAGGCAACGAACAGAAGGCAGCCTTGAATGACCGGGTAGTCGCGCTGGAAGATGCTATCCACCATCAGGCGCCCAAGGCCTGGAATGGTGAACACCGTTTCAATGACGGCGATGCCCCCGAGAAGATTGCCGAGAATAAGTCCGATCATCGTCCATGTCGGGCCGAAGGCATTTTTGAACGCGTGCTTCCAGAGAACGGCGCTTTCTGAGAGGCCCTTGGCACGAGCGTGAGTGATGTAATCCAGCCGCAGCACCTCGAGCGTCGAAGCACGCGCCATGCGGATCAGGACACCCGCCTCGTGGATCACCAGAGTCATGATCGGCAGGACAAGATAGAGCAAGCCCCCGACTAGATTGTCGCTGATCGACACATATCCGAGAACCGGCAGCCCGCCGAGCTTGAGGCCGAAGAACAGAAGCAGCAACAGTCCGAGCCAGAATGTCGGGATCGACAGCAGAACCGTGGCGGTTCCGACCAGCGCCAAATCAGTGACGCTGTTCTGACGCCATGCGGCAATCACGCCGGCGGGAACGGCAATCAGGCTCGCCAGAATGACGGCGATGATAACGATTTCAGCAGACACCATGAAGCGCGACACGACGAGTGGTAAAACCGCTTCGTTATTGACGATCGAGCGCCCAAAGTCGCCGGTCAGCACATTGCCGCTCCAGACCAGAAACTGTTGCGGCATCGATAGGTCCAGGCCAAGCTCGGTGCGCATGGCGGCAATCTGATCCGGCGTAGCCATGTCGCCCAGCATGAGAGCGGCGGGATCACCCGGAATGAAACGGATCAACGCGAAGACCGTAATGGCAACGATGACCATGGTTGGCAACGCCATGAGCAGGCGGTTGAATATAAATCTAATCATCGGTTCCCCTGAACACGATTGGCGGGGCCGGATCTGCAAAGTCACCGGCTGTTTATGTGCAGACTATGAGCGATGAGCGAATTTTGCGCAATATTATGCATTTTCATCATAGCTTTATGCAGATAATGCGTTCCGTTTGGATGATGGGGCTAATCCAAAAGATCTTTAACGACTTGTTAGGTTTTATCTTTTTGGGAAATGACGATTTGTCGCTTCAGCGCGTTCATGAGCGCTTTTGCAGCAAGAGAGGAAGAGGTGCCGGAAGGAGTGGCCAGTCCGAACTCCTGATTCGACGCAGGAATAAACGGCCGCTGCACGACTGGCAGGTGCCGATAGAGGTTGGCAAAAAAACTACTCAGGATAGCGATGCCCAAGCCGTGGGCGGCGTAAGAGCACGCCGAACTGTTGGTATGTGTCTCGATCTTGACGTTCTGTTTCACACCGGCGCGTTTAAAGGCCTGGTCGAGCAACATGCGGTTCGGTCTCTGGCGACCAATGAGTATCAGCGGCTCGCCGCGCAGGTCCTTGGGCGTGATTTCGGTCGCCGTTGCCAGCGGATGATCTTTCGGGATGACGCACACACTCGATCCAGTCGCCACCTTTTCCATATCAATTCCCGGACCTACCTGATCCTCGTAACGAAGGAAGCCGAAATCGATGACCTTCTGCTCGACCAGCCTTGCGATGCTGGAGGTGGTTTCGAAGAAGGTTTCGATCCGTACTGTGGGATATTCACTGATATAATCAAGCAGCATCGCCGGGGCAAAGTTTTCCCACATGCTGCTTGGCAGACCGATACGCACCAGTTCCGGCCCGGTGGCACCACTGCGCAAATCCTCCGCTAGGCTCGAAAAGCGGTTTAAACCGAGGAGGACCGTTTCCGCATCACGCGCCAGAATGCTGGCCTCTGGTGTCGGAACGAGCCGGCCCTTGTCGCGATCAAACAGCCGCAGGGAGAGATCGGATTCGAGCTGTTGCAAGAGACGACTGACCCCGGACTGGCTGAGGCCCATGCTCTTCGCTGTCGCAATCGTCGATCCCGTCGCAAGAAGGGTCTTCAGCACTTCCAACTGTCTGAAACTGATCATTCGTCCTGCCCCCGTTGTCCATTTTGCCGCGCAGTATCCTGCGTCTCGAACCATTCCTTTAGATACCGCAGAAATGGCACAGCTGATTTGGGTAAAGTGGTTCGATCTGAACTGACGATTGCGTAGTCAACGATGAGTGCTGGTTCAAGCGGGACGAAAACAAGGGGCATGGCCCCATATTCAAGCGCGAGCAACTCGCTGACAATGGCGATACCCAGCCCTTCCGCCGCAAGCGCGCAGGCACAACCGACGGAATGCGCCTCTATCGCCGGGCGCTGCCGAAGGCCTTGTTTGTAGAATTGCGCCTCTAGCTCATGGCGTATCGGCCGCTCGCGGTTCAACAGGATCAGGTCGTGCGACTTAAGATCACTTACCGTCAACGTCTTGTGCGCGGCAAGCGTGTGATCGGTGTGCATGACGCAAATATTGCGTGAGGGCAGCACATAGTCGTTGCGCAATCCCGGTGTCGGCGAGGGCAGGCGGGTGAAACCAATGTCTGCCTGGCCGTCAGTAACCATCCGCTCGATTGCGACGTAACTCCCAGATGCGACCTCGATCCTGACCGGTCCGTTTTCCACCCTGAAACGTTTGATCAAACGCGGGAGCAGTGTCACCGAAAGGCTTGTGGGAAACGCCAGCCGTAACGGAATTTCGATTGAGCGACCATTTTCCAGCTCTTGCGCTGTCACCTTCAACGCCGTCAGCCGATCCGAAATCGATCTGATTTCCGGCCCCAGCGCCAAGCCTTCACGTGTCATGGAGAGCCGGTTCTTATCCCGCTCAAACAACCGCACGCCGAGATAGAGCTCAAGCTGGTGGAGAAGTCGGCTGGCGTTCGACTGGGATATACCTAGATCGGCAGCGGCGGCTATCGTGGAACCGGTAGCGGCAATCGCGTCATAGGCATGAATATGCTTGTTGCTGATGGCTATCTCGTTGTCTCCCATCAATCTCTCTCCCAAAAAACGAATAGGATGACCCTCAAACTGCATAAGATTGCAGGATCGAACGAAGCCTTCCAATAGTACTGCCAAGAGTAGAGACTTGGCAGGGACACTAGGCAATGGCAACAGTGTTGGAAAAAATCGCAACGCATGTGGTTTCAAGAAAGCGTTTCTCTGAACATGCCTGCACGCTTGCACAACAAGCTATCGTGGATACGATCGGCTGCATGATCGCCGGAGTAACCGATCCGGCACCTCGCTCTGTCGTGGCAGCATTTTCCAAAGACATTGGTTCAAACGGTGCTTCAGCTTTATTCACCGGTGGAAGGGCATCACCTTCTATCACAGCCTTGATCAATGGGACCGCTGCCCATTGTCTGGATTTCGACGACAATTTCCACCCGGCACGCGCCCATGCGTCCGCCGTTCTCGTGCCTGCCTTGCTGGCCATCGCTTCTGCGAACAGCGCTATCTCTGGTAATCAGCTCATCCGTGCCTATCTCGCTGGTCTCGAAGCGCAGGCCGCGGTTGGGTTCGGCGTTAACCCGTCCCATTACAACAGGGGCTGGCACGGCACATCTACCGTTGGCTGCATTGGTGCAGCAGCAGGTGTCGCCGTGCTTCTTGGTCTTGACGACGCGCATGTCGCACAGGCGATGAGTA
Organism: Agrobacterium vacciniicorymbosi; assembly: GCF_040427045.1. Lineage (NCBI taxonomy): Bacteria > Pseudomonadati > Pseudomonadota > Alphaproteobacteria > Hyphomicrobiales > Rhizobiaceae > Agrobacterium > Agrobacterium vacciniicorymbosi. Next base: position 166,235 of record NZ_JBETMF010000012.1, read on the forward strand.
TCGCGGTCAGCCTTGCTTCAGGTCCTAAAGGTCAGTTCGGAACATCCGTAAAACCGCTTCACGCGGGTATTGCCGCGCGTAACGCGGTTGAGGCAACATGTCTTGCACAGGCGGGAATGACTGGACGACTGGATATTCTAGAGCGAGTCCAAGGCTTTCTGGATTTGTTTGGAGGTGCTGAGGCAACTGGATGGGATGCGCTTTGCCTGGACGAATCCCACATCATTGAAACCCGTGGGTTGGTAACGAAACTTCACCCGTGTTGTGCTTCCACACATCGGGTCATTGATGCTGCGCTTGATTTGCAGATGGAGCATGGATTCTCGCTTGATGACGTGCAACGCATAGAAACGAAAGTGGGGCGGTCTGCCGTTGACAATCTGGCCTATCCCGATCCAGCCGATGAGATGCAGGCGCGGTTCTCAATGCCGTATTGTCTCGCAGCCGCACTGAATCAGGGCAGGCTTTCTCTCGCGGACTTCACGCGCGAGGCAATTTTCAGATCGGATATCCGGCGTCATATGTCGAAGGTAACTATGAGCGCCTACAGCGCTGAAAAGGAGCGGGGTGTTGACCGAATCGCTCATCAGGTGACCGTCACATTGGTGGATGGTCGAGCGCTGTGGAGAGAGCGTCTCCATGCCAGAGGTTCATTAGCAGACCCTATTGCAGAGACGCAGCGGAAGTCGAAATTTATTGATTGCTTAAACTGGGCGGGGAGGGCTGACGACGGTTTGTATACTGCCTTGGCCTCTCTGGGTAGAGCTCACTCCGTGGAGAATGCGCTGAGGCAATTTCAAGGGGATGGCGGCAATCTCGAAAGAAAACGAATAGTTTGAAATCACCAGACTTGGCTAAAATATCCACGCTTGATCCGATAATCAGAAATTCGGTTTTCGTAGCAGTAACTGTATTTCCGATGAGGGGCCAAATTAGTATTGGGTTGAAGGTTCGATCCCGCTCAAGAGCGCGAGTTGGAGGTTTTCACCGACGATCAACAGGTAATAGCTTGCTACCATGAGCTCGGATTTCAGGAGCTCTCACGCCGTCCTCACGAGATGACGGCTACGCTTTCGAAAATGCGCATCTGCGCGTGATCGGCTAGCGTGATAGGGGGGCGAGAACCGCCACAATGCAAAGCCGGCGTCTTTTGAGCGCATCTCTATCGAATTTCAAGCCACCCTTTCACCCCAAGTCGCGGTTGCTCGGTGCTGTGCTTGGTTGCGTCATTGATTTTTTGCTTGACACTAAGGGCCTGTGAACTGCTAATGCGCATTACCAGCTAATACGCATTAGCAAACTATTGCCTTTTGGAAACGGGACCGTGGCAGCAACCAAGCGTCTGACCCAGAACGATATCGCGAAGCTCGCCGGCGTCAGCCAGGCCACCGTTTCGCTCGTGTTGAATGGTGCGCCGACGGCGATCGCCCGCATTCCGGCGGAAACCCGGGAGCGTGTGCAGACGGTCATCCGCACGACCGGCTATGTCGCAGATCCGATCGCCCGTCGCATGGCCAAGGGTCTCAACCGGATCCTCGGCGTTTTCACTTACGAACCGGCTTTTCCGAGCGCCCAGGCCGACTTCTTCACGCCCTTCCTGCTCGGCATCGAGGAAGAGGCGCAGCAGCAGAACTACGACCTGCTGCTTTTGACCAGCGCCGGCGTCGGCAATAACCGCAAGATCTTTTCCGAAGGCAACCGGCTGCGCATTGCGGACGGTTGCCTTGTGCTCGGGCGCGAATTCGATCGCGCAGAACTTGCCCGACTGGTGGCCGAGGATTACCCGTTCGTGGCGATTGGCCGACGTGAGGACGCTGGCGGACCCGTTCCTTACGTCGGCGGCGACTATGCGTCCGGCACCCGCGCGCTGGTCGAGAAGGCCTGCTCGCTCGGCCATTCGAAACTGGCCTATGTCGGGCCGCAGGGCCCGGCGGAATCCGTTGCCGACCGCTGGCTCGGATACCAGGTGGCGCTGTCGGCCACCGGTGCGCAACAGGCGTTGCATGTCGCCAGCGTCAATCGTCCCGCCGACGAGATCCTCGATGCGATCCTCTTCTCGGGCGCAACGGCTGCCTTCTTCATAGAACTGGCGGACGCTGTACGGGTCGAGATTTTGGCGCGCGAGCGTGGGATTTCGGTGCCTCGCGAACTGTCGATGATCGTGCTCGGCAGTCACATCCGCGCTGGACGCAGCGCGGTGCGCTTCACCTCCTACGAGATTCCCCGTGAGGAGATGGGCCGACAGGCGACCGCTATGCTGGTGACCCGCATCGAGACAGGCGGCATCGGCACTCAGATCCTTCTTCCCTGCGAGCCCGTCGAGGGAGAGACACTGGGACCCTGTCCTTCAGATCCAGCACAAAAAACGGATGGTATAACGTGAAAGAGATGCGAGCAGATATTCTTGTCGTGGGTGGCGGTCTTGGTGGGGTTGCGGCAGCACTCGGTGCTGCGCGCGCCGGCAAACGCGTCATCATGACGGAGGAATATGACTGGATCGGCGGTCAGCTCACCAGTCAGGCCGTGCCGTCCGACGAGCATACATGGGTCGAGCAATTCGGCATCACCCGCTCTTATCGCAAGCTGCGTCAGGGCGTACGTCAGTATTACCGCGATCACTATCCGCTCACCGAAGGTGCCCGCGCCTGGGGCGACCTCAATCCCGGTGCCGGCTGGGTCAGCCGCATCTGTGCCGAGCCGCGCGTCAGCCTTGCTGTCATGGAAAGCATGCTCGCATCTTATCGCGGCGCTGACCGCCTGAAGGTGCTGCAACCCTATCGGCCTGTGGCAGCCGACGTTGACGGCGATACCGTCCGTTCGATTACCGTCCGTCACCGCGACAGCGGCGCCGAGATCGTGATTTCCGCCGACTACATCCTCGATGCCACCGAGCTTGGCGATCTCTTGCCGATGACCGGTGCCGAATATGCCAAGGGGTTCGAGGCACAATCGGATACCGGCGAGCCGAGCGCGGGGGCGCAGGCGCAGCCGGACAATGTCCAAGCCGTGTCGATCTGCTTTGCCATCGACCATGTCGACGGCGACCGGACGATCGACAAGCCGGAAAACTACGACTACTGGAAACAGTATCAGCCGCATTTCTGGGGTGGCCCGATGCTGGGTCTAACCGCCCCACATCCGCGCACGCTGGAGCACACGACCCGCTCCTTCACGCCCAACCCCGATGATGATCCGCTTCTCGTCGATGCCGACCAGCGCAAGGGTGGCGGTGACGAGAATCTCTGGATCTTCCGGCGCATCGCTGCCCGCAAGAATTTTTCACCCGGATTCTACAAGTCCGACATCTGCCTCGTGAACTGGCCAATGATCGACTACATGGACGGCACCATCATCGACGTTTCCAAAGCGGAAAAGGCACGACACCTGAAGTCGGCCGCCGACCTGTCCTATTCGGTCTTCTACTGGCTGCAGACGGAAGCGCCGCGCCTCGATGGCGGACAGGGTTATCGTGGCCTGCGGCTGCGTGGCGACATCACCGGCACCCAGCACGGCCTTGCCATGGCGCCGTATGTGCGTGAGAGCCGGCGCATCAAGCCGGTCACCCGCATCGTCGAGCAGGATCTGTCCTTCACGGTGCGCGGCGAAAAGGGTGCGGTGCGTTACCGCGACAGCATCGGCATAGGCATGTACCGGATCGACCTGCACCCCTCGACTGGTGGCGACAACTATGTCGACGTGCCGTCCTGCCCGTTCGAAATCCCGCTCGGCGCACTTCTGCCGCAACGGATGAAAAACCTAATCCCGGCCGGCAAAAACATCGGCACGACCCATATCACTAACGGTTGCTACCGCCTTCATCCGGTCGAATGGAATATCGGCGAGGTTGCAGGAATGCTCGCCGCCTTCAGTCTCGAAAAGGGCCTGACGCCTCATCAGGTGCAGGCCGACGACAAGCACCTTCACGATTTCCAGGCAGCACTGACCCGCGAGGGGATCGAGATCCGCTGGCCCGAGGTCGCGGCCTATTAAGCCACACTACCATCTGTAGCTCGAACCCATCTTTGGAGGAGGACTGGGAATGCCCTATCACCTGACGTTGAAATCGACTGCCTTCGCGCTCGGCCTTCTGGGACTGGGCGGCATTTCCCAGGCTCAGGACGCCGTGAACCTGCGGATGACCATCTGGAGTGCCAACGAAGCACATCTGAAGCTGTTCAACGAGATCGCCGGCGGCTTCAAGAAAGAGCACCCGAACGTCACGGTGGCCTACGAGTCGCTGCCGTTCGATACCTACACGACGGCTCTGACTACCCAGATTGCCGGTGGCAACGCCCCCGACATGGCCTGGATCTTTGAGACTTCGGCTTACGACTTCGTCAAGTCCGGAGCGCTCTATCCGCTGACCGACACGCTGAAGGCGGCCAAAGGCTATAATCTCGAGGAAGTCAGCGCCGGTGCGACCGAACGCTGGACGCAGGATGGCGCGCTCTATGCCTATCCCTTCTCCACTTCGCCATTTGCGATGTTCGTCAACAACGACGTCATCAAGGCCGCCGGTGCCAAGACCCCGGCCGAGATGATCGCAAGCGGCGAATGGACCTGGGATAACGCCATCGCCACGGCCTCGACCGTCGGCAAATCCGGCAAGGGCGGCCTGGTCGTGCGCGATTTCAACTACCAGAACTGGCAGTACCTGACGTCGGTCTGGAATGGCTGGGGCGCGTTGCCCTGGAGCGAGGACGGCAAGACCTGCAGCATGGCCGACAAGCCGATGGCGGACGCCCTGTCCGTCATTCACGACGCCATCTTCACGAAGAAGGCGATGCCCGGCCCCGGAGAGACCGTCGACTTCTTCGCCGGCAATGCGGCGATGACCATCACGCAGATCAGCCGCGCTTCTTTGCTGCCCAAGGACAAGCCGTTCTCCTGGGATCTCGTGCCGCTGCCGAAGGGCCCGGCCGGGGAGTATGCGCTGATCGGCCAGGCCGGCATCGGCGTCATGCAGTCAGGCAAGAACGCCAAGACGGCGGCGGAGTTCGTTGCCTACATGACCAACGCGGAAAACTCGGCGAAACTCAGCCAGTTCTTTCCGTCGGCGCGCAAGTCGCTGCTGAATGCCGAGGTGCTGAAGAAGACAAATCCGCTGCTCAGCCAAGAGCAGATCGAAAAGGTCGTGATCAACGGCATCGCCACCGGCAAGGTCATGCCCGGTCATAGCGGCTTTGCCCAGATTCAGCAGATGGTGCGCTCAAACCTCGATGCCGTCTGGCGCCCGGAAGCGGACGTTCCCGGCACGCTGCAGAAAATCTGCGGCCAGATCGGCCCGCTCTTGAAGCGCTGAGGAGATCGCCATGGCTGTCGCGCAGCATCATCACAAAACGTCCAAGACCGGCGCACCGCCGCCGTTCTGGACGATCGCGCGGCGCGACAGCCTCGCCGGCTTCCTGTTCATCGCGCCGCAACTGATCGGCATCATCACCTTCGTGCTGGTGCCACTCGGCCTGGTGTTCTGGTATTCGCTGCATGAGTGGAACGTGCTCGCCAACACGTTCACCTTCACCGGCAGCCAGAACTACCGGATGGTGCTTGAAGATACCAACCTGCTCGAGGTGCTTGGTGCCACGGCCATTTTCTCGGTCGGTCTCGTCGTGCTCAACATGTCGCTGGCGCTGCTGCTCGCCGTCCTGCTCAACCAGAAGCTCGCCGGCATCGCCGTCTTCCGCACGCTGTTCTTCTCGCCGGTCGTGGTCTCGCTGGTCGCCTGGACGATCGTCTGGAGTTTCCTCCTGCAAAAGAACGGCGGCATCAACGGCATGCTGCTGATGGTCGGCATCGAGGGCCCGAACTGGCTGCGCGAGGAGGTGACCTCGATGATCTCGGTCATCGTCGTGCAGGTGTTCAAGAATGTCGGGCTCAACATGATCCTGTTTCTCGCAGCCCTGCAGGGCGTGCCGAAGGAGCTGTACGAAGCGGCCCGCATCGATGGTGCGCCTGCGTTCAAGCAGTTCCGGCGGATCACCCTGCCGCTGATCAGCCCGACCATCCTCCTGACCTCGATCATCACCATCGTCGGTTCGCTGCAGGTGTTCGCGCAGATCGCGGTCCTGACCCAGGGCGGCCCCGGCCTCTCGACCACTGTGCTGGTCTATTACCTCTACCAGCAGGCCTTCCAGTTCCACTATTTCGGCTACGGCGCGACGCTCTCCATCCTGCTTTTCGTCATCGTCGCCGTCCTGACCTTCGCCCAGTGGCAGATGCGCAAGAGGATCGTGTTCTATGAAAACTGACCTTTCGGCGCGCATGCGGGTGGCGCTATACGGCCTGATGTGCGTTCTGCTTATTCCGTTCGTCTTTCCGACCTGGTGGATGGTCACCTCGTCGATCAAGCCGATCAGCGACATTTTTGCCTTTCCGCCGCAGTTGATCCCGCAGAACTACGACTGGACGACATACTCGAAAGTCTTTGAACTGCAGCCTTTCGTCCAGCAGTACTGGAATTCGGCCTATATCGCCGCTGTCGTCACCATCGGTACGATGGTTGTGTCGTCGATGGCCGGCTACGCCTTCGCGCGGATCAGATTTCCCTACGCAGATACGATCTTCATGATCGTCCTGCTCGGCCTCCTGATCCCTTCGGAGGTGACAATTGTGCCACTCTTCCAAATGTTCCTGAAGGCCGGCATGGTCAACACCCATTGGCCGCTGATCCTGGTGCCGATCTTCGGCGCACCGAGCGTGTTCGCCACCTTCGTGATGCGGCAGTTCTTCGTGACGCTGCCGACCGAACTGGAGGAGGCAGCCCGCGTCGATGGTCTCGGCCGTTTCAAGATCTTCCGCAAGATCGCGCTGCCGCTGGCAAAGCCGGCGCTCGCCTCGGTCGCGATTTTCACCTTCCTGCACTCGTGGAACCTGTTTCTGGAACCGATTGTGTTCCTGTCTAGTGCCGACAAGTTCACGCTGCCGCAGGCACTGACGCAATACACCGATGCATATGGGGGGCCGATGTGGAACATCCAACTCGCCGCTGCCACGCTGACAGCGCTGCCCGTCCTCATCGTCTTCATTATCGCTCAGAAGCAGTTCGTCGAAGGACTGGCGCACACCGGCCTGAAGGGCTAAACAACGGGATCCCATTATGGCTCAGGTCACTCTTTCCGATATCCGCAAGAGCTATGGCTCCGTCAACGTCATCCATGGTGTCGATCTCGGCATCAACGACGGAGAGTTCGTTGTGCTGGTCGGTCCGTCCGGCTGCGGCAAGTCCACCCTGCTGCGGATGATCGCTGGGCTCGAAACCATCACCGGCGGCACGCTCGATATCGGCGGTCGCATCGTCAACGATCTCGATCCGAAGGATCGCGATATAGCGATGGTGTTCCAGAGCTACGCGCTCTATCCGCACATGACGGTGGCCACCAATATGGGCTTTTCGCTGGAGCATCGCGGCGGGAGCAAGGCCGAGATCACGGAGCGGGTGAACTGGGCGGCAGGAATTCTCGGCCTCGAAGCCCTGCTAGACCGCTACCCGCGCCAACTGTCCGGCGGACAGCGCCAGCGTGTGGCGATGGGGAGGGCGATCGTTCGCAATCCGCAGGTCTTTCTCTTCGATGAGCCGCTGTCGAATCTCGACGCCAAACTGCGCGTGGTCATGCGCGGCGAGATCAAGTCGCTACACCAGAAGCTGAAGACCACGACCGTCTACGTGACCCACGACCAGGTCGAGGCGATGACCATGGCCGACCGGATCGTCGTTCTGAACGGCGGAAGGGTGGAGCAGATCGGCGCACCGCTCAATCTCTACGATCGCCCCGCCAACCGTTTCGTTGCCGGCTTCATCGGCTCGCCTTCAATGAATTTCCTCGAAGGAACGATAACCTCGCATGGCTTCGCCACGGCCGGTGCTACCCTGCCATTGCCGGATTCGGCCCAAAGCCACGTCGGCCGCCCGGTAATCTTCGGCATCCGGCCCGAACATCTCCAGCTGGATCCGGCGGGAGTCCCGGCCGAGGTATTGCTTGTCGAGCCCATGGGCGCCGAGACGCAGGTCACGATGAGGCTTGGCAACACTCAGGTCATCGGCGTGTTTCGCGAGCGTGTCGCGCTGTCTCCGGGTTCCGTCATCACCGTGATGCCAGACGCTGCGGCCATCCATCTGTTCAATGCGGATGGCGGCCAGCGGCTCGAATAGGTCAGCGGACATAACGACAATTGAGAGAAGGACAGCAGTCTGAGTTCACATTCGCGAACAAGGGTGACGCGGGCAGACGTCGCACTTCAAGGCAGAGCCGCGCCTTTTGACCTTGCCCCGCAGGACTAATTCATTTCGAAATAAGTTCGTGCGCATTGGGAGCATCAGATAACTAAGCGCAACCGTTTCACGGTCCAACAGATTAACGGCATAATGAGGGAACACGAGGCAGGCACGCGGGTCTCTGAATTCTGCCGATATGTTGCACGTTTCCGGTTCTCCGGAAGGTGTCTATGGTTCGAGTCAATTCAAGGCGAGTGCATTGCTATCACACTTTTAACGGCACGTGGTTTTACGCCAATATAGTTTGTTTATAGAAGAAAAAGCTAGCAACTCGGAGCACTGGTTGCGTGGTCAGCCAAGCGAACCAGACGATCAAAAGCGAGTTCCGGTTCTGTGCCAACTAGGCCGGATTTGCTTACCGCCGTCAGCCGCGCCTCTTCACTCTAAGGTCTGCGAAAGGCGGGCGGCTGAGGAGGTTTGTGCCCTGTCGGACACAACAATTCGATCAGCGATGCTGCCCTTGACGGTACACTATCAGTCATTTTTATCCGGACACGATTGCCAGCCGATAAAATCGGTTGGGCCGCGTAGCGTTCGACCGCCTTGGCGATCGTCGTATTGGGCAAATCGGGGATCTTTAATCGTCGACAACACCGCACCGCGCTCGGCATGATGCGCGTTTTTCTATGACTATGAGCATAGGGAATGTTTGCCAGCGAGCTTTTGATGGTTTCCAGGTATTCGTCCGCATCCCCAACGCAGGTGCACTGGACCTATCCAAGCATCTGCCGTATCGTCTCGACAATAGCCTCTTCCCGGTAAGGCTTCGCAAAAAATACAGTTTCGGCTGGGATTTGATCTGCAGGATCCACGATGTGTCCTGAAACCACGATCACCTTGATCGGCGGCCATCTGTCACGAATAATAGCCGCAAGGCGCATACCATCGACGCCGCGCGGCATATCCACATCGGTGAACACGACACGGATGTCAGTCCGTACCTCCAAAATGGCCACAGCCTCTGTCGCATCTGCCGCAGCAACCGCTTCATATCCTGCTGCTTCTACCAGATCGACAGCAGCCAAACGCAACAGCGGCTCGTCTTCCACCACCAGAATAATCCCGACGTTTCTTTGAACGTTAGCCATTTTCAAGATTGCCTCAACTGCGAAACCAGTGCCTGCATCGTCACGCGCAATCCATCCGGACTGTAATCCACCTCGACCCCACCTGTTCCCATCAAGCCGAGACGTATCAGTTTCGATCCAAACCCTTTTCCGGACGGTGCAGCCACAGGGGGCCCTTTACTCTCGTTCCAACGAAGAAGTAGCGCAGACTCTCCATTTGCTTCTTCAGTTTTCCAACTGACGGTGACAGCGCCAGACTCGTTAGACCAAGCTCCATACTTCAAAGCGTTGGTGCCAAGTTCGTGCATCAGAAGGGCCAAGGATAGCGCAGAGCGCGGTCCAAGCTCCAAGTCTGGACCTGATATGGAATACCGTTCGGGCAAAGACAGCTGACTGAGAACGGAATCAATAACTGCCACCATACGCGCCGACGACCAGTCTTGGCCTAGTAACACCTCGTGTGCCTTGGACAGAGCATGGAGACGGTTGGTAAAAGCATCGACCGGTCCTCGATCAGTAACGGGCCGCAGAGTTTGGGTCGCAATTGCCTGAACCATCGCCATCGTGTTCTTCAAGCGATGACTGATTTCGTGGTTTAGAACTTGTTGTTCTTGCTCTGCGCGGATTCGAGAAATCGCCTCTCGCGTCCGATCAGCAATGGTGCGCACAAAATCGCGCTCGTCCATTGTGAAGTCATGGGGCTTATCATAATGAACGAACATAACTCCAACAAACGCGCCGCGCTCGATAATTGGGACATTTACGAGTACTGAGATCCCGATCGAATGAAACAGCTCCGCTGACGCCGATGTCCGAGGGTCTTTTGCAACGTCCGGAATAATGACCATTTCGCCGCGCTTGAGGTTCTCGATGTACGACCCATAGTCCCGGAATTGGTGCAGACCTGTAACGGTAGATACACCATGCGCACACCAATCTGGCAGCATCTCCACGGTTTCGGCAATTGGGTCTACGACGCCGTAGCCTGCTCTCGTAGCGCCCGTCAGGTTGCGCGCCATAAGTTCGGCCGCCACAAATGCAACATGGGCAACGTCGTCGAGTTCGCGTATTTTATCTCCGAGCTCGAGAAATGCCATTTGCCGGTCTTCGGCGAGTTTTTGCGAGGTTGCATTCCGTGCCACTTTGATGAACCCCGACATCGGTGAAGCACCACGGTTTGAAAACGGTCGGACTGTTCCATCAAGGAAAACCATCGATCCGTCAGCGCCTTGGTGCCATCGCCGATCTACTGCCACGCCTTCAACTGCGGCCTTACGCAGTTCTGCTGCAGGGATGTTTGCTGCGCGATCTTCGGTAGTGAAGATCTCTGCGAAAGGCCGCCCGAGCATCTCGGCTTCCGACCAACCGAAGGTTTCCTGCGCACCACCAAACCAACTGCTGATCCGTTGTTCATCATCTAATGTCAGGATTATATAGTCTTTCGCGCCTTCAACAATGAGCCGTAGCTTAGTCTCGCTATCCTGAAGTGCCTCGACCGCGTGCATGCGGTCAGTTACCTCCACGAAGATGATAACAAATCTGTCATTGCCGGTCGCTTGCACATATCCATCGAACCAGCGACCAAGCGAGCCGACTTTTCGCGTGAACCGCTTATTCTGGCCGCTTTCTACCACGTCAGAAACGTCGGATATCCACTCGTTCTCAAAACTTGGAAAAATCTCACGCATCGTCCTGCCCGATACGTTTTGATCAGGGTAGCATACCAGTTCGCTCCAGGCAGGGTTAACTGTTTCATATCGCCAATCGATGATCTTGCCGTCTGCATCCCGAACCACCGAGCCTATGACGATGCCTTCTTCCAGCTGCTCAAAAAGGGAACTCCACCGGCGCTCGGACAAAAAGGTGGCAATCTGGTTCGAGACCAGCTTGCCGATCCGTCCGAGCAGCTCAAGTTCGTCGTTAGTCCAGGTCCTCGGTTTGCCATCGATCGCAGCCAGTGCCCCAATCACTAGACCGCCCGGCATTGTAACTGGTACTCCCATGTAGGAGATCACTCCGAGATCAGTGATAGCCAAATTGTCTCTTACAAGATCATGGATCGTCGCGTCACCAATCATCAGAGGCTGCTCGTCGCGGACGACGTGTTGACAGAAAGAATGCGTCAGAGGGGTTTCGGCCGCCTCGGCCCATTTTTCCGGCAATCCCAGATGTGCTATGAAAACTTGGCGATCTTTATCAAGAATAGAAACCAGCGCCACGGGACAGTTTAGCCCTGCCTTCACGACCTCGATGATGTCCTGAAATTCCGACTGGATAGGAGCATCTAGTAGACCTGAATTTTGAACAGCGCCGATGCGCTCCGATGTTGAACTCACTTGGTTTCCTTAACCGCGCGGACGCGGAGTTGATCACGCGGCAAGAGAGGCGAGGACAGCGGGTGAAAGAACAAGGCTTGGCGGCGGAACGGGCGACATCGGGGTTCCCTCGACGATGCTTTGGAGAAATTGCATGGCGTTTTGCAACCCGTTCATCGTGTAAGGCTTCTCGATTGCGCCAATTGCTCCGGCGAAGTCTTCGGGAATGCGTTTGAGGTTACCAGACACGAAAACGAAGGGTATTGTTCTAGCGGTAAGGTAACGACCCACATCGATACCCGTTGGACCATCAAGCAATTGGATATCAACAAACGCAAAATGAGGTGAAGTGCTGCCAATGAGATCGATTGCTTCCCGGCTATCAGCAGCTGTCCCGACAACAAGATGGCCGGCGTCCTCCACTTCGCTTTCCAGTTCCATAGCTAGCAGGACTTCGTCCTCGACAATTAAGATATTCAAGGATAATCCTCTTATTCTTTCACGGAAAGCGTGACGCTGACGTCAGTGCGGCGACCGCTAACCTCACGGTCGATCTTTGCACGAAGTTGCAGGAGACACGCCTCAAGCATCTTCTGGCCGAACTCGGCCTCTTCTTTGTCAACATCCACTGGGAAAATGATATCAACCAAGCGGATCAAAAAGTGCCCGTTAAGCCGCCTGATCTCCAGGTGAATCTCGCCGCCACCATCACCCAGCCCTCTGCGGATGGCGTCGCCGACGAGCTCATTGATGATGAGAGCCAACGGAGATGCCTTGGTCGCCGGGACGACCACCTCATGCAGATCCGTCGTCAGCCGTATGTCGGAGCGCTTGAGCGCACTTATCTTGTCTAGAATTAATGTATTTGCGAAATCGGCGACGTCGAAATAGCCGACTTCTTCGTCGTTCAATAGCTTACGCTGGACGGTACTGAGCGCTTCGACTCGATTGAGCACTGACATCAGTGTCCGCTCCACGACCTCATTTTCCGTCATTCGCGCCTGAAGTTTCACGATCGATGCTATAGTCAGGAGATTGTTTTTCACCCTATGGTCGACCTCGTGCATCAAGGTCGTCTTGGCGCGAAGGGCGTCTGTTAAATCCACTGTGCTCATCGCCACTGCTTCCTCGGCGATATGACGTGCCCGTGCGAGCTCCGCTTCCTTGCTTTTGATATTCGTAAAGTCGAGTTGCGATGCAAAGAAATAGATCACGGTTCCCGAAACATCGCGAACTGGACTGACAAAAAGAGCATTCCAGAACTCTGATCCGTCCTTTTTGTAATTGAGAATGTCAATCGAGAGATCCTTCTCCGCCGCAATAGCGTTGCGGAGCTCCTGCACCGCCTCCGGATCGGTATCTTGCCCCTGAAGGATGCGGCAGTTCTTGCCAATCAACTCCTCGTCGGAGTAGCCGGTTAGTCTGCAGAATGCCGTGTTACAGAAGATGATAGGATTGTCTGACTGACGCGGATCAGTAATGATCATGGGCATACGGGTGGCTTTGAATGCCGCCGCGAATGGATCTTCAGCAGCGTGCCCATCAACCAGGCGATTTCCGGCGTCTCTGGCGTCCTGCCGGGTATTGGTGTCATCTGTCATGAGGGGTCCTGATTTTGCGGCATACAATAATGCGGGCTTAAAATTTTGGTTCCACATCGCAAATAGCCCGCGTTGAAAATCTGTCCTCATATGGCGATCCAATTGGACGACGAGGCCTCTTTCAAGATTGGCACGACTGTTTAAATATTGTCCAAGCTCATAGTCACAAGTGCGCAGATCACTAGATGCCATCACATCAACATCATCACGCCGAACGCCAATCATGACGTTTGTTGTCAGCGCAAATTTTCAAGTGAAAAATAGGTAGTTTTCGAATAACGGATCGCCGCTATGCTTACTTTTCAGTACCGCTTCTCTGGAAATACTGTGGGAAGCGGTACTGACGACCATCAAGTTGGAAACAGTTTTGCGGGCATCACCTCGCTTTTCCAATCAGGCTTTTTTTATGTCACCCTTGGCAACCGACGATGTCGGGGGAATACCTTGATATCCTGATATTGATTCAGCGCTTGCCATCCCTGGAGCGGCCGAAGTGCCTCCGAGCAAATCGCGAGTTGCTTTCTCAATCCGATCACCAACATCTTTGTCGACATTGCGCCAGTAATTGAACGCGCGTTCCAAGATTGGCTCGCTCACCCCGTCCGCGAGATGGCCCGAGACATTTTTGACCAAACGTTCCCGTTGCGCATCGTCCATTACCTCGCGCACGAGCGCGCCCGGCTGGCTCCAGTCGTCATCATCTTCTCGCAATGTATAAGCTGCCCGCACCATTTCGCCATCTGCGAACCAAGTCGCCTCTCCTCCCGTTTCCGGCTGTGCCCCAGGGCCACCATAGGAATTAGGAGCATAGACCGGATCAAGGGCATTCACCGTCCTGCCGCGTCCTGCGCGGGAATAAGAATGCACTTCCGCCGCCTTCGCCTGATTGACGGGAATTTGCTTATAATTCACTCCAAGTCGAGCACGGTGTGCGTCAGCGTAAGAAAAACCGCGTGCTAGAAGCATCTTGTCTGGGCTGAGCCCGATGCCAGGAACCATGTTGTTTGGTTCGAATGCCAGCTGCTCGATCTGGGTGTCCCAATCCACCGGATTCGTGTCGAGAGTAAGCTTGCCTACCTCCATCAGCGGGTAATCTTCGTGCGGCCATGTCTTGGTGAGATCGAACGGATTGATCCGGTATGTTTTTGCATCGTCAAACGGCATCACCTGAAACTTTAGGGTCCAACTTGGGAATTCGCCTTTGGCAATGTGATCGAACAGGTCGCGGCGGTGGTAATCTCCGTCCTGCCCGGCCATCGTGTCAGCCGCGTCTTGCGTTAGATGCGCGTTGCCGTCGCCCAGATCGGTGTGGAAGTGCCACTTGACCCAATACTTGTCGCCCCCATCGTTTATGAGCATATATGTGTGGCTTCCATAGCCGTTCATCTCGCGCCAGTTTCTTGGTACGCCACGATCACCCATAAGATATGTGACCTGATGCGCACTTTCTGGGCTCAGCGTCCAAAAGTCCCACTGCATGTCATGGTCGCGCAGTCCGTTGTCGGCCCGGCGCTTTTGGCTTCGGATGAAATGCTGGAACTTCATGGGGTCGCGAATGAAGAAAATCGGCGTGTTGTTGCCGACCATGTCGAAGTTACCGTCCTCTGTGTAGAACTTCACCGAAAAACCACGCGGGTCTCTCCAGGTGTCGGGACTTCCACGCTCACCCGCTACGGTAGAGAAGCGAACTGCTGTCTCCACCTTTGCTCCGGGTTGAAGAAATTTTGCTTTGGTGAATTTTCTGACGTCGTTCGTCACTTCGAAATGGCCGAAAGCGCCGCTACCTTTGGCATGGGGTTGCCTTTCGGGAATTCGCTCACGATTGAAATTCGCCATCTGCTCAATGAGATAGTGATCGTTCAGGACGATGGGGCCATTTGGTCCTATTGTCAGTGAATGCTCATCGCTTTGTACAGGTATGCCTGCATCGGTTGTTGTGCGGGGAGCGGATTTGTTCTCGTCCATAAGCGTGCCCTCGAAGTTTTAATTGGGGTAGCACAACAAACGGCAGGGTGGGCGCTAGGTTCCACTTCGCACAGTGGAAGCGACCGCAGCTGATCAAGCCAGGATCAGATGGCACGTGATGTTTCAAGTGGTCTCCCGCACTAAAAGCTGCTGATCCCAGTTTCCGGTTTTTCCGCCAAGGCGTTTTAAGTTTCAAAGTGATCGCGGGTAATGCGAACCGAATTGGCAAATCCTACTACAGTTGACGTCCCTTTTAATGGTGAACGGGTCAGTCCAAAATTTCAAAGAGCTTTCGCGGCATAGGCTCGAATTTGACGCTATTCGCTAGCGTGGCTGGATCGCATCCTCAACAAACAAGGTTGATCTGCTGGTGGTACCGTGTTTGAAGGGAGAAAATTGGCGAGGGGGCTACGACAGCGCGAATGGCGGAACAATTCGATATGTTTTCGGAGCAGGCTCCGCGGGATCAAGTGGTCACGCGAGATGCCTCCAAATCCGCCAAGGTCGAAAAGCATGCCATCCCGATGAGTGAAGAGGAGATGGTCCGTCATCTGTCGGACACCGGCCGCTATCGGATTCTGCAGAAACTGACACCACGCGCGGTTTCACGATTTGCACGTCCGGAGTACCCCCTCAAGGGCATCATTCTCGATACCGAGACCACGGGCCTCAATGCCCAAAAAGATGAAATAATAGAGATCGGCGTGATCGCTTTCACGTTCGATGCGACTGGAAACATCGGTGATGTGACAGGCATCTACGGTGGGCTTCAACAGCCGAGCATTTCCATCCCGCCTGAGATCACCAAGCTTACCGGGATCACAGATGATATGGTAGCCGCGCAGTCAATCGATATCGCTGCGTTGAAGGGCCTGATTGAACCGGCCGATCTGTTGATCGCTCACAATGCCGGTTTCGACCGGCCATTCTGCGAGGCATTTTCTCACCTGTTTTCTGGCAAGGCCTGGGCTTGCTCCAACTCGGAGATTGACTGGTCGTCGCGGGGATATGAAGGCACCAAGCTCGGATATCTGATCGCGCACGCGGGCTACTTCCACGATGGTCATCGCGCTGTCGATGATTGTTTCGCGCTTTTGGAGGTCTTGTCTCGTGAGGTAGAAGGGTCCGCTTTCACAGCTTTCGCTGAACTCTATGAAGCAAGCCAGAGGGCGTGTGTTCGCGTTTTTGCGGAGAACAGTCCCTACGACATGAAAGACCACCTCAAGGCGCGAGGCTATCGCTGGTCCGACGGAAGCGATGGGCGACCCATGTCTTGGTGGATCGAAGTTGGAGAAGAATCGATCGACGCTGAACTGCGTTACCTCAGAGATGAAATTTACCGCCATCCGGACGTAGATCCACCAACCAGACTTCTTTCTGCATTCGACCGGTTTCGGGCTTGATATCGCCTTGCTGGACCATGCCTTGAGCGCAGGACAACCTGGGGCCTCGTCGCTTATCAGACGTGAGCAAGGTCCACAACCAAGTCATCGAAACGACGTCGATGACCTTGTTGACCGCCTTTGCAGGTAACCTTCGCCGAGCGAGGTGGAAACCGTTCAGCTCGCCCGGTGGCATCTGCACATCCGTAAACAGAAGCTGAATGTCTTCGCCGTGTTTCTGGAGGACCAACAATGCCTCCTCGGCGTTCGCCGCTCCCAGCACCCTGAAGCCAGCGTCTTCCAGGATATCCATCGCGTGCATTCTGATGAGGCCATCATCATCGACTACGAGAGCGTACGGTGTGTTTTCGTTGGACACGCAAGTGGATCCTTTTGATCCCTTCGCAGACACACCGCGACGTCTTCAAGTTCGATCCATTCTCGACAGCCGATTGATTAAACACCAAGTCCGTGGAGCGGGAACCAGCCGAATCCAGTCTTATATGCCGAAGCAGATTTCCCGGTGCTTTAAACAGCTATCGCTCGTTTTGTTCAGTCCAGCGGCACTCTCGATACGAACGACATGCCGGAAGGATCATACGATACTCGCGCCCTACCGCCTGCTTCGCTCGCCAGAAGGCGTTGAATCAACTGCGTCCCGAAGCTTGTCCGAGCTGGTGCAACGACGGGCGGCCCATCGCGTTCGCGCCAGCTCACTGTTAGTTCACGGCCTGTGGCAATCGTGTTGATCGACCACTGAATTTCGACCACGCCACTCTCGTTCGACAGTGCGCCGTACTTGGCGGCATTTGTCGCCAGTTCGTGCATGACGAGCGCATAGGCTGGCATTAGATTGGATGGCAACTCGACCTCTGCGCCAACAATTGAAAACCGCGAATGGTCCTCGACACCGAACGGTGCGAGCGTGCGCATGACAAGGGCTCGAAGCGATGCCCTGCCGAAATCCTCATTGACAAGAAGATCGTTGGCAGTGGCCATCGCATGTATTCTCGCCGCCAGGGTCGCTCCGGCGTCGTCCAGGGAGGCGGCTCGCCTGATCGTCTGCGAAACGATCGCTTGCAGCGACGCGAGCGTGTTCTTCAGACGGTGGCTCAACTCCCGAGCCAGAAGGGCACGATGACCCTGCGCTTGCCGTCTTGCTGTGATATCCTGCGTGATTCCTGTGATGGATAACGGCGCGCCGTCTTGTGCGTAACTCGCTTGGCCCCTGATCTGAACCCATTTAAGCTCCCCTCCAGGCGTGACCAGTCGATACTCGGCTTCAAGGAGGGATCTGTCTTTCACAGCTTGATCGATCGCCTCGATCTGCAGGAGGCGATCTTCGGGATGGATCGTTTCCCGTAGGTCATCCAGCGTAAGGGGTTCGTTGGGTGTTCGACCACATATGGATTTGCATTCTGCCGAGGCGGTTAGCTCACACGTGACAAAGTCGATGGTCCATATGCCAAGTTTTCCAGCCTCAAGGGCCAAGCGCAGACTTTGTTCGCTCGCGTCCAGTTCGGCGGTGCGCTCCGCGACTTCTTTCTCAAGGTCGGCTTTGCGCCGCTCGATCGCTGCCAGTTCTTCGAGCTCGAGTGTCACATCCTGCTGAGACGCAACGAAGAAGGTGACAGCTCCGTCTCCGAATACGGGTGAGACAAGCAACCTGTTCCAGAAGCTGCTTCCGTTTTTGCGATAGTTGAGAAGATCGACCTCGATTTCTTCGTTAGCGGTGATGGCATTCCTCAGGCGGTCGACGGATGCCAGGTCAGTCGCATTACCCTGCAGAAAGCGACAATTGCGGCCAAGGATTTCGTTTTCAGCGTATCCGCTCATCGCGATGAATACGGCGTTGGCGTAAACGATGGGGTTGTCCGTAAGCCTGGGATTGGTGACAACCATCGGCGTCCGCGTCGCATTTACTATGGCAACGAACGGACCAGCGTCGGCTAGGGGTTGTTTGAGTTCGTCTGCGGAAACTTGGTTTTCCTTAATATCCATACAGACGCCTTCGAGCACAGGTTTTTTTCACCTTTTAAATCGACCCCGAAAGCAAGTCCAGAAGGTAGGGCAGCCGACAGCCGTCATCATTTCGTGTTGGGACTTCCAGGATTTCGGACCTGCCATTACGAGACGCACCGTTTTTTAGCTGTTAAGTTCGGGCTTTGCGTCCCTCAACAAGCACAGGACATGGACGATGTTTACTCACGTTGAACCGCCCCGGATTTACCGGAGACCCCAACTCGTGAGAAGTAGGGTCTATGACAAGCAAGACGACGAACAAATTC